>JBEKEI010000030.1:0-33729 GCA_050013915.1 Roseiarcus sp.
GCCGTCGCCGGCGAAATCCGGTCCGAAGGCCTTCCTCCTGGGCTTTGCGGCGATGGGCGTGGCGACATTTCTCGCCATCGTCGCGACCAATGTCGTCGTCGACCCCTTCCAGATTTTCGGATTCGTCAGCATCGAGGGCTTCAACGCGCAGCGGTTCAAGGCGGCGACCGAGGCGAGGATGATGAAGGCGATCCAGGTCTGTCTGCGCAATCCGACCGCGGCGGTGATGGGCACGTCGCGGGTCGAAGTGGGCATGGACCCGCTTCATCCCGGCTGGCAGGACGGCGCGCGTCCGTACAATCTGGCGCTTCCGGGAATGGGCCTCGCCGAACTCGACATGACGTTCCGGCACCTCGTCCACGCCGCTCCGGCGCTGAAGCAGGCGGCGATCGGCCTGGATTTTCTGATGTTCAACGCCAACCGGGAGGCGCATGTCTTCGGCATGGAGGTCTTCGGGTTCGACCGGAGGCGGCTGATGATTGCGCCCGGCGATTCCTGCCTCCGCGCGGTGGCGACCGACGTCTACCGGGTGCTCGGGGTGTCGGCGCTGCGATACAGCGTCGGCACGATATTCGAGCAGATGCCGACCCCGGAAAGCGTGGGCGCGCGCTTCGACGGGACCATGGCGAACCTCTGGGTCGCGCAATACGACCGGCGCGGCTATCGCGGCGGCTTCTTCGACGCGCTGCGGCTGATTTCGCGACGAAGCGGCTCGCGCCGATTCTTCGATTTCGACGACCACCACGGCGCCGGCCAGGAGGCCGCCTATGTCGATCGGATCTGGCGCGCTTCGCCGGAGAAGCGCTACTGCTTCACCCGCGCCGGCTCGGACACCCGCGAGGTCTTCCGGTCGATGGTCGATTTCGCCTACCAGTCCGGCGTGGACGTGCGATTGTTCATCAATCCCATCCATGCGCGGATGCTCGTCGCGATCCGCGACGCCGGGCTCTGGCCGACCTATGAGGCCTGGAAGCGCGACATCACGGGGATCGTCGAGGAGGAGGGCCGCAGGCTCGGGCGCCCGCCGCTGCCGCTGTGGGACTTCTCCGGCTTCAACTCGGTGACCAGCGAGACGATTCCCGCCTACGGCGTCACGTCGCCGCAAATGCGCTACTGGTGGGAGCCGTCGCACTATCAATCGCTGGTCGGCGCGATGATGCTCGACCGGATCCTCGGTCATGTCGAGTTCGGGCGTGACGTGCCCGGCGATTTCGGCGTCCGTCTCGACAGCGCGACGATCGACGGATTCATCGGCCAGACGCGGCGCGGCGCCCTCGCCTATGCGGCGGCGCATCCCGACGAGATCGGAATCCTGACCGAGGCCGTCGACCACGTGATGGAGGGCCAGGAGGGCGCCGATTGCGGCGAGGACGTCCAGGCGCTCTATGACGGGCTGAAATTGAGGAGCGCGGGCGATCCCGCGGCGGCGGAGGCCGCCTTCGAGCGCGGCAAGGCGATCCATGAGGCGCAGCGAAGGCTCTACGCCGAGATCGACGCGCCGTTTCGCGAGGCGGGCTTCTATCCTCTTCTCGACCGGGTCCGGGCGGGAGAACGGATCTATCCGCCCCTTGCGACGGCGGACGAATACGAGGCCCGCGCGCGGTCGCGGATGAGCGCGGGCGATAGGGATGGCGCGTTGAGGGACGTCGCCGTCGGCCTGACGCTCGAGCCCGGCAAAAGGACGCTCGTTCAGTTGCGCGACGAGGCGCAGTCCGTCTTCGCGAGCGCCGGAATCCATTGATTCGGCCGCGGGCGGCGGCGGATGCACGCCGGCGCGCCGGCAAAATCTCGTTGACAGGGGCGTCGACTGATCTATTGGTTCGCGCCCGGGGTTCTGCGGCAGCGCCTGCGGAATTGCCGAAAGCATTGTTCGTCCCTCCTCAGGGACATCCGCCGGTCTTCTCGCCTCCCCGGCAGGCCGAGCCGAACCCAGGGCCTATCCCGGATCGATGAAGACCAGAGCCGTTTCAGACCATGATTGCGAGCTCTGCCGCGCGACGGCGCTCGTGGAGTTCCTGGATTATGGCGCCCTGCCGAGGGTGACCTCGGATTCCAAGCCGTTTCCGCCGGGCGGCCGTCTCGCCGTCTGCGAGGAATGCGGCGCGGTGCAGAAGCTCGCCGATCCCGTCTGGCTCGGCGAGATCGACAAGATTTACGGCGCGTTCGAAATCTATCATCAGGCCGGCGGCGCCGAGCAGCCGATCTTCGATATCGGCGGCGCCGGCGGCCGGCCGCGCTCGGTCCGGCTGATGGACCATCTCGTCGACGAACTGGCGCTGCCCGAGACGGGGCGCATTCTCGATTTTGGCTGCGGCAACGGCGCCGCGCTCGCCTCGTTCGGCAAGCGCCGGCCCGGCTGGCGCCTGTGCGGCAGCGAACTCAGCGATGCGACCCTGCCCGCGCTGAAGCGCATCGCCAATTTCGAGAGGCTCTACACCTGCCCGCCCGAAGAGATCGCCGACACATTCGACCTCGTCATCCTGATTCACGCGCTGGAGCACGTGATCGACCCGGTCAAGGTCCTCGCCAGCCTCGCCGGACTGCTCGGCGCGGGCGGCCGGGTCTTCGTCGAAGTGCCCGACAATGCCCAGACGCCCTATGACCTGCTGGTCGCCGACCACATGACCCATTTCACGCCGGATTCGCTCGGCTATGCGGCGGCGCTGGCCGGCTATCGCACCCATTTTCTGTCCGACGCGGTGCTGCCCAAGGAGCTGAGCTGGCTGGGACAGCCGGCGGCGGGCGTGGTCGCCGAAAAGCCCGCCCCGGCGCCCGGCGTCCTGCTCGTCGAGCGCCATCTGCAATGGCTGCTCCGGCAGGCCGGGCAGGCGCGCGCGCTCGCGGCCGCCCACCGGCCGTTCGGGATATTCGGGACGTCGATCTCCGCCACCTGGCTCGACAATCTGCTGCAGGGACAGGTCGATTTCTTCGTCGACGAGGACCGCATGCGGGTCGGGCGCGAGCACATGGGCCGCCCGATCCTCGGACCCGAGCAGGCGCCGCAGGGCGCCGTCGTCTTCGTGCCGCTGATCCCGAGGGTCGCCGCGGCGGTGTCGCGACGGCTCAGCCGCGACGGGGTCCGATATTGCGCGCCCGAGGAGGCGGCCTAGGCCGCGGCGCCCCGCCGATCCGCACCGGACGTGTCTGGAGTTGCCGCGTTTTTTTGCAAGTCATTGGAAGCCTTCCTGTTCCCGGCCGAAACGTCGCCCACGGAGATGCGAGAGATGTCGAACATAGGCTGCGTGGTACTCGACGCGGGCGCGCGCTACGGGCTTCACCCGAGCTGGGCCGATCTGCGCGGGATCGTCGAGTTCCACCTCTTCGAGATGGACGAGGTCGAGGCGAAGCGCCTGACCGCCAAATACCGGAACGATGCGGGGATCAAGGTCTACCCGCTCGCGCTCTACAGCGCCGATGCGACGCTCGAATTCGCCGTCTCCGAACACCAGGCGCTCAATTCCCTGTTCGAGACCAATACGGATCTGCTCGACCAGCACGATTACATGAAGCGCGATTTCGCCTCGTCGGCGCGGCGCAAGGTCGAGGCGCGCTCGGTCGACAGCGTGTTCGCCGGCGCCCCCGTCCACTTCATGAAGCTGGACTGCGAGGGCGCGGAATTCGACATCCTGAAAGGCGCCGCGGCGACGCTCGACTCCACGGTCCTCGGCGTCCGCTCCGAGGTGCTGTTCGCGGAGGTCTACAAGGGCGCCGCGCTGTTCGGCGAACTCAACGCGTTCATGATCGCGCGCGGCTTCGAACTGCTCAATCTCGACTATGCCGGCGCCGGCAACAAGGGCGGCAAGTTCACCACGATGCGGCAATATGGACGCCTGATCAGCAGCGATGCCGTCTGGACGGTCGGCAATGACCGCCTGTGGGACAAGGGACGCGGGCGGGTGACCCAGGACGTCGTGCGGATGGCGCTGTTCCTGATGAACAACGGCGCGACCGACATAGCGGTGGAGACGCTGCTGCGCGCGGTGACGCGCGAAGGCGTCTCGTTCGAGGGGCTCGACCATGATCCGGTGTTCAAGGCCCTCCACCGCAAGGCGCTGCTGCTGTTCAAGAGCCTGCAGTCCCTGCCCCAGCTCACCGAAGAGGAGATCGCCTCCGCCTACAGGACGATCTTCAACCGGGAGTTTCCGCTGATGAACCGGTTCTACGAGAGCGATATTTTCGCCTGACGCCGCCAACCGCCTGGACGATGCGACCGCATGCGGATTCTGCTGACCGGAGCCAACTCGTTCATCGGCCGCCATCTCTCCCGTCATCTCCGGGCGGACGGGTTCGAGGTCGTCGCCACCCATCGCACGGAGGCCCGCGGGGGCTGCGACGAGCAGCCGGGCTGGCGGACGGCGGCCCTGGATGTCGGGGTCGCCGGGGACTTTTTGCGGCTGCCGGAGGCGATCGACGCGATCGTCCACGTCGCCGGCGTCTCGGCGGCCGCCGGCGTCACGCCGGCCGAGATGCTGAAGTGCAACGTCGACGGCGCCCGCAACGTCCTCGATTACGCGCGACGGGCGGGGGCGCGGCGCATCGTCTACGCCTCGACCCTGTCGGTGCATGGCGATGTCGAAACCGACGAAGTGACGGAGCGGACGCCCGTGCGCGATCCCGGCCTCTACGGGGCCAGCAAGCTGGTCGCCGAGCGCCTGTTCGCCGAAGCGGCCAACGAGGTGCCCGCCGCCGCGATCAGGTTGCCGGGCGTTCTCGGCCGGGGGGCGCATCGCGCCTGGATTCCGACGCTGCTCGACTCGATCCGGGCGGGGCGCCCGATCGCCGCCTTCAATCCCGAGGCGCCGTTCAACAACGCCGCCCATGTGGGCGACCTGTCGGCGCTGGTTGCCGGCATGCTGCGCGGACAATGGCTGGGTTTTCATGCCTTTCCGGTCGGCGCGGCCGGGCGCCTGAAGATCAGGGACGTGATCGGCCTCCTGCTGTCGGCGTCCGGGCGGGATGTCCCGGTGCGCTTCCAGCGCGACCGGCGCCGGAGTTTCACGATATCCTCGCGCTATGCGCGCGAGGCGTTCGGCTACGAGCCGCGGGAGATCGGCGCGATGATCGAAGATTATGTCCGCGAATCGTCATAGCGGGTTTTCGGATCCTCGAACGACCGCTGGCGCGGCGGCTTGACCAGTCCGGCGATGGCAATTAGAGACTTCGATCGAAATGGCCGGGGCGAGCATGCATTCGAGCGACTTCATCGGCGAAGCGGCCAAAATCTGCGCCGAAATCGACACGCGGAAGATCGAGGCGCTCGCCGACGAACTCGCGGCTCTGCGCGAACGCGAGGGGCGGCTGTTCATCCTCGGCGTCGGCGGCAGCGCCGGCAACGCCAGCCACGCCGTCAATGATTTTCGCAAGCTGTGCGGAATCGAAGCCTATTCGCCCGCCGACAATGTCTCCGAACTGACCGCCCGCACCAACGACGAGGGCTGGGAGACCGTGTTCTCGGGATGGCTCGAGGTCAGCCGGCTCCGGGCGTCGGACGCGCTGCTGATCTTTTCGGTCGGCGGCGGCGATTCCGACCGCAAGGTCAGCGTCAACATCATCCGCGCGATCGAACTGGCGCGGGGCCGCGGGGCGAGGGTCCTGGGCGTCGTCGGCAAGGCGACCGGCTTCACGGCGACCCATGGCGATGCCGTCGTGGTCGTGCCGCTGGTCAATCCGGATCGCGTCACGCCGCTGTCTGAAGCGTTCCAGGCGATCGTCTGGCACGCTCTGGTGTCCAATCCGAAGCTTCAACGGCGTTCGACGAAGTGGTAGCGCCGCCTGCGCAGGCGACGGCCGGGCGAGCCGTCTTTCTCGACCGGGACGGCGTGATCGTGACGCCGGAGTTCCGGGACGGGCGCAGCTTCGCGCCGACGACGCTCGACGCATTCCGCCTCTACGACGCCGCGCCGGCATGCCTGAAATCGCTGAAGGACGCCGGATTCCTGCTCGTCGTCGTCACCAATCAGCCCGATGTCGGCGCCGGCGTCATAGCGCCCGCCGTGCTCGACGCAATGCACCTCCGGATGCGGGAGGCGCTGCCGATCGACGACATCAGGGTCTGCCCGCACACCCGCGCCGACGATTGCGCCTGCCGCAAGCCGCGTCCCGGCATGCTGACGGGCGCGGCGCGCGACCTGGGGATCGCCCTTGACCGTAGCTTCATGATAGGCGACAGGGAGAGCGATGTCGCCGCCGGGCGCGCTGCGGGCTGCCGGACGGTCTTCATAGACCTCGATTACGCCTCCGAACCAAAGCCGAGCGACGCGGATTTCGTCGTTCGCTCGCTGCAACAGGCCACCGCCTGCATTCTGGCGCAAGCAAGGGAACAAGGACCGGGCAATGTCTCGTCTCGATGAGTTGAAGGTCAAGATTTTCGCCGATGGCGCCGATATCGACGGCATCGTAAAAATGTCCCAGAATCCCCTCATCAAGGGCTTTACGACCAACCCGACCCTCATGCGCAAGGCCGGCGTCGCCGATTACGAGTCCTTTGCCCGCCGCATCATCGCCGCGGTGCCCGATTATCCCGTCTCCTTCGAGGTCTTCGCAGATGATTTCGACGAGATGATCGCACAGGGGCGCGCGATCGCGTCCTGGGGAAAGAACGTGAACGTCAAGGTGCCGATCACCGACACCAACGGCAATCTGGCGACCCGGGTGATCCAGACGCTCTCGGGCGAGGGCATCGTCCTCAATGTCACGGCGATCATGACGCTCGACCAGGTGCGCGCAATCGCCAAGGCGCAGAATCCGGAGGCGGCCTCGATCGTGTCGGTGTTCGCCGGACGCATCGCCGACACCGGCGTCGATCCGGTCCCGCACATGCGCGAATGCCTGAAGCTGCTCGCCGGGCAGCCGAGGGCCGAACTGCTGTGGGCGAGCCCGCGGGAATTGCTCAATATCTTCCACGCGGACGAGGTCGGCGCCCATATCATCACCGTCACCAACGACGTGCTCGCCAAGCTCGCGCTGGTCGGCAGGGATCTCGACCAATATTCGCGCGAGACGGTCCAGATGTTCCACCGGGACGCGACCGCCGCCGCCTACCGCATCGACGCCTCGCGAGCCGCGGCCTGACGCCAGGGAAGACAGCCAGGATGACAAGATTGTTCGATTCCGTCCTCGTCACGGGCGGGGCGGGTTACGCCGGCAGCCTGCTGGTTCCGCAACTGCTGGCGAGCGGCTACAAGGTCACGGCCTATGACCTGTGCTATTTCGGCTCGGACTTCCTGCCGAAGGGCAATCCGGATTTCAGGCTGATCGAGGGCGACATCCGCGACGTCGGCAAGCTCGCCAGGGCGTTCGACGGCGTCGAATGCGTGGTCAATCTCGCCTGCATCTCCAATGACGCGAGCTTCGAACTCGACGAGCATCTTTCGACGTCGATCAATCTCGACGCCTTCGAGCCGATGGTCGTCGCCGCCAAGAAGGCCGGGGTGAAGCGCTTCGTCTATGCCTCGTCGAGCTCGGTCTACGGCGTTTCGGACCAGCCCGACGTGACCGAGGACCATCCCCTGGTTCCGCTGACGCTCTACAACAAGTACAAGGGCATGTGCGAGCCGCTGCTGAAGAAGCACGCCGACGACGGTTTCACCGGCGTCATCTTCCGCCCCGCGACGCTGTGCGGCTACGCGCCGCGCCAGCGTCTCGACCTCTCCGTCAACATCCTCACCAACCACGCCGTCAACCGCAACAAGATCACCGTGTTCGGCGGCGCGCAGATGCGGCCGAACCTCCACGTGCAGGACTATTGCGACGCCGTCGAACTGCTGATGACGGCGCCGGCGCAGAAGATCCAGAAGGAAATCTTCAACATCGGCTTCCAGAACATGAGCATCGCCGACCTCGCGCAACTCGTGAAGAGCGTCGTCGAGCAGGAGTTCCCGCAGAAGGCGCCGATCGGCATCCAGACCACGCCGAGCGACGACAATCGCTCCTATCACATCAATTCCGACAAGGTGACGCGCGTGCTCGGCTTCCGGCCTTCGCACACCATCGAGGACGCGGTGCGCGACCTCTGCTTGGCGTTCCGCGCGGGCAAGCTGCCCGACAGCCTCGACGACGATCGCTACTTCAACGTCAGACGGTTGAAGCGCCTCAGGGCCTCGTGATGGCCAAGCCCGTCGCTGTCGTCACCGGAGGCGCCGGCTTCATCGGCAGCCATCTGGTCGACGTTCTCATCGATGATGGCTTCGCCGTCCGCGTGATCGACAATCTGAGCGGCGGCCATCTCAGCAATCTCCGGCATCATCACGGCGACGCCGACCTGTCGACCGAATTCGTCGACATCCGAGGCCTCGAGCCGGGCGCGGCGGCGTTCTCGGACGCCCGCTACGTCTTTCATCTCGCCGGCATCGGCGACATCGTGCCGTCGATCGAGAAACCGATCGACTACATGGACGTGAACGTGCAGGGGACGGTGCGCGTGCTCGAATGCGCCCGCGCGTGCGGGGCGCGGAAATTCGTCTACGCGGCTTCTTCGTCCTGCTACGGTCTCGCCGCGACGCCGACCCGCGAGGACCATCCGATCGATCCGAAATACCCCTATGCGCTGTCCAAATATTTCGGCGAGCAGGCGGCGTTCCACTGGCGCAACGTCTATGGCCTGCCAGTCAACTCGATCTGCATCTTCAACGCCTACGGGCCGCGCGTGCGGACCACCGGAGTCTACGGCGCCGTGTTCGGCGTGTTTTTCCGTCAAAAGCTCGCGGGAAAACCGTTCACCGTCGTCGGCGACGGAACCCAGGCGCGCGATTTCATCTACGTGCGCGACGTCGCGGAGGCGTTCTACGCCGCGGCGAAAACCGACATCGTCGGCGAGCGTTTCAATGTCGGCGCCGACAACCCGCAGTCAATCAACCGGCTCGTCGAGATTCTCGGCGGCGAGGTGGTCCATGTCCCCAAACGACCGGGCGAACCGGACGTGACCCACGCCGACATCGCCAAGATCAACCGGTTGCTCGGCTGGAGGCCGACCGTGTCGTTCGAGCATGGCGTCAAGAACATGCTCGCCAACATCGAACGCTGGAACGATGCGCCGCTTTGGGAGCCCGAATCGATCGCCAAGGCGACGGAGACCTGGTTTCGCTATATGGCGAAAGACTGAGAGCTGTAACCCGCATGGCCATCTCGCTTACCGAGCGCTATCGTCACAAGATCAAGACGCCGGAAGAACTTCGCAGGATCCTCGGCGCGCCGCCCCGCGCGCAGTCGGTGATCATGTGTCACGGCGTGTTCGACGTCGTGCATCCCGGACACATCCGCCATCTCCTCTACGCCAAGACCAAGGCGAAGGTGCTGGTCTGCTCGCTGACCACCGACAAGCACATCACCAAGGGCGTGCATCGCCCGCATATTCCGCAGGAGTTGCGCGCAGCCAATCTCGCCGCGTTCGAGATGGTCGATTATGTCGTCATCGACCTCAACGAGAAGCCGCTCGAGAACATTTCGATCATCCAGCCGGACTTTTTCGCCAAGGGTTTCGAATATACCGCGACCGGCATGCCCGCCAAGACCGCCGAGGAGGCGGAGATGGTCAGGTCCTATGGCGGGGACATGATCTTCACGCCCGGCGACATCGTCTATTCCTCCAGCAGCCTCATCAATCTCGCGCCGCCGTCGATGCAGTACGAGAAGCTGCAACTCGTGATGGAGCGCTATGATTTCACCTTCGACAAGCTGAGGCGGACCGTCGACGCGATGGCCGGACGCAAGGTGCAGGTGCTCGGCGACACCATCGTCGACAGCTATACCCAGTGCGCGATGATCGGCGGCCAGACCAAGACCCCGACGATGAGCGTTCTGTTCGAGCGCAAGCGCGATTTTGTCGGGGGGGCCGCCATCGTGGCCAAGCATGTACGCGCCGCCGGCGCCGAGGTCGTGTTCACCACCGTGCTCGGCAAGGATCCCCTGCACGACTTCGTCGTCGAGGATCTGCGTGGCGCCGGAATCACGGTCAATGCGATCGTCGACAGCGGGCGCCCGACGGTCAACAAGAATGCGATCGTCGTCGGCGGCTACCGGTTGCTCAAGGTGGACACGCTCGACAATTCCTCGATCTCGGACAAGATTCTCGCCGAGATGACCAGATTGCTCTCGACGGCGCCGGCCGAGGCGGTGATCCTGTCGGATTTCCGGCACGGCATTTTCAATCGCCGGACGATCCCCGAATTCGTCCGCGCCCTGCCGGCCGGCGCCTACAAGGTCGCCGACAGCCAGGTCGCGAGCCGCTGGGGCAACATCATCGAGTTCCAGGGGTTCGACCTCATCACGCCCAACGAGCGCGAGGCGCGGTTCGCGCTCGCCGACCAGGATTCCGGGGTGCGTCCGCTCGCCTCGCTGCTCTACGACAAGGCGGGATGCAAGCTGCTGATGCTCAAGCTCGGCGAGCGCGGCATGCTGGTCTGCCGCGGCGTCGATCATGAATCGCTCGACAGCTTCTATGTCATCGACAGCTTCGTGAGCGATCTCGTCGATCCCGTCGGCGCCGGCGACGCGCTGCTCGCCTATTCGACGCTCGCCATGCTCGTCAGCGGCGACGACGCGATCGCCAGCGTGCTCGGCTCGATGGCGGCCGCCTGCGAATGCGAGGTCGACGGCAATGAGCCGATCGCCGCCGACACGCTGCGCGGCAAGATCGATCTGATCGAGCGGCACGTGAATTTCGGATAGGGCCATGCGCGTCGTCGTCGCAGGCATGGGCGTCCAGGGCCCCAAGCGCCGCAAGTCGGCGGGGAGCGATTTCGTCGGCTTCGTCGATCCGTTTCGCGCCGAAGCCGACTACCGGCGCATCGAAGACGTGCCGCTCGCGGCCTATGACGCCGTGCTCGCCTGCATTCCCGACGAGCCCAAGGCGGATGTGCTGCGCTATTGCGTCGAGAACGGCAAGAGCATCCTCGTCGAAAAGCCGCTCTGGCTCGGCGGCGAGGCGGCGATCGGCGCGCTCGAGGCCGACGCGCGGGCGCGCGGCGTCGTGGTCTACACCGCCTACAACCACCGGTTCGAGCCGCATTTCGTGCGCATGCGCGATCTCGTCGCCTCGGGCGAACTCGGCGAAATCTATTCGTGCCGGATGTTCTACGGCAACGGCACCGCGCGGCTGGTCCGCCAATCCGCCTGGCGCGACCAGGGCGCCGGCGTGCTGCCCGACCTCGGCTCGCACCTGCTCGACGCCTGCCGGTTCTGGTTCGGCGATCTCGTCGACGCTTTCGCGCTGGTCAGCGCCCATCGGTTCGAGAACAAGGCGCCCGACCATGTCGTCATCGCCAGCGAGTCCTCGCGCCCGCGCGTCGAACTGGAGATGACCATGCTGATGTGGAAGAACCACTTCACCTGCGACATTCTCGCGGAAAAAGGCTCGGCGCACATCGCATCCCTCTGCAAGTGGGACACGACGACGTTCACCCGGCGCATGCGCATCCTTCCCGCCGGAAGGCCGCCGGAGGAGGCGATCTCGCTCAACCAGCCCGACCCGACCTGGGACCTCGAATACGCCCACTTCAAGGGGCTCGTCGAAGCCGCGGCGGCGACCGATCTCTCCGCCGATCTCTGGCTGCACCGCACGCTGTCCCGCCTCGGCGCCGAGGCGATCGCCGGAGCGCGCCGATGACCGTCGTCGGCTTTGCCGGAATGACCCATCTGGGGCTGGTGTCGGCGGCCGGCGTCGCGTCCAGGGGTCTGCGCACGATCTGCTTCGATCGCGATCCGGCCCTCATCGGCGCGCTGCGCGCGGGCGCACTGCCGGTCCATGAACCCGGCCTCGACGATCTCGTGCGCGCCAATGGCGGGCGCCAGACGTTCTCCGCCGAAGTCGGCGATCTCGGACAGTGCGACGTCGTCTATATCGCGCCCGACATTCCCACCGACGCCCAGGGCCGCAGCGACACCGCCGTCATCCACGGCCTGGTCGCGACCGTCGCGCCCGTGCTGAGCCCGGCCGCGGCGATGGTCGTGCTTTCCCAGGTCGAACCCGGCTTCACCCGCGCACTGACGGCGCCCGAGCCGGCGCGGCGCTACTATCAGGTGGAGACGCTGATCTTCGGGCGCGCGGTCGAGCGCGCGATCGAACCCGAGCGCTTCATCGTCGGCTGCGCCGATCCGGCGGCCCCGCTCAATCGCCATTTCGAGGCGGCGCTGAAGGCGTTCGGCTGCCCGATCCTGCCGATGCGCTACGAGAGCGCCGAACTGGCGAAGATTTCGATCAATTTCTGCCTGGTCTCGTCGATCAGCGTCGCCAACACGCTCGCCGAGGTCTGCGAGGCGATCGGCGCGGACTGGTCGGAGATCGTCCCCGCCCTGAAGCTCGACCGGCGGATCGGCCCCTGGGCCTATCTGAAGCCGGGCCTCGGCATTGCCGGCGGCAATCTCGAACGCGACCTGACGACGATCGAGCGCATCGCCGAGGCGACAGGCGCGGATGCCTGCGTCGTCCACGCCTGGAAGGCGAACAGCCTGCATCGCCGCGACTGGGCGATCCGCACGATCCGGCGCGCGACGCTCGCGGCCGAGCCGAACGCCACGATCGCGGTCTGGGGTCTCGCCTACAAGGAGAACACCCATTCGATCAAGAACTCGCCCTCGATCGCCACCATCGCGCAGCTTCCCGACGTCGCCCTGCGGCTCCATGACCCCATGGTGAAGGCCGAGGCCGCCGGCCGCGCCCGCGCCCGCGGGTTCGCCGACGAACGCGACGCGCTCGACGGCGCCGACGCCCTGATGATCCTCACGCCCTGGCCGCAATATGGGCGCATCGCGCCCTCCGAAATCGCCGCGCGGCTGACGGGGCGGGTGGTGATCGACCCCTATGGGGTCCTCGACGCGCGCGCCGCGGTCGCCGCCGGGCTCCTCTATCATACGCTCGGCCGATCGCCGGCGACCGCCTGAGGGATCGTTCATGCTCACCCATCACGCCGACGGCGCAAGCCTCCCCGAACGGATCGTCGTCGTGGGCGCGAACAGCTTCGTCGGCAAGGCCCTGCTGGCGCGGCTCGCCGCGCGCGGCGCAACCGTGCTCGCGCTCGGCCGCGCCGAGATCGACCTCGCCGCCGACGACGCCGGCGCGCGCCTGGGCGCGCTAATCCGGCCTTCGGATTCGGTCGTCGCGATCGCGGCCAAGGCGCCGTGCCGGAACGCCGACGACTTTCTCGTCAACGCGCGCATCCTGCGCGCCTTCGCAGCCGGCCTCGCCGCAGGCCGCCCTGCGCATGTCGTGGCCATCAGCTCCGATGCGGTCTACGCCGACGGGCCGCTGCCGCTGCGCGAGACGAGCGCGGCGGCGCCCGGCAGCCTGCACGGTGCGATGCACCTCGCCCGCGAGATCGCCCTGCGGGGCCTGGGGCTGCCGCTCGCCGTTCTGCGCCCGACGCTGCTCTATGGCGCCGCGGATCCGCACAATGGCTACGGACCCAACCAGTTTCGCCGGCTGGCGAACGCCGGCGCGGCGATCGCGCTGTTCGGCGAAGGCGAGGAGCGGCGCGACCATGTCGACGTCGACGATGTCGCCGAGCTCGCCGCGCGCGTTCTGACCCGCCGCTCGACCGGCGTGCTGAACGTCGCCAGCGGCAGCGTCGCGAGCTTCCGCGAGATCGCCCAGGCCGCGGCCCGTCTCGCGGGGCGAAGGGTCGCGATCGAAGGCCGCTCGCGCTCGGGGCCGATGCCGCACGGCGGCTATCGCCCGTTCGATCCCGCGGCGACATTCGCCGCCTTCCCCGATTTCGGCTACACCGCGCTGGAGGAAGGCATGGCGAAGGCCCAGGCCAAGGAGTTTCCCCATGGCTGAACGCGATCTGCTGCGCTCTCTGCCCAAGCCGAAGCGCAACATCCAGCAGCGGGCTGAGGCCAAGGACCCTGCCGTGGTCGCGATCGCGCGCCAGTACGGCGAAATGTATTGGGACGGGCCGCGCGAATACGGCTATGGCGGCTATCGCTACGACGGCCGCTGGCGCGCGGTCGCGCGCGACATGATCGCCCATTACGGGCTCGAGCCGGGCATGCGGGTCCTCGATGTCGGCTGCGGCAAGGGATTCCTCGTCAAGGACCTCATGCTCGAGCGTCCCGGCCTCGAGGCCTTCGGCCTCGACATCTCGATCTATGCGATCCTCAACGCCCCTCCCGAGCTCGCCGGGCGCCTGCATTTGGGCAGCGGCGAGAAACTACCCTTTCCCGACAAGTCGTTCGACTATGTCGTGTCGCTGAACACGATCCACAATTTTCCCCGCGCGGGGGCCATCAAGGCGCTCGCCGAGATCGAGCGGGTCTCCAGGGGCCGGTCCTTCGTCGTGGTCGACAGCTACCGCACGCCCGAGCAGAAGGCGCTGTTCGAGCAATGGGTGCTGACCGCCGAGTACCACGACTATCCCGAGGGGTGGATCGCGACCTTCGAGGCGGCCGGCTACAGCGGCGACTGGGACTGGACGATCGTGGAATGACCGATCCCGCCGGCGCGCACAATCTCTTCCACGTTCCGCCGGCCGCGAGCTACGCCGACGCGGCGGCGGCGATCATCTTTCTCGACGACGGCCGCTATCTCATGCAGCTGCGCGACGACAAGCCCGGCATATTCTTTCCCGACCATTGGGGCCTGTTCGGCGGCGCGCGGGAGCCGGGCGAGGCGCTTCCGGCGGCGCTGCGGCGCGAACTGCGCGAAGAGCTGAACTACGATGCGGAGGTCGCGCTCTTCTTCACCCGCATGGAGTTCGGGTTCGAGATTCTCGGCGCGAAGCGCGCGGTCCGGGACTATTACGAGGTCCGCATGCCGTCGGCGGCGATCGCGCGCCTCGAGTTGCGGGAGGGACGGGCGTTGCAGGCGCTCACCGCGACCGAAATCCTGCTGGAGAAGCGCGTGGTTCCCTATGATTCCTTCGCGATCTGGATGCATCAGGCGTGGATTCGGCAGGACACGGGCCCGTGTCGACAAAGTTGAAGCGAAGCGAGACAATTCATGGCGAAGACCTATTGTATCCTGGGCGGCGGCGGCAGTTTCGGCATTCACGCCGCGCTCTATCTGCTCGATCACGCGAGCCCGAAGAAGGTGATCGGAGTCGGTCGCAATCCGCTGCGGCCGGAGCCGTTTTCGCTCGGCATCGAGAAGCGCGAAGGCTATGTCTACCACGCGCGCCACGTCACCTATGAACTCGATCTGCTGCTCGAACTGCTCGACCGGGAGAAGCCCGAGATCATCGTCAATTTCGCCGCGCAGGGCGAAGGCGCCGTCTCCTGGAAACATTCGTGGCGCTTCTTCGAGACCAATTCGATGGCGCTATCGCGCCTCGCCGAGGAGTTGATGAAGCGGGACTGGCTCGAACGATTCATCCAGATCGGCACTTCGGAAATGTACGGCTCCGTGAGCCACGCCGCCGACGAGGACGAGCCGATCAAGCCGTCGAGCCCCTACGCCGCCTCGAAGGTCGCCTTCGACATGTATCTGGAATCGGTGCACAAGTTCCTGAAGTTCCCGATGAACGTGATTCGGCCGTCGAACGCCTATTGCCCGGGCCAGTTGCTGCACCGGGTCATTCCCAAGGCGGTCTGGTGCGGTCTGACCGGGAACAAGCTGCCGTTGCACGGCGGCGGTCGGGCGGAGAAATCCTACATCCACGCGCGCGATCTCGGCCGGGCGATCCATCTCGTCGCCGAACAGGCGCCGCTCGGCGTGATCTACAATGCGGGGCCGGCGCAGCCGACCTCGATCCGCGAGGTGGTCGAACGCACCGCCCACGCGCTGGGGATGCCTTTCGAGGATCTCTGCGAGGTGACGGGCGACCGCCTCGGCCAGGATTCGCGCTATTGGCTGGACTCCAGCCGCCTGAAGACCGCAGTCGGCTGGGAGCCGCAGATCGGCTGGGACGAGGGCCTCGCCGAGATGGTGGCGTGGGGGCGCAAATACATCGACGAATTGCGGAGCTGGCCGACCGACTATGTCCTGCGCGGATGAGGATGCGATGAACCAGACGCCATTGCGCAACAGCTTCGACAGTGAGGCCGCCCGGGCGCGGTGCAAGCGCTATCGCCGGCGCATCCTCGACATTTCGCAGCAGGTTTCGGCGCTGCATGTCGCGCCGGCCTTCTCCTGCGTCGAGATCACGGATTTCGTCTACAACGGCCTCATGCGGGTCGAGGCCGGCGCCGACCGGGACGTGTTCATCATGTCCAAGGGACACGGCTGCATGATCCAATACGTCATTCTCGAGGAGAAGGGCGTTCTGTCCAGGGCGGATCTCGACAATTACTGCAAGCCGCACGGCCGCCTCGGCGCCCATCCCGATTACGGAACGCCGGGCGTCTCCGCCTCGACGGGCTCGCTCGGCCATGGGCTCGGCATCGCGACCGGACAGGCCTATGCGGAGCGGCTCAAGGGTACGGACGCGACGATCTATGTCGTGCTTTCCGACGGGGAGTACCAGGAGGGTTCGACCTGGGAGGCGACGCTGATGGCCGGCAATCTGAGGCTCGATAATCTGGTCGCCTTCATGGACAACAATGATTTTTCGGGCCTCGAGCGGATGAGCGAGGGGCACCGCGCCTTCTATCCCCTGCTCGAAAAGGCGCGCGCGTTCGGATGGGAGGCGGTCGAGGTCGACGGCCATGACGAGGAGGCGATGGCCGGGGCGATCGCCGGCAGGGCCGGCGGCAAGCCGCTTCTCGTCGTGTGCAAGACGGTCAAGGGCAAGGGGGTGTCTTTCATGGAGCACGTGCCCATCTGGCACTATCGATCGCCGAGCAAGGACGAGTATCAGCGGGCGGTGAAAGAGGTCGAGAGCGCAGGCGCATGAGAAACCGTTTCGCCGACACCTTCTACGAACTCGGCAAGGACGATCCGCGGCTCGCGATCGTGGTGGCCGATATTTCTCCGGCCGGCTCGATCGCCCGGTTCCGACAGGAATTTCCCGAGCGCTTCGTCAACACCGGGGTCGCCGAGCAGATCATGATCGGCATGGTCGCCGGCATGGCCCAGCGCGGACTTCGCCCCTTCGCCTATACGATCGCGACCTTCGCGCTCTATCGCCCCTTCGAATTCGTCCGCGACGACCTCTGCTATCAGAATCTGCCGGTGACGATCGTCGGCATCGGCGGCGGGGTCACCTATTCGACGCTCGGCGCCACGCATCATGCGCAGGAGGATGTCGCGATCGCCTCGACGCTGCCGAACATGTCGGTGATCGCGCCCTGCGATCCCGCAGAAGCCGAGGCCGCGACGCGCTGGTGCGCGAGTCAGCTTCGCGGTCCGGTCTATCTGCGGCTCGGCAAGGCGGGCGAGCCCGATTTCACCAAGAACGCTCCCGAGCCCTGGTCGTTCGGGGCGGTGCGGCTGATTCGGCCCGGCAGCGAGGTCGCAATTCTCTCCTACGGCCCGATCATGAAGCAGGCGTTCGGCGTCGCCGACCGGTTCGCAAAGCGCGGAGTCGAGGCCGCGATCTACTCGGTCCATACGATAAAGCCGCTCGATCGCGTGGCGATCGCGCGAATATTGCGGAGCCACAGCAGGGTCGTTGTGATCGAGGAATGCGCCTTCAACGGCGGGCTCGCGATGAACGTGCAGCAGATCGCCTGGCAGGAGCGCAGTGACTGCGCGGGCTGCGCACTCGAAACTTTCACGCTAAAGGACAAGTTCATCCACTGCTACGGCAGTTACGAAGACCTGCTCGCTGCGCATGGATTGTCGATCGAGCTGATTTCGCGCCGACTCGGGCTCAGCTAGATCGAGCGAATCGGAGATCCGGCTGAGGGCGGGCACCGGACCGCCCGGGAATGTGGGCCGATCCAATTGTCGAAGAACGGCTCGCTTCGTCCGACCCGGCGGGGGCTTGCTCCGCGCGCCGGCGGGCGCGCCCGTTCAGCCCTTGGCGCCAAATCGGCGCGCCCGCGGCAGTTCGACCTGATCGAAGGGCTCCTCCGAATCCGTGCGCGCGCCGGCCTCCTCAGCCTTCGCCAGGAATTCGACGAGAACGCCGCTGTTGGGATCGAGAGCCAGGCCCTTCCGGAAATCTCGCGCCGCACGAGAGGTCTGCCCCTTCTCGAGCAGGGCCCGACCGCGCACGAGATACAGGTCGGGGTCATCAGGACAGATGTCGATCGCCCGTTCGTAGTCGCTGATCGCGCTGTCGAGGAACCCGAGTTTCCGCTTGAGCGAGCCGCGCCTGCGGTAATAGTGGGTCTTGGCGGCTTCGGCGCTGTTTTCGCTGCGGCTTAGCCTCAGCAATCGGACGAGCGTCCTGTTCTGCGGGTCGAGGGCGAGCGCGATTTCGAATTCCTCGGCGGCCTGAGCGTTGTCGCGCTTCTCCAGCAGCGCGACGCCGCGAAGATAATGCAGGGCGGGGCTGCCCGGATTGCAGGAGATCGCCAGTGCATATGCGCGCGCCGCGCCGGCGAGAAAGCCGATTCGGACCTCGATATCGCCGAGCCTGCGGTAGACTGCGGCCCCCAGCGGGTCTGGCCCGGCGTCGGCGTTCGGGAACAACAGCCGCCGCGCCACAGCCGCGCTGAGGAGCGCGGCGCGGAGCAGGCGATAGGCAAGCCGAGACAGCCGGAGCAACAATGTCATGCCCCGCGCCCCGTCTTGCGATGCGGCGTACATCCTGAAGTAGAGAACCTTAGGATAGCGAATCGCCAGACTGAACGAAGAAAGACGGTTGATCTGGCGCAGTGCGCCGATCAGCGCGCCGCTCTCCTGCTCGATCGATCGCCATCTTGCTTCCGTGACCGCGCAGGAATGGACCCGGATCGGACGCTCGGCGAGTTTCTGGTGTCGCGCATTGGCCCCGACTTCCATCCATGCCGCGACGCTCTCTGCGCTGCCCTTCTCGAAATTGCCCGCGATGGCTCGCTCCGGGCCGCTGAGCTCGAACGCCAGAATCTCATCCGAATCCGTCACGACGTAATCACCGCTTTCGTCCGGGCAGGCGTGGAGCGCGAGGTCGTCGTCGATCGTGCTCTCAAAGCGGCAGAACTTCTTCTGCGCCTTCACCATCAGCGGATGGAGATGAAAACAGCGCAACGCGAGGCCCTCACCGGGAACCGACCAGTAGAGATTGGCGGGCATGAGGCCGCCCTCGAATTCGTTCCAGAAATGCAATTTGGCTATCGCGTGGAGATGCTCTAGGCCGAGCGATACGAGGCTTCTCGCGTCGATCGTCAACGCGCCGCCGCTGGCGTTCAGATGGGTTCGCAGGCGCGGCGCCATGGCGTCGCGGTCGAGGCGGATGCCGCTGATATGAACCATCGCCTTGCCCGCGTCGACGAGTCGCGCCAGATTGGCCATGCTCCCGTTCGACCAAACGCAATCAGGCGGGACGAATACTGCCGCGGCGTCTTCGGCGTCCGCCCGGTGGAGGGCGGCGGCGTGGCAGTCCGACATGATCCGGTGCGGATTGTCGCCGAGCGGCTCGGCGATCCAAGTCACTTCGACCGGCATCAGGGTTTCGAGACGGCGGAATGCGTCCGAATCGATCAAACGGTGCTCTTCTTCCGCGCGCGTGTATATCAGGAAGCGGCATTCCCTCTCGATCGCCGCCGAGGGCAGATTCCCTTCCGCAAGCAGGCTCGGGAGGCCGATCTTCAGGAATATATCAATATGATTGTCGCCCCAGACCGGGGTAACGAAGAATAATGGCGGCGTTTTCCTGGTCAAGAGCATATCCCTCTTTCATAATCCTGTCGTTAAATACTTCCCGGCATTTGAAGCTTTACTAGAATGATCGTCGAAAAACAGGCGTCCGACTCGACGCCGCACGCCGCCTGATAATCCTCCCGCTAAGGCATTTGAGGCTCGCGCCGTCTCGTGGAAATGCCGCAAGAGCCCGGATGCACCGGCCGCGGGCGTCTCCCGATCGGTCGAAAATGCATGCCGTTTATGGAGATGAGGAATGTGGCGGCCTTGTGTCCAATTTCGGCACGCACGCGCCCCGAGTAATACCGATCGAGCCTGCTGGCGACGAAGCCGGAGAATGCGCGCAGATCGATTCCGCACATGTTCGTGAGGCCCCCATGAGAGAAATTCCGACTTCGCTGCCTCGGTCTTCCACACGCGATTATCGCAATTAATTAGCTTTTAGATCAAGTGAATTTTAGCCGCATCGGAGCGCCAAAACGCATCCCCTCGCCTGCAGCCCGATCCAATGCGAACTGCGCCGCCCGGATCTTGGACCGTTACCTTGATTCTCTGCGGGTTTCACCGCGAAGGGAAATCCAATTGCGTTCCTGGGCGAGCCAAAAGGATTGCGAGAAACGACCAATTTGGTCCTGCTCGACGAACTCGCGACACGGGCCACAGCTTCGTTTGGCCCAGAAGGATCTGCCAACTCGGACCAACCCGAGGAGCCCGGGCGATCGGGCGCAGAGCGACCGGGCGCGTGGTCAGCCGATCCGACCCTCGCTGATCAGCTTGCCGTGCTCGAGCGTGCAGATCCGATTGCAAAAGCCCCGGATCAACTCTGGCGAATGCGACGCCAGGACGAATATGCTCGATTTTTCGATGAATCGGCTCATGCGCTCGCGCGCCTTGATCTGAAAGTCCGCGTCTCCCGCGCCGATGACTTCATCCACAAGCAGAATCTCCGGATGAACCGCAGTCGCCACGGCGAACGTCAACCGGGTCTGCATCCCCGCCGAATAGGTCCTGACCGGCAGCGCCAGAAAATTGCCGAGTTCGGTGAAATCCTCGATCTCCGAGATGCTGGACTTGGCCTCCGCCAGGTTGGAGCCGAGCAGCATCGACATCCGGATGATGTTTTCATATCCCGACAGCTCGGGATCAATTCCCGCTCCCAGCCCGAATATCGATGAAACCCGGCCTTCGACGGTCATATGCCCCTTCGTTGGCCTGAAAATGCCGGCCATCGTGCGCAGCATCGTCGTCTTGCCGGAGCCATTGTGGCCGAGGAGTCCGAGCCTGTCCCCGTCTTCGAGGTCGAGCGAGACGCCGTCCAGCGCCATGACGGTGACGATGCTGCCGGCGCGGTTGGCCATCCTGCCGCCCGTCGATATTGCGACCAGCTGATTTCGAAGGGACATGCTACCGGCATTGTAGATCGGATATTCCACGCTGACGTCATCGAGGCGAATTCTGGCCATTTCTGGTATTGGTCCTTCAAATCCAATAGGGGAGGCGATGGCGCCTGCTGGCTGTCATCCACAGGGCCGCCGCCCAGCCGGCGACGGTCACCGCCGCCGCCAACGCATAGGTCTGGAAACTCGGCACGACGCCGAGGATCGGGTCGCGAACCAGGCCAATCCAATAGGTCAGGGGGTTGAACGTCATAATGTGCGCCAGCGTCCCCAACTGGCTCGCGCGATAGACGACGGGGCTGAGGAAAAACAGGATCGGCAGGAAGGTAACGATGAGCGGTTCGAGATCGCGATAACGCGCGCCGACATAGCCGAGAAGCTGGATGATCCAAACCATGTTGAGGATCACGATGATGAGACCAGGGATGGCGAGAAAGGCAACAACAGAAATGTGCTCGGGAAATATGATCATGACGATGACGAAGACGAATATATTATGGCAGAAGTTGATCAGCTGCTTCAAAATCAGCTGGATTGACACAAAGAAAGAGGGGACATTGATGTCCTTGATGAAGGCGGCCTGCCGATAGAATATTCCGGCGCCTTCCGAAATGCTTCCGGATATCAGCTGCCAGATGATCAACCCGATCGTGAGCGACGGAATGAACTCCGCCTTGTCGACTTTCAGCAGGACACCCCAGATGAGGCCGAGTCCGCCGACCCCGACCAGGGTGCTCAGGACCAGCCAGAACGGGCCGAGGACGCTCCTCTTGTAGCGGGCCTTCGTGTCGCTCCACGAAAAAAACAAGGCGACCGGAAGCCGCGTGATGCCCTGCGCCAAATCGAGGAAACCAACTTCCATGAGATCGTCACCGCTCGTCGGCCGATACGATACGCGGCCCGGCGGCTCGACCCGAGCAGAGTGCGCGCCGCACGAACCGCGGCGCGCTCGCCAATTCCTTAGCGCGCCGAAGCGGGCGGCGCCAGCCGAAGCGGCGAGCACGATCCGCCGATTGCAGGCCGGAGGCCGAAATCGGCTCCGGCGACAGAGACCCGAGCCCGGTCACCCGGCGCCTGGTCGGCGGCGGGGCGCGATTTCACGGGAGCGCAGCGTCAGCCTTCGGGCCACCGCCGTCGCCATCAAGTCTCTGAGCCGATAGGGCTCGAGACGGACCGCGAGGAAAGCGACGCTAAGGAACCGAACCGGTGGAAAGCTCATCCAGCGCGACAATAGCGAAAGAATCCGCCGGTCCGACCGCGAGGCCGCGCCGATTTCCATGAAGATGGCGAGATTTGGCGGCTCCGCCTGCAGGGCCAGACGCGCCGCGCCAAAACGCCATCGCCGTCGGAAAACGGCGGGGTACCATTCGGGAAAGTCCGGATCCTGTTCGATGAGGGCCGGGAGCGCCTCGAGCGCCTTGCGCGCGCGTTCGGCGTCGAGCGCCGTCGACCTCGAATATCCCTGCGCGAAAATGTTCCAGACCGCGAAGACGCGCGGAACGAAACAGAATCCGTAGGTGAGGGCGATCTTGCGGACCAGCAGCCCGTCGGAGAACGATCCGGCCCGGGCGTCGAATCCGCCCTTTTCCATGATGGCGTCGCGGCGAAAGACCGCACTGCCCGACATGATGAAATTATCAGCCGTCCTCAGCAGCCGCGCGGTCATATCGGGCGAGAGCTTGCCCTCGCGCTGGCTCGGGCGAACCGCGGGCCGATATCCCATCGCCTCGCCAGTGTCCCCGTTGAGTAGCAGCGCGTCCCCGCACACGAAGCCGCACTCCCGATTGGCTTCGAGGACAGCAAGCGCCTTATCGAAAAACCCCGGGAGCACCCAATCGTCCGCCGCGGCGAAATAGACGTAGCGCGACGACGCGGCTTCCAATCCGCGCTGCACCGACGCATTGGCGCCGAGATTGAACTCGTTCTTCAAGACGACGAGCTGCGGAAGGCGCTCGCGATATCGATCGAGAATCAGGAGACTCTCGTCGGTGGAGGCGTCGTCGATCACGATGATCTGATCGGGCAGCCGTTCCTGGGCAGCCAAAGCGTCGAGCGCGCGGCCGATCAGGCGACCGTGGTTGAAATTCGGCATGATCACGGACAGCAGCGACACACGGATCCTCCAGACGACGACAGCGATCATTGCGCTGGCGCGCGGTCGCCGTCCAGCGGCGCGGTGACCCGCAGCGCGCAGTGCGGAAACAGCGCAGCGGCTGGAGACCGGGGAGAACGCAGAGACTCGCTCCGAGCGACGTTGGCGCCCGTCGATGCCGTGTGCGATGCGGCTCGCCGGTCGTGCGCGATCCCCCGTTCGGCCCTCCCCCGCCAGAGCGCCCGATCGAATGGTCAGCCCGACGCAACCTTGCTGCCCTAATTTACTCCTCGACTTGGTCTGGGCCCGTTGCGGCTGGGGGAACGCCATCGATGTGGCCGCTGCGTTTTCGCCGCTCCGAACACGCATCGCCAACGCCAAAACTGCAACCCCATGCGTCGACCGGGCGAAACAAGTTCCTGATCATTTCGAACTACCGGTGCGGCAGCACCTGGCTCGAGACGGCGCTGGGGTCGCTTCCCGACGTCGCGACCGACTATGAATTCAAGTGGGAAATCTCCTATCGCCCGCTCAAGATGCATCGATCGATTTCAGATCGATCGCCGATGGTGTCCGAGATACTCGACTCCATCGACAGGGATATGCCTGTCGTCGGGTCCAAACTGGTGTTTGACCCCATCGCCTACAGTCAGGATCAAATCGAGAGAATGCACGCCAGGATCGGCGCGGAAGTGCAGATCATCCATCTCGTCCGTCGGTATCGCGACATCGTCATTTCGAGGCAACGAGGAATGTTGCATCGCCTTCGTCAGGAGCGCGCCGCACTCGTGGGGCGGCACCTCCGCGCGGAGCTCGAAAGAATAAGCCGTGGACAGACCCGTCGACCCCGGGACCCCGTTCGCGTCAAGGTCGCCGATGTGCATGCCGAGGTGCGCAACCTGTTTCTCAATGATCTCCATGTCGAACGGACTCTGTCGAACAGGAATCACCTCCGGATCGAATATGAAACCATCGGCGATGATTTTGAAGACGCCGCCTCGTTCATAGGCAGCCGGGCGACGCCGGAAGAACTCCAGCGGGCGCTACGCGATTCGCCCACCGAGAAGCTTCCGAAGGCGCCCGCCGAGAGCATCATCGAGAACCTGGCGGATCTTGAGACCGTTTTCGAATATTTTGAAGCGATGGCGAATCATCGCCGGATCGTTCGCCGCATCGCGACGCGGACGCGATCGGGCGAGCCCGGAGATTTCTGGCTGCCCCCGGGAGGCCCGCCGCCGCGCGCGGCCGCCGTCGCCCACGCGACGGGCTCGTGACGGGCGGACCGTCGCTCCGTCCGGTGTCGGCGAGCGGCCGGCCACGAACCTCGGCCTGTCAGCGGCGGCCGTCGCTGTTCCGCGCGATCAGTTTCCCGCTGCCTTGAACGGGTCCTTCACGCCTTCGATCGTCGAAAATTCGACGTTGTAGAGCTCCCCGTCGACCTTTTCGACCCTGCGCACATAGACATTTTGCACGATGTCGCGCGTCTCCGGGTCGATCGAGACCGGGCCGCGCGGGCTCATCCAGCTCGCGCCCTTCATCGCCGCCAGCAGCGAGTCGCCGTCGGCTGCGCCCTTGGTCCGCTCCAGCGCGGCGTAGATCAGCGCCATGCCGTCATAGGCCGCCACCGCCATGAAATTGGGGCGCAGGCCGGCGTTGGCCTTTTCGAAGGCCGCGACGAACGCCTTGTTCTCCGGCGAGGGATGGGCGGCCGAATAATGGTGGGTGGTCACGGCGCCGAGCGCCGGATCGCCCATGCCGGGCAGGAGGTCGTCGTCGGTGACGTCGCCGGTGCCGATCAGCTTGACGCCCGACTTGTCGAGCCCGCGTTCGGCGAATTCCTTCATGAAGGCGCCGCCCTGGCCCGAGGGCACGAACACGAACAGCGCATCGGGCGCGTCGTCCTTTACGCGCTGAAGGAAAGGCGCGAAATCCGGGCTCTTGAGCGGCGTGCGGATCTTTTCGACCACGACACCCCCGCCCTTGGCGAAGGTGTCGCCGAACCATTTCTCCGCGTCATTGCCCGGGCCGTAGTCGCTGACCAGGGTCACGACCTTGTGGATGCCGTTCTTCAGCGCCCAGTCGGCCATCGGCGCGGCCGCCTGCGGCAGGGTGAAGGAGGTGCGCACGATATAGGGCGACTTCTCGGTGATGACGGCGGTCGCGGCGGCGCTGACGATTTCGGGGACCTTCGCCTCGGTCGCGACCGGCGCCACGGCGAGCGCGAGCGGCGTGAGCCCGAAGCCCATCAGCACCCTGGCCTTGTCGTTGCCGATCAGCTCCTGGGCGAGGCGCTTGGTCACGTCCGCAGCGCCGCCGTCGTCCTTCACGATGAGGGCGATCTTCTTGCCCGCGACCGTGTCGCCGTGCTGGGCGATATAGAGCTGCGCGCCGGCCTGCTCCTGCTTGCCGGTGCTCGCCGACTGGCCGGTCATCGGCAGGATGAGGCCGATCGTGACCGTGTCGTCGTCGGCGAAGGCCGCGCCCACCGCGATCAGCGCGGCGGCGGCGAGGCTCGCGGTCAGAAAGGAGCGAATCATCAACGTTTCCTCCGGCAGCGCCTCTTGAGGGCGCGGGTCCCCAAGCGCGAACCATCCACGAGCCGCGCCGATTACACAAGACCGGCGACGCCATTCTTTTGGAGGGCGCCCGGCGCGGCTTCGGCCTCGCCAAGGCGCCCGAGCGCGGCGGCGAAAATCGACCGGAGCCGCGCCAATCGACAGTCCGATCGCGGCGCGTCCCTCGCGCGGCCGTGCTGAAGTCTTGCTCGTGGCGGCGCGGCGGGCGGCCTTAAGACCTCGGTAACGAATGCGGTCCAACCTGCCCGTGCGCGGCCGAGGGTGGCGGGCGGAGGCGATCATGTCGGTCTCGGCGATCAGTTCGATGGCTTCGGTTGGCGGCGTCGGCAATGCCGCGCCGATCACCCCGGTGCGCGCGGTCGCGCGTGTCGTCCGGAAGCGGAACGCGGCGACGGCGAGCGCGCGGGCCACCGACGCGGCCGAGACCGGAGGCGTGCTGGCGGCGCCGGTTTCGCCGGCCGCCTCGAGCACCAGCGCCGTGCTGACCGCGCTGATCGGACTCCACAACGGCGGTTGAGCGCCGCCTGGAACGTGCTCAGGCCTTGGCCACGCGCAGCAGCGCGCCCTCCTCGACGCCGGTGACCCGCACCTTCACGCCGGCGCCCATGTCGTCGCCGGTCACGCGCCAGACGCTGTCGGCAACACGGATATTGCCGAAACCATGCTCGATCGGCTGGTCGAGGAAGAATTCCTTGCCGACCAGTCCCTCGGCCCGGCCGGGCGCCGAGGCTGGCGCGCGCCGCTCGAACGAGCCGTAGAGGCGCCGGCCGGTCGCCACGAGCGCGACGACCAGTACGGCGAACAGCGCGAGCTGGGCGGCGGGCGGCAGCGGCCAGAAAAACTCGATCACGCCGAGAATCAGCGCCGCCACGCCGACGAAGATCAAGAACGCGCCGGGCGCCAGCGTCTCGGCCGCGCACAGGACGAGGCCGCCGACGAGCCAGACGACGTAGTCGTCAAAGCCGAACAGGCCGAGTTCGGGCATCGAGCGCCGCCCTCAGCCCTGGCCAGCTGGGCCGGGTGGCGCGACGGCCGGCGGGCTCCGCGGCACGACGCCGCGCATCGGTCGGGCGCGCACGGCGTCGGCGGCGCGGCCTTCGCCAAGCGCGCTCGACGCGATTTCGGCGATGCCGCCGAGCGTGCCGGCGAGCGAGGCGAGATCGAGCGGCATGATGAACACCTTCTGGTTGGGCGCCTCGGCGAGCGCCTGGATCGATTTGACGTATTTCTCGGCGATGAAATAGTTCAGCGCCGCCAGATCGCCCTCGGCGAGCGCCTTGCTGACCAGACCCGTCGCGGTCGCCTCGGCCTGGGCGGAGCGCTCGCGCGCCTCGGCGTCGCGGAACGCCGCCTCCTTGCGCCCCTCCGCCTCGAGCACGACCGCCTGCTTCTTGCCTTCGGCGCGGGTGATATCGGCCTGGCGCATGCCCTCGGCCTCGAGGATGACCGCGCGCTTTTCGCGCTCGGCCTTCATCTGCCGACCCATCGCGTCGATCAGGTCCTTGGGCGGCTCGATGTCCTTGATCTCGATGCGCGTGACCTTGATGCCCCACGGCAGCGCTGCGGCGTCGATGACGTTCAACAGGCGCACGTTGATCTCGTCGCGATGCGAGAGCAGCTGGTCGAGGTCCATCGAGCCCATCACCGTGCGGATGTTGGTCATCACCAGATTGAGCAGCGCCTGTTCGAGATTGGAAACCTCGTAGGAGGCGCGCCGGACGTCGAGCACCTGGTAGAAGGTGACGCCGTCGACCTTCACCGTCGCATTGTCCTTGGTGATGATCTCCTGGCTGGGGACGTCGATCACCTGCTCCATCACGTTCAGCTTGCGCCCGACCCGGTCGAAATAGGGGATGATGAGCCCGAGGCCCGGCGTCAGCGTCTTGTTGTACCGGCCGAACCGTTCGACCGTGTAATTGTAACCCTGCGGCACCTGCCGGATTCCCATCATCACGGTGATGACGACGAACAGGGCGAGAACGATGGCGAAGACGCTGAAGCCGGCGAGCATGGGCATGAATCGTTCCTCTTGCCCGAAGCCCGCGCGCGAATCGGGCGGCGGCTCTCCAGGCGCGCTCTTGTATCGGCTGCGCGCGGCGGACGCCATCGGCCGGCGGGCGCGCCCTGCGCGGTCAGGGCGCCGGCTGAGCCGGCGTCGCCGCATAGACGTCGTAGGAATCGCCGATTCCCTGCGCATGGGCGAGCAGGCGATAGGAGTGCGCCAGCGCCGCGTCGATGAGCCGCCAGCTCTCGGCCAGTTCGGTTTTGGCATGTCGCGCCCGGTCGGCGACGACGAGGTATCGCGGCCTCGTCGCGAGGGCCTCGGCGAGACGGGCCGGACCGGCGCCTGGGAAGTCGCTCAGCGTATGCTCCCAGTGGAAATAGGCGGTCGGCGGGGCGAGGCCGGTCGCCGGGTAGAGCCAGGCGCCGCGACTGACGACCAACAACCGGTCATCGGCCGCCGGGCCGCTCGCCTTGATCGCCTCGGCCGCGCGCGCAACCGCGCCGGGCTCCTCGCGCATATCGAGCCCCGCGGTGCGGCTGAACAGGGCCGCCGCGACGACGACGAGGCCCGCGATTGCGAGACGCGCGGACGCGGGGACGCGCCGTAGCGAAGCGGGCGCGAAGGCGACCGCGGCGCCTGCGCACAGCAGCATCGGGGCGAGCATCGGCCCCATATAGGCCTCGAACAGCGCGCGCTGCGCCCAGACCGAGACGAGAGTCGCGGCGATCCAGACGGAGAGCGGCTCAAGCGAGGCGCGCGGGAACTCTGCCCCTATCGCGGGCCGGCGCAGCAGCGCGAAGCAGGCGAGGATCGCGAGAGGCTCGATCGGCCGCATCAACAGGGTCAGAGAACGCAGGAACCCCTCCAGAAGCGTGACGCCCTCGACGCCGCTGGCGGGACGGCGCAGCGCGCCGACGACGACATCCTCGATCATCGGCCCCGCCGCCCCATGCGCCGCGAAATAGACGAGAAAGGCGAGCGGCGGCGCCGCGGCGCCGAGGATGAACGCCGCCGGGGCGCCGCGGCGCCGAATAGCCGCGTCCGGCGTCCGCAGCAGGATGACCAACAGCGCGAGCGCCTCGAAGGCCGCGGTCTGCTTGATGGTTGCGGCGACGCCGATGAGGAGCCCGGCGAGCGCCGCCCTCCCCAGGATCGGCAGCCCACAAAGCGCGGCGAGGAACGCGAGCGTCGTGAACGCGGCGAGTGGCGCATAGGGCGCGTTGTTGGTGACGACCAGCGACAGGAGCGGATAGAGCAGCGCCGCGAAGACGCCGATCCCCCGCGAGCCCATGCGGGCGCCGAGGTGAAAGAGCGCGGTCGCCGTGACGGCGTCGAAGACGATCGTGACGGCCGCCAGGCTCCGCAGGCTCACGCCCAGCACGGTCTGCGCGGCGGCCAGGATCGCGAAAAAGCCCGGCGGCTTGACGTCGAAGGCGCCGGCATAGGGAAGCACGCCATGCGTCCACAGATTGGCCACGGCGACGAAGAACGCGTCATCCGAACCCTCGACCGAAAGGAAGGGGCTGCGCAACGCGAACGTCCAGGCGAGAAGGGCGGCGAACACGGCAGAAGCGGCGATCGTCGCGTTCGCGCCGCGCGCCGGCGAACCAGGGCGCGGGAGCGCCATGGGCGGC
This sequence comes from Roseiarcus sp., assembly GCA_050013915.1. Taxonomy (GTDB): domain Bacteria; phylum Pseudomonadota; class Alphaproteobacteria; order Rhizobiales; family Beijerinckiaceae; genus Roseiarcus. The sequence continues at coordinate 29,302 of JBEKEI010000030.1, forward strand.
ATCAAATTCTGGTCGGCGGCGACGGACATCGATCGATCCGGGAGGGGGAGGCGACGAAAGCCCCAGCGTAGATCGATACGCGGCGCTCGTTTCCGGGGTCTTAAGTCACCCAACCCTCGCGACTGGATCATAGTATCCTTTAAAATCTGACCCAGATACGGCGTCTTTTCATACTTTCAATTAAATATATATTGACCAAATAGCGCTGAACGCTCCAAAATTGTTTTCAGTGCGCGCCAACGCTCCTGCGTTCTTTTGATTGCGAACTGTCAAAAATCTGGAACACGCGGTTCGACATCGTTTCCGGGTGGATTACGGAATTCTTCTGGGCGCGATTTGGATGAGACGCCGGCGGCAATATCGCGATCATTTTCGCCGTTCCGCCGGGCGCGCTCGAGGCGGGAGTCGACCCGGGGCGGGCGTATCCGGCGCGCCGGAAGCTGGTCGAGGCGGACCCGCTCGCCGGCCGCCAGGGCGTCATCCTGACCGACGCGACCGATCACAGCGGCCGGAACGGCCCGCAAGCGAGCAAAGTCGGTCATTGCCCCCACCCGCAGAATTGCCAGCCCCGCCACATCCTGTAAGGTCCGGCGCATGCGCGGGACGCATGGAACCGGCCGTCGAGCGGGGCGTGGCCGGGCGAAGCCAGGATCGGCGTGCGACCTCGAGCGAGCGCGCTCGCCTCGCCGGGACGCGCAAGATATGGAGCGCGCAGGATGGCGACGAGAACTCAATCCCGGGCCCTGATCGATGTCGCCGACCTCGACGATATCGCGATCGGCGGCGCCATCCTCGGCACGGGCGGCGGCGGCGACCCCTATATCGGCAAACTCATGGCGCAGCAGGCGATTCGCCGGCACGGTCCGGTCCGCATGATCGACGTCGAGGATTTGGCGGATGATGCGCTGATCGCCGCCTGCGCGATGATGGGCGCGCCCACCGTGATGCTGGAGAAGATTCCGCAGGGCGACGAGATCGTCATCGCCTTCGGCAAGCTCGAGAAGTTTCTCGGCAGGAAGATCGACGCGGCGCTTTGCGCCGAGGCGGGCGGCCTGAATTCGACGACCCCGTTCATCGTGGCGGCGGCGGCCGGTCTGCCGGTCATCGACGGCGACGGCATGGGGCGCGCCTTTCCCGAGCTGCAGATGGTGACCTTCACGATGCATGGCCTGCCCGCGACGCCGATGGTGGCGTGCGACGACAAGGGCAACAGCATCCTGCTGGAGACGATCGACAACAAATGGACGGAGCGCCTCGCACGCAGCGCGACGATCGAAATGGGCGGCTCGGCGCTGATCGCGCTGTTCTCGATGAGCGGCGCGGTCGCCAAGCGGGCGGTCGTGCGCGGCACCCTGACGATTGCGCGCCGGCTCGGGGCGCTGCTGCGCGAAAGCAAGGTGAGCCATGTCGATCCGGTCGCCGCAATCCAGTCGGAACTCGGCGCGGCGACCCTGTTCCGCGGCAGGGTGCAGGATATCGCGCGGCGCACCGTCGGCGGATTTGCGCGCGGCGAGGCGAAATTCGCCGGCGTCGACGATTGCGCCGGCCACGCCTACCGGATCGAGTTCCAGAACGAATTCCTCATCGCCGAGCGCGACGGGACGCCGATCGCCACCACGCCCGACCTGATCACGCTGCTCGATGTCGACACCGGCGCGCCGATCACGACCGAGACGCTGCGCTTCGGCCTGCGCGTGGTCGCGATCGCGATCCCGTGCGCGCCGCAATGGCGCACTCCGGAGGGTCTGGCGCTGGTCGGTCCGGCCTATTTCGGCTACGCGGCGGAATATCGACCCTTCGACTAAACTCGTTGATGGGGTATGTCGGACTTTTTGCAGGGCTGTCGACCGTTCTGTACCGTTGCCTCTAAAGGATCGCAGGTTCTCCAGGATCTGTGGGTCCAGCCGCCGGCGCGGAACTGGCTGCGTTCAGCTGGGACCGGAGAACGGGCTCCCGCCGCAGGCCATCGGGAGACCGCAGTGCTCGATATCGCGGGAGCGGCCGCTACAGCCGCGGCGGCACCCGGGGTGTTTGCGGGTCGTGTCCTGGCGCGTGGTGTAATTCCGGCCTCGGAGCTTGTGGAGCGGAGGCCGTAGGCCGAAGCGGAACAGGCTCCGAGGCCGGGCGGCGGTCATTGACGGTCTCCGGTAGGGTTGGGTTGCAAGACTCAACGCAACCGAGGAACCCTCAATGACCAATGAGATGATGGACCTTCGCGCGCTCGTGGAGAAGACCCCCGACGCGGATATTCTGCGCGACATGATCGGCTTCGCCGCCGAAAGGCTGATGGAGCTTGAAGTGAGCGCCAAGACCGGCGCGGCGCTCGGCGAACGCTCACCCGATCGGCTCGCCCAGCGCAACGGCTACCGTGATCGGGATTGGGAGACGCGCGCCGGGACGGTCGAGTTGCGCATTCCCAAGCTTCGCAAGGGCTCCTATTTTCCCGGCTTCCTCGAGCCCAGACGGATGGCGGAAAAGGCGCTGACCGCCGGAATCCAGGAGGCCTATGTGCAAGGCGTTTCGACCCGCTCCGTCGACGACCTCGTCAAGGCCATGGGCGGAGCGGGAATCTCCAAAAGCGAGGTCAGCCGGCTGTGCGAGGAGATCGACGACCGCGTGAACGCCTTCCTCGACCGTCCGCTCGAGGGCGACTGGCCTTACGTCTGGCTCGACGCCATCTATGTGAAGGTGCGCCGCAGCCACCGCATCTTCTCGGTCGCCGTGATCATCGCGGTCGGCGTCAACGCCGACGGGCGACGCGAGGTGCCCGGCATGGACATCGGCCCTTCCGAAGCCGAGACCTTCTGGACCGAGTTCCTGCGCAAGCTGCGAAGGCGCGGCCTGCGCGGCGTCAAGCTCGTGATCTCCGACGCCCACGAGGGCATCAAGGCGGCCGTCGCCAAGCTGATGCACGCCACCTGGCAGCGCTGCCGCGTCCATACCATGCGCAACGCGCTCGCCGACGCCGGCAAGAGCGGCCGGCGCGTCGTCTCCGCCTTCATCGCCACCGCTTTGGCCCAGGACAGCGCCGAGGCCGCCAAGGCGCAGTGGCGCAAGGTCGCCGGCCAGCTCAGGCCCAAGCTGCCCAAGCTCTCCGCCTTCATGGACGAGGCCGAGGACAACGTGCTCGCCTACATGAGCTTTCCCGCCGATCATTGGTCGAAGATCCATTCCACCAACGGGCTGGAACGGCTCAACGGCGAGGTCAAACGCCGGACCGATCTCGTCGGCATCTTTCCCATCGATCAGGCGATCGTCCGACTCGTCGGCGCCATCCTCCTGTAGCAAAACGACGAATGGCTCGTGCAACGCGCGCGCTACATGACGCTGGAAACCATTGCCACCTTGAGCGATGATGCCATCGTCGGATTGCCGGCAATGGACATCTGACCGATCCGGCCCCAACCGGAAATCGTCTTGGTCAAAGCCAATGAGCTACACCACCTCAAGGGACACGACCCGTTTGCGGCCCAATGACTTCCCCGCCACGGTTCTGGCCGACCAAGGTTCAGGGATTTCGGCCAGCATCCTTGCCCCACGCGCCACGCGGACGCAAATTTTTAGCCCAATCGCTTTGCGCGATGGACTACGATCGAAGCACGCCTCGGAAAAATGCATGACCAAGTGCCGATACGATAGGTGCTATGAACAACTGCCAGCAACAGAGATTCTTGATCTGTGACCTCCGCTCCTACGCAGGCGGAGTCAAAGATCATCAGCCTGTTTCTGGCTGCGCCTTTCCGGCACCGCGTCGTCGGAACAGCGGCCGTGGCGGCCCCTGGGGGATCGAAATCCCGGCAGGCCTGGCCGTATACACGGGCGCCGCTGATCGCGCCGATATCAATCGGCGGGTGCTCTTGGCACCGAAATCACGCCGCATCCGGCGCTCTCGAAGTCGATCCGTCGATGGCCATAGGCGATCGTGCGGTCCGGACGAGATCCTACGCGTCATCCTGATTTGCCTTTCGAAGCCACGATCGCGACCATTTCTTCCCTCTGTCGACGGACTTCAGCCCCACGGTTCATTGGATCGGGAGCTTCTTCGAACAAAATCATCCCCTCGGTCAAAGCCCTCTCAAGGCGTTCCTCATTGACTATTTCTCTCTTCCTACGGCACCAGCTCGTCAAGCGCCCGGACGCGGCCCGTATCCTCGCGGCAAAATTGAAACGGACCACGTCTTGCGACAAGATCTTTCCACTATCCCAATCCGCCCAGTCACTGCGAGGAATATCAACGGTCAAGGCAACCCGACCGTAGGCTCTAGAGCAATTAATACGGCGTCGACAGATAGGATAATCGCGGCCGGCTCCCCCGATGTTTATCCACAAAGCAAATCCATTCAAGGACACAAAAAACTCTGGCCCGCGATATCGCTCAAATATAGATGCCAATTTTTGGGGAGCAAACCCCAAGACCAGATCAGCGTC
>JBEKEI010000031.1:0-33150 GCA_050013915.1 Roseiarcus sp.
CTGCAGGCCGAGCCTCTCTTCCCCGCACAGCGAGCCTCCTCTGCGCCCCAATCTCTTCTCCATCCCCGCCGGCGCGCCCTTCCTCCCGACGCTGAGCCGGGCGCTGCTCGACGGCGTGCTCGTGCCCGGCTTTCCCGGCGCGGGCGGGCCGCTCGCGCTGGCGGGCGCGACGATCTATGTGCCGACGCAGCGCGCGGCGCGCACGCTCGGCCAGGCGCTGGCGGAGGCGGCCGGCGGGGCGAGCCTGATCCTGCCGCGCATTGCGCCGCTCGGCGCCTTCGAGGCGGAGCGGGACCGGCTCCTGTTCGAGGACGGCGGCGAGGCTGCGCCGGAGGCGCCGCCCGCGGTTTCCGAGCTGACGCGGCGGATGGTTCTGGCTCGGCTGACGCGCGCCTGGGGCGAGGCGCTGCGCGGCGCGATCGCGCGCATCGGCGCCGACGGCGAACTCCTGTTCCACGATGACGAGGCGCCGCTGGTCGCGGCGAGCCCGGCCCAGGCGTTTTGGCTCGCCGGCGATCTCGCCGCGCTGATCGACGACATGATCATCGAGGGCGTCCCGTGGGCGCGGCTCGAAGGGCTCGCGCCCGGCGATTTCGATCCCTACTGGCGCATCACCCTCGATTTCCTGAAGATCGCGATCGCCCAATGGCCGGCCTGGCTCGCCGAGCGCGGGCTCGTCGACGAGGCGGCGCGCGGCGCCCTGCTGGTCGAGCGGGAGCTCGCGCGGCTCGCCGCCGGCGCCCGGCAGGGCCCGGTCATCATCGCGGGCTCGACCGGCACCAATCGCGCGACCGCGCGGCTGATCGCCGGAATCGCGCGCGCGGCGCAGGGCGCGGTCGTGCTGCCCGATCTCGACTTCGATCTCGACGAACCGTCCTGGCGGTTGATCGGCGACCAGGACGGCGAGCTGATCGCCGGCCATCCGCAGGCCGCGCTGTTCAGGCTGCTCGGCGTCGTCGAGGCGACGCGCGCCGACGTCCGCCCGCTCGGCGCCGTCGCGCCGCCGCTGCGCCGGCGCGCCCGTTACCTCGCCGAGGCGCTGCGCCCGGCCGATTCGACCGATCTGTGGCGGGGCGCGGCGCGCGCCGACGCCGCGGCGGGGGACTCGCTGGCGGGCGTCAAGATCATCGAGGCGGCCGACGAGATCGAGGAGGCGCTCGCGCTCGCCATCGCGATGCGCGAGGCTCTGGAGACGCCGGGCCGGACGGCGGCGCTGATCGCGCCCGACCCGCAGATCGGCCGGCGGGTGCGCGAGGAGCTCGCGCGCTGGGGCGTCTCGGTCGCCGATTCCGCCGGCCGGAGGCTCGGCGAGACCGAGGCTGGAGCCTTCGCCCGGCTGATCCTCGGCGCGGCCTTCGAGGACGGCCCGCTCGCGCTGCTCGCATTGCTCGCCCATCCGCTCGCGCTGCTTTCGCGGCCGCGCGCCGAGGTCGAGGCGGCGGCGCGCGCGCTGGAGATCGGCGCGCTGCGCGGCGTCCTGCCCGTCGGCGGGCTCGCGGACGCCGACGCGCTGTTCGCGGCGGCGCGGCGGGCGGCGGGCGACCGCCACGCCCATGACGCCTGCCGGCGCCTGTCGCCCGCCGAATGGGACGCCGCGCGCGACCTGCTGCGCGATGCGCGCGCGGCGCTGGCGCCGTTGCGCGGCCTGGCGGCGGGCGCGCCGCTCGCCGACCATATCGCCGCCCATGCCGCCGCGCTCGCCGCGCTCGCCGGCGAGCCGGCGCTCGCGGCGGCGCCCGGCGGGGCGACGCTGATCGCGCTGATCGGCGAATGGGGGCAGGCGGCGCAGGGCGGCTTCCCGTGCGAGCCGCAGGACTATGCCGCGCTGTTCGACGCGGTCGCCGCCGCGCAGCGCGCGCCCGAAGCGCCGACCGGCCATCCCCGCCTGCACATTCTGGGCCTGCTCGAGGCGCGTCTGCTCTCGTTCGACCTGACGCTGCTCGCCGGGCTCGACGAGACGGTCTGGCCGCCGCAGGCGGAGACCGACGCGTTTCTCAACCGGCCGATGCGCGCCGCGCTCGGGCTGTCCGCCCCGGAGCGGCGGATCGGCCAGACCGCGCATGATTTCGTCGCCGCGCTCGGCGCGCCCGAGGCGATGCTCGTCCGGGCGAACAAGCGGGGCGGCGCGCCGACGGTCGCCTCGCGTTTCCTGCTGCGGATGGCCGCGGTGGCGGGCGCGGCCGCCTGGGCCGGCGCGATCGCGCGCGGCGCGGCCTATCTCGACTGGGCGCGCGCGATCGACCGGCCCGAGGCGGTCGCGCCGATCGCCCCGCCGCAGCCCCGCCCGCCGGTCGCGCTGCGCCCGCGCAGCCTCAGCGTGACGCGCATCGAGACCCTGCGGCGCGACCCCTATGCGATCTACGCCGAGCGGATCCTGCGGCTGCAGGCGCTCGATCCGATCGGCATGATCCGCGGCGCGCGTGAGGTCGGCAATGAATGGCACGAGGTCCTCAGCGCCTTTTCCGAGGCGTTTCCGGGCGGCGACCTGCCCGCCGACGCGCGCGACCGGCTGATGGCGATGGCGCGCGCGCGCTTCGCGCCGCTGCTCGCCGACCCCTCGTTCCGCGCGCTCGCCTGGCCGCGCATCGTCCAGGGGCTCGAATATTTCCTCGCCTTCGACCGCGACCAGCGCGGCATAGTGGCGCGCTGCGTCGTCGAGAAGGCCGGCCGGCTCGAAATCGCGCTGCCGGACGGGGCTTCGTTCGCGCTCACGGCGCGCGCCGACCGGATCGACCTGCTGCGCGGCGGCGGCGCCGTGCTGATCGACTACAAGACCGGGACGCCGCCGGGGCTCGGCGAGGTCGAGGTCGGCTTCGCGCCCCAGCTGACGCTGGAGGCGGCGATGCTCGCCCGCGGCGCCTTTCCCGACGCGCCCGGGGTGAAGGCGGTCGGCGCGCTCTATCTGAAGCTCGGCGGCGCCAAGGGCGGCGAGACGCGCGAACTGCGGTTCAAGGAGGCGAGCTTCGCCGAAGTCGTCGAGAAGCACTACGACGAACTGCTGCTGCTGCTCGCCCAGTTCGGCAGGGCGGAGACGCCCTATCTGTCGCGCCCCTATCCGAAATTCGCCGGCCGATTCGGCGCCTACGACCATCTCGCGCGGGTCAAGGAATGGTCGGCGACCGGCGCCGCGACCGACGGGGCGGCGCCATGAGCGCGGCGGCGCCGGCGCGGCCGCAGATTCCGCAGGCCACGCGCGCGGCGCAGGCGCGCGCCTCCGATCCGCGCGCCTCGGCCTGGGTGTCCGCCAACGCCGGCTCGGGCAAGACCCATGTGCTCGCCCAGCGCGTGCTGCGCCTGCTGCTCGGCGGCGCGCCGCCGGCGCGCCTGTTGTGCCTGACCTTCACCAAGGCGGCGGCGGCCAACATGGCCGAGCGCGTGTTCCGGACGCTCGGCGAATGGACGCGGCTCTCCGATGAGGCCCTCGGCGCGGCGATCGTCGAGGCGGGCGCCGAGGCGCCCGACGCCGCGCGGCTCGCCTTCGCGCGTCGCCTGTTCGCGCGCACGATCGAAACGCCCGGCGGGCTGAAGATCCAGACGATCCACGCCTTCTGCGAGCGGTTGCTCCACCGGTTCCCGTTCGAGGCCAATGTCGCGGCGGGTTTCCGCGTCGTCGAGGAGCGCGAGGCCGCGCTGCTGCTCGAGCGTGCGCGCGCCGAGGCGCTCGCCGAAGCGTTGCGCGACGCCGAGGGCGAACGGCGGCTCGCGGCGCTCGCGCGCGAGGCGGGGGTCGACGGGTTCGACGCGCTGCTGCGCGAGGCGCTCGGCCTGCGCGCCGAGATCGTCGCCGCGCTCGGCCATTGGGGCGACGAGGCGCGCTATGCCGGGGCGCTCGGCGAACGGCTCGGCCTGGCGCCCGGCGAGGAGGTCGAGACGCTGGAGGCGGCGATGCTGACCGGCCTCGGCGGACGCGCCGCCTGGGTCGATGTCGCCGTCCGGTTGGACGAGGGAAGCAAGAAGGACAATGACCTCGCCTTCTGGCTGCGCGAAGCCGGTGCGGCGAGCGACCCCGCCGCCGCGCTCGCCGCCTATCTCGCCGTCTTCTTCACCAAGGCCGGCGACCCGCGCGGCGGCGCCGACCGCCGGCTGCTCACCAAGCCGCTGGAGGCGCGCTTTCCCGGCCTGCTCGACCGCCTGCGCGCCGAGCAGGACCGCCTCGTCGCCCTGCTCGACAAACGCAAGGCGGCGCAGACGCTCGCGCGCAGCCGGACCCTGATCGGCGTCGCCGCGGCGATCCTGTCCGCCTATGCGCGGCTGAAGGGCCGCGGCGGCCTGCTCGACTTCGACGACCTCATCGAGCGCACCCTCGCCCTGCTGACCCGCTCCGACGCCGCCTGGGTGCTCTACAAGCTCGATTCCGGCATCGACCACATTCTCGTCGACGAGGCGCAGGACACGTCCGAGCCGCAATGGGACATCCTCGCCCGGCTCGCCGAGGATTTCACATCGGGCAAGGGCGCGCGCGAGCTCGTGCGGACCTTCTTCGCGGTCGGCGACGAGAAGCAGTCGATCTACTCCTTTCAGGGCGCGGCGCCGCGGATGTTCGCCCAGATGCGCCGCGCATTCGCCGCCCGCCACCGCCGCGTCTCGCTCGATTTCGCCGAAGTGCCGCTGCATCTCTCGTTCCGCTCGGCGGCGAGCGTGCTCCAGGGCGTCGACCTGACCTTCGGCGTGGCGGCCACCTGGCGCGGCATGGCGGCCGACGAGGCGACGGCGCCGCCGCATGTCGCGTTCCGCACCGGCCTGCCGGGGCTCGTCGAGGTCTGGCCGCCGATCGAAGGGACGACCGAGGCCGCGTCGGACGACTGGACGATGCCGATCGACGCGCCGTCGAGCCGGGATCCCGCGGTCCAGCTCGCCGAGCGCATCGCCTGGGTCGTCGCAAGCTGGCTCGCGCCGGAGTCGCCCGAGCGCCTGTTCGCCGCGCACGACCGCGACGGCCGGCCGATCGCGCCCGGCGACGTCATGATCCTCGTGCGGTCGCGGGGGGCCTTTTTCGAGGCGATGATCCGCGCGCTGAAGGCGGCGAACGTCAAGGCGGCGGGCGCCGACCGGCTCGCGCTCGGCGAGCACATCGCGACGATGGACCTCGTCGCGGCGGGGCGCGCCTGCCTGCTTCCCGACGATGACCTCACGCTGGCCTGCCTCCTGAAGTCGCCGCTGATCGGCCTCGACGACGACGCGCTGATCGCGCTGGCGCCGCAGCGCGCGGGCTCGCTCGCGCAGGCGCTGGCCGTCGCGGCCGAGCCGCGCCTCGTCGAGGCGCACCGGCGGCTGGAGATCTGGCGCAACCGGGCGCGCCATCTCTCCCCGTTCGCCTTCTACGCCCGCCTGCTCGGCGAGGACGGCGGCCGGCGCGCGATCCTGGCGCGGCTCGGGGCCGAGGCGGGCGACGCGATCGATGAATTCCTCTCGCTCGCCCTCGCCTTCGAGCGGAGCGCCGCCCCCTCCCTGCTCGCCTTTCTCGACGAGATCGAGCGCAGCGACATCGCCGTCAAGCGCGACATGGAGGCGAGCGGCGACAGCGTCCGCGTCATGACGATCCACGCCGCCAAGGGGCTCGAGGCGCCGATCGTCTTCCTCGCCGACACCTGCGGCGCGCCGAGCGGCCGGCACGATCCCAGGCTGTTTGCGCTCGATGTCGCGCGGCCCGGCGCCCCGCCGCTGATCGCCTGGTCGCCGCGCGAGGCGAGCGATTCGGCCGCCGTCGCCGAGGCGCGGGCGGCCGCGCGCGAGGCGGCGGCGGGCGAGCACCGGCGCCTGCTGTATGTCGCAATGACGCGCGCCGCCGAGCGGCTCGTCATCGCCGGCTTCCACGGCGCCCGCGGCCGGGCGCGGGATTGCTGGTACGACATGGCCTGCGCCGGGCTCGACGCCGCGATGAAGGATTGCCCCGCGCCCTGGGCCGGCGGCGAGACTGTCCGCAGGCTCGGCGAGCCCTGGCGGGCGGCGGCGGGCGGCCCCCGCGACGCCGCGATCGTCGCGCGGCCCGCCGCGCCGGCCTGGCTGCGCGCCGCCGCGGGCGCCGAACACGCGCCGGCGCCGCTGAACCCCTCGCGCGTCGCCGGCTGGTCGCTGGCGAGCGCCGGCGGCGCACAGGCGAACCGGCTCGAGGCGGGTCGCCTCAGCCATGCGCTGCTGCAATATCTGCCGGCAATCGCGAGCGACCGGCGGCGCGAGGCGGGGCGGCGCTTTCTCGCCGGCCGGGGCGCGACGCTCGACGCCACCGCGCGCGACGCCATTCTCGCGCGCGTCCTCGCCGTCATCGACGACGCACGGCTCGCCGCCCTGTTCGGCGCCAATTCGCGCGCCGAGGTCGCGATCGCCGGCGTCTTGCCGTGGCCGGGGCGGCCACCGGCGCCGTTCGCCGGGCGGATCGACCGCATCGCGATCGGCGACGACGGCATCCTCATCGCCGACTTCAAGAGCGGCGCGCCGCGCGGCGCGGCGCCGGAGTCTCACCTCGCCCAACTCGCGCTCTACCGCGCCGCGCTGGCGCCGCTCTACCCGGGCCGGCCTGCGCGCGCTTTCCTGATCTGGCTCGACGGGCCTGAAATCGAGGAGGCCGCGCCCGACGCGCTCGAGGCGGCGATCGCCAGGCTGCTGTCGCCCAAGCTTCTGTCGCCCAACCTTTTGTCGCCCAACCTTTTGTCGCCCAACCTTCTGTCGCCAATGTGAAATTTGCAATCGTCAACAATTCGGTTCATTGTCGGACCGTCCGGACGGCGCGGATGCGGCCTGCCTTGATGAGGTCGCATTTAGCGGGGATTGCTAGTTCATGTCGATCAGAGTTCAGCGTCTCGACCCGCCCCGATGCGCGCAGGGAAGTTTCCCGCGGACGCTGTCGGGCGGATCCAAGGGCCGGGCTCCGCGGGGTCCACTTCGCGCGACTCTGATGAGTTTCCTGATCGCCTCGGCGCTGACCCTGCCTGCGGCCGCGCGGGCGGCGGGCGCGCAACAGCCGGTCGCCGCGCAGGAGCCGCAGGAGGCGCGCGAGCCTCAGGATCCGCCAGCCTCGACCGAGGTCCCGCCGCCTCCGGCCGAGCACGCGACGAAGCACCGGCGCTTCGGCATGGTGCGCTACGACAAGCCGGTCTATCGCAACGGCGTCCGGGTGCTCTGGCACGGCGCCTGGCGCGAGGAGCCGGACAGGCGCGGGGAGCCCGCAATTCCCGTATCGGCGCAGCCGGCCGCGCAAGCGCCCGGCAAGGAGCTTTTGGTGCTGGCCGACGGCGCCGACGCTTCGGCGACCCGGATGGCCGCCGAACTGGCGAGCGCCCTGCAGGGCGCCGGCCTCCGCGCGAAGACGATCGCCGGGAAGACTTCGCCCGCCGCGCTCGACAAGGCGGTCGGCGGCGATCTCGCCGATCTCGCGATCGCGCCGATGGACGCGCTCGGCGATTCGGCGAGCCGGCCGGCGCTCGCGAACGGCGACTGGCGCGCCCGCGCCCCCTATATTCTGCGGCTCGCGAGCGAACCGGTGGTGGTCATTGCGCCGCGCGCGATCGGCGACATCCAGCAATTGAGCGGCCGCAAGGTCAATGTCGCGGCGGCGGACGGCGCCACGGCGGCGAGCGCCGCGATCGTCTTTTCCCGGCTCGCGATTACGCCGACGCTGACCAACGAACCCCTGCCGGACGCGCTCGCGCATCTGGCGCGCGGCGAGATCGACGCCATCTTCACCGTCGGCGCCCTCGACTCCAGGGCGCTGACCGAGTTCGGCAAGGGCGGGGGCTTCCACGTCCTCGTCATTCCCTATGCGCCGCCGCTGCGCGCCCTCTATGCGCCGATGCGGCTGACGGCGCGCGATCAGGGCAATCTCATCGACGCGAACGACAAGGTCGACACGATCGGCGTGCCGATGGCGCTGCTGGCGATCGATGCGGCGCCCGATTCGCCTCGCGCCGCGCGGATCGGGCCCGCTGCCGAGCGGCTGTTCGCCCAGTTCGACCAAAGCCTCGGCGCGCTGCCGGGCTCGCGATGGCGGGACGTCAATCTCGCCGCCAGGATATTCGGCTGGCCGCGGTTCGGCGCGGCGCAGGCCTGGCTGGAGCGCGCTGCGGGCGGTTCGGACCCTGCGCTGGAGGCGTTTCGCGGGGCGGCGGAGACCGCCGTCAGCGCGAGCGAGGCGCCGGTCGGCGCGGATTCCGACCGGCTCTTCGAAAGCCTGATGAAACTCAGCGGTCCGGCGCAGTGACGGGAGACCGGAAATGCCCACTCTGATCGGACTCGGCGCCGGCGCGGGCGCCACTGTGGTGGCTCTGGCGCTCGGATTCGCCTTCTGGCCGCCGTCGGAACAGCCGCCGATCTCGGCGAGGACGACCGTCTCGCAGCCAGTCTTCGTCGCCGGTGCGTCCCAGGGGAAGACCGCCGCCGCCCCGGCCGTCGCGCCCGCGGCCGCGGCGGGGGCCGACTCCGGCGCTCTGGCCAAGCTCGCGATCGCCCTGAAATCGGAGCCGGCGGCCGCGACCGGCGCCCGCGCGGGCGCAACGCGTTCCCTGGCGCCGGCGGAGGCCCCGGCGCCGGTCAGCGACGCGGCGCGCCGGCTGTGCGCGCAAGGATTGGTCGCTCTTGCGGCAGGCGACATAGCCGGCGCGCGGCTCTACCTGGAGCGGGCCGCCGAGGCGGGCGACGCGCGCGCGCTGATGGCGCTCGGCGCGAGCTACGATCCCGCCTCGCTCGCCCGGATGGGCGCGCGCGGGCTCAAGGGCGATGCGGCTACGGCGCGCGTCTATTACGCCAGGGCGCTCGCCGCCGGCATGGGCGCGGCGCGCGAACGGATGGCGGCGCTCGACGGGCCGTGATCGGCGACGCCGTCGGCGCGGCCGCTATTGCGGCACGCGCGCCAGCACGTCGCGCAACGGATCGCTCGTCCAGGCGCTATTGACGAATCCGTTGTGATCGGCGTCGCCCGCGTCGACGAATGCGACGACGCCAGGACCCAGGCTCGCCGGCATTCCGTCCTGAACGCCGATCCCAGCGGCGGCGAGCCGGCTGCGCAGCGCCTCGTTCTGCTCATGCGAGGATCTGGAATAGGCGCTGACGAAGAAGGCGCGATTGTGCGCGCGCTCGATCCATTCGATGAACTTGTCTTCCTCGCCATAGAGCGCGTCGAGGAGCACGACGCCCCGCACGCGTTCCGACGCGCCGCCCTGGGCGAGCGCGAAAGCCGCGGGCAGATAGCCGCCGCTGTAGGCGACCAGGATGACCGGCATGCGCCGGAACGCGCCGCGCGGCGCGTCCGGATAGAGCGCGGCGAGCTTGGCGGCGGCTTCGTCGAGAAAAGCGGCGAGCGCGCCGGGCTGCCAGAACCGGCCCGCGCTGGAATCGAGCGCGTCGACGGCCAGCTGCGGCGCGATCAGGACGCCGTTGAGCCCGGACTCGGCGAGCTGGCGCGGCGCCTGCTGGCGATCGACCACGTCGCGCGCGAGCGTCGCCGAATTGCCGTGAAAGAAGATTACGAGATCGCCGGGGTTCGCGCCGTCGAAATTCCGCGAAGCGGCGACGAGCACATGGCGATCGCTATAGGTGGCGTCCTCCCAGTAGACGCCGCCGCGCGGCGATTCATGGCCGAGCCGGCCGTTTTCGTTGACGTTCAGGAACGCGCGCGTCCCGCCGGGATTGTCGCCGCTCGCGGGAATCGGGCCGCGATAGGGAAAGGCCGAATTCTGGAATTCGGGGAACGCGACGTTGACGCCGCCCGCATTGGCGAATTGCGGGCTCATCGCGCCCCGGTTCACGACCGGCCCGCCGGCGCAGCCGGCAAGCAGCAGGGTGAAAGCCAAGATCGCCGCCGCCGCCCGACGGGAACCTGCATGCCGATGGTCGCCCATGCGTTGACGCTCCGAGCCGTTCTCGCGCGCCCGCCGCGCCCCGCAAGCCTGGAGCGAGCGCGTCGGGCCTGCCGGACCACCGTCCGCCCGACGCGATCCGACGCGCCGGGACTCAAGGGTCGCCCGCCGTCGACGCGATCGCGAGCGGGGGACCGCCGGATATTACCCCGAAGAAGGCCGGCATGGCCAGAAGGTAGGCGCAGCCGGCGATCTCGATCACGGCGCCGAGGCCGAAATTGGTCGCGATCACCGGCGCCGCCGCCGCGCCGATCACGGAGAAGCAGCCGTTGACGCCCCAGGCCCAGATGAACATGTGGTCCTTGCCGAGCCGTCCGAGCGTCGTCATTGCGGTCGGCATCGGGAAGCCCATCAGGAAGGCGGGGGGCGCGATCAGCGCGAACGACAGCAGGAGGCGCACGCCGTAGGGGAAGCCGCCGATCCCGTCGAGCGCGACATTGACGAAGCGGGCGTAGCCAATCAGCAGCGCGCCGATCGCGACGAACAGGATCGGCATGATCGTGCGCATGTTGGGCAGCACGCGTTCGGACAGCAGCGCGCCGAGCCCGGAGAACACGAGCATGCCGGTGATCAGCACCGAGGCCGACACGGTCGGATTGCCGAGGGCCATCACGAAATGCGCGATCAGCCCGACCTCGACCATGATGTAGCCCGCGCCGAGGCAGGCGAAATAGAGTACGGTGAGAAGCTTGCCGCGCGATTTCGAGAAGATCGTTCGCCAGCCCCACAGCATCGGAATGGCGAGCAGGACCGCCGCCGTGGCGCAGGCGACGCCGAGCGTCGCCCAGACCAGGAGATAGCCCCATTCGTCCTGCAGCAATTCGAGCCGGTCGGTGATTCTGGGGAGATCGGCGGTCTTCACATAGGCGGCGAAATAGGGCGCGTCGTTGGTCAGCGCGCGCGCGTTGAAGACATAGCGGCGCACGATGTCGGGCCACTCGCCGTTGATCAGCGCGTGCCAGGCGAGCCGACCCATCGCGGTCGCCGGCAGCACGCCATTGTCGGCGCCCGCGCCCGCCGGATCAGCGCTCGGCGCGGCCGGATCGGCGGGCCCGGTCGGATCGGCGTCGGCCTGCGCCTCGGAGGCCGGCAGCGGCGCGGCCGGGCCGCCCGCCGCGCCCGAGAAGATCTGCGCGACATAGCCGTCGAGCGTCCGGTCGGTCTGCGAGGAATCGTAGAACAGGCCGGGCCAATAAATCTCGTCGAACGACATGTCGTGGGTGTGCTTGCGCAGCTTTGCGATCTCGTCGGCGGTGAAGCCGCCACGCTTGAACAGGACGGTCGCGGTCGAGAGGTAGGACGAAGCGACGAAGAACGAATCGGCGAAATGGGCGGGATCGACGTCGCGGCCCGCCGCGGCCATGGTGGCGTAGAGCTTGAGGACCGATTTGGGCGGCTCCTCCTTGTTCCACAGCGTCACCGAAAGGATGCCGCCGTCGGCGAGCGCCCGCATGTAGGTTGCCATCGCCTCGCGGGTATAGGCGAATTTCTCGACGATCGCGAAGCCGCCCGGATTGGACAGGCCGACCGAATCGGCGAGGCTCAGGTCGACGATGTCGAAGCGCTCGTCGGTATGGGCGAGAAAATGGCGCCCCTCATAGTCGATGACGCGGACTTTCGAGAGGATGTCGCCGGTGAAATCCCGGATCGCCGGGCTGCGAAAGGCGGCGAGCACCGCCCGATTGCCTTCGGCGACCGTCACGCTGCTGGAGCCCGAACGCAGCGCCAGCGCCGTCGAGATTCCGCCGCCGAACTGGGTGACGAACGTCTTCGGATTCTTCTTGATGACATAGGGATAGTACATCGGCAGGAAGCGGAAATAGGCGGTGTCCTTGGCCGGCAGATCGCGGATGATCCCGATCGGCCCGTCGCTGTCGATATACATCGCCAGATAGGCGTTGGCCGGCACGCTCGGCAGGTTGAACCCGGCGTTGTCGGACAGGCCCGGCGCGAAGTGCAGGTAGGAACTCGAATAGATCTCGATATAGCCGAACGGCGAGACGCTCTCGTAGACGCGCTGCTGGTCGGGGAATTTGCGCGCGTAGGCGACGCCCTTGAAGTCGTTGACCGCGAGCCGGCTCCAGCCGAGCTTCGGAGCGACCACGAAATGGCCGCCGAAGGCGACGGCGGCGAGCAGCACGAGCGGTACGATCGAACGCGGACCGCCCGGCCCGACCGCCCAGGCGAGGCCGGCGGCGAACCACAGCGCGAGCGGCGCGGCGATGAGGTCCTCCGGTCTGAGGAAATACATCGCGCCGAGGAACACCAGCCCGCACAGGCCGGAGCCCGCGAGATCGGCGAAATAGACGCGTCCGAAACTGCGATTGCTCCTCAGGAACACGCTGCCGAGGAAGACGGCGCCGGCGAGGAACGGCGTGAGGTCGGCGAGGAATATCTCCAGCAGCTTCCACTTCTGCGCGGGATCGGAGACGAGAAAGATCGCGTTGAAGCCGAGTTGCTGGACGAACAGATTGGCGCCGACGGCGAGCGGCCCGAACAGCGCGAGCGCGACGCTCGCCGCGATCCGCCAGTTGCGCTGGAACCAATTCTTCGCCACGCACATGACGGCGCTGGTCAAGCCGAATCCCAGCATGGCGAGGCTGACGACCAGCGAGCCGAAATGCGCCCAGGAGCCGACCGCGAAGACGCGCATGATGTCGATCTGCAGCGCGATCACGGCGCCGGCCACGAGCCCGACGGCGAGGTAGAGCGCAACCCGACCCCGGCCGTCGAGAACGAGGTCCCCGCCGGGAACCAGGGTCAGGGCGAGCGGATCGGGCGTGGCGAAGCGGTCGTTCATGAGGCGGCCTTCAGCCGCGCGACGGGCGAGGCGCGCGGCGGCTGGAATGGAGGTTTGCGCGCGACGGCAGGCGAATCAACCCCGGGCGTTCGCGCCGGGCGTGGATTCGGCGCGAGGCAGCCGCGTCCGGGCGGGAGGCTCCCGCGCGCCCGCGAGGGCGGCTCTCGGCGTGCGTCAATTATTGTGCGTGCCTTTGATCGAATCGCCTTCGAGCTTGGTGAAGGGAACAAACGGGACGATCTTGCCGCCGTAGATGTCCGAGCGCGCAACGGTGATCGAGCCGTCGTCGGCCTGGGTCTTGACGACCTTCAGCACGCGCTGGGCGCCGGGCGGCCCGACCGGAATGACCATGATCCCGTCGGGTTTGAGCTGCTGCAGCAGCGGCGGCGGGATGTGGTCGATGCCGCAGGTCACGATGATCTTGTCGAATGGCGCGACTTCCTCCCAGCCGTAGTAGCCGTCCGCGCTCTTCGAACCGATCGATTTGAACTCGTTGTAGCCGGCGTCGATCAAGTCGTCATAGGTCGCGCGCGTCCGATCGGCGAGGGGCTTGATGATCTCGATCGTATAGACGTTGTAGGTCAGATGGGACAGATAGGCCGATTGATAGCCCGAGCCGGTGCCGATCTCGAGCACCTTCTCGCCCTTCTTGACGTCGATCGTGTTGGTCATGCGCCCGACGATGTGGGGTCCCGAAATCGTCACCCCGAAACCGATGTCGAGGAAGGCGTGCTCGTAGGCGCGCGGGAGATTGGGCGCGCGTACGAATTTTTCGCGCGGCGTCAGCAGAAACGCCCGCTTGTTGCGATCGTCCCAGAGATCCTCGTTGCGGACCAGCGCGCCGAACCGGTCGAAGCGTTCGCCGAGATATTTCGGATCCTCGCCGCGCTGCGCGACGCCCCAGGCGATGAACTTTTCGCGATTGTCCATCGGCGGAGTCATGTCATAGGAGAATGGCGTCGGAACCTTCGCCTCCGGCTCGCCGGCCGCGTTCGCCCAGCGCGGGGCCTGGGCGGCGCCCAGAAGCCCGGCAGCGCCGGCCAGGAAGTTACGTCTCAGCACCAGTGGCCTCCTCATTAGCGTCGCTCGAAGCGCAGTCGCCCGGCCTGATAGCCCAGAACGGTTCGGAACGCGACAGTTGATTCGCCAGCGACACTGTTACGAGATGTGGGCGAAACGATGCAGCGGGTTCGACGCGCGGCGGCGCTCGAGTTCGTCGCGACGCCCCGGCCGGCGCGGGCGCGCACCGGAATCAGCGATCGCCGACGGGGTCGTGGAACCACTCGATCAGCGAGCGCGCGTGGCGATGCGGCGCATAGCCGAGCGCCGACGCGGCGTGACGGTGGCGGCCGTGGAGGCCGGCGCCGGCGGACGCCGCGCCGCCGTGGATGGTGATCGCGGCGCCTTCCGCCCGGACCCTCGCATACAGGATCGCCGCATTGGCCGGCGCGAGCCTGACGCAGCCGTGCGAGGCAGGATGGCCGAGGGCGCCGACCGCCGTCGTTCCGTGAATCGCGTATTGCCCGTGGAAGAAGATCGAATGAGGCATGGGCGCGTGGTTGTATTTCGAGGAATAGACGATCGGAAACAGCCGCAACTGCCGAAAATGGCCTCGCGGGGTCAGATGGCCCGCCCGACCCGACGAGATCGGCCAGTCCCAACTGTGGCCGTCGGCGGTCGCGACGTGCATGGTCTGCGAGGAGAGGTCGATGTCGATCGCAACTGCGGCGCGGGCGAGGCCCGCCATGACGAAGACCATGAGAATGCCGAGCAGGATTCCCTGAACTGAACGCATACGACGACCCGCAAGAGCAAACGCCCGGCGCGCCTGCGCCATTCCCGGACGATCGGGCTGGCGCGCGCGACGGCGCCCCCTTGCGCTGCAAGCGCGGCGCCGGTCCGACGGGCAGGCGGCGCCATGGGCTGAACATCGTAATCGAGCGCGTGAGCGGCGCGGCTCAGGGCGATCAGCCCTGTCCGGCGACGCTGCACCGTGCGTCGAGCAGGCTCTCGCCGTAGCCGCCGCCGCCGGAATCGGCGTGATCGGCGAGCAGGACGAAGCCGGGCCTGGCGGGCGCAAAATCGGCGCCGATAACGACCAGGGATTCGCCCGCCATGTCGTCCCTGGCGCCCGCGACCCCGTCGGCGAGGAGACGGAACGGATCGGCGTCCGACAGATCGATCGAATCGAGCCGGCGCGCCCAGTAGCGCCGGCCGGCGAGCATGAAGGGCAGCGCCGCCCAACCGGCGGTCAGCCGGTCGCGATAGCCGGCGAGCGCGGCGCGCACCTCGGGCGCGACGCAATCGATGTGGATGTGCAACTGATCCTGGCTGCGCCGGCTCGCCGCGTTGATCGCCAGGCCGATGGCGTCGCGCGGCAATTCGCTCGGCAGGCGGGCGTTCACGAAGGCGCGCGCCGCCCATGCCGCGCGCCAGTAGTTGGGCAGGGCGGGATCGAGGATGTCCGGGCTGTCGATGCCGGCGACGCGGCGGGTCGGTATCGCGAGATACTGAGCGACGCCGTTGCGATCCTTCAGTATGGCGACGCCCTGCTCCTCGCCGCCGGCGATGTCGACCTCGGCGCAGGGGGATGGCGCCGCGTTGTTTTTCTGATCCGGAACGCACTCGTCATGGACGATGCGCCAGAGCGCCATCCGATCGCCGGCGCGGACCGCGAATGTCGCGGCCGCAGCGATCAGGAGGCTCGCGAGGGCGGCCCCGACCCGCGCGAGCCGGCGCGGGGACAGGCTCGATTCCGCCGTCATCGCGTCATCTCCGTCAGATGTGGATCGCCCGCTTGGCGACCGCCATCGCGGCCTCCTTGACTGCTTCGGAAAGGGTCGGGTGGGCGTGGGTGCAGCGCGCGAGATCCTCGGCGGAGCCGCCGAACTCCATCAGCACGACCGCCTCATGGATCATTTCGCCGGCGCCAAAACCCAGGATGTGAACGCCGAGGACCCGGTCGGTCGCCGCGTCGGCGAGCACCTTCACGAAACCCTCGGTGTGGCGCATCGCGCGCGCGCGGCCATTGGCGGTGAACGGGAACTTGCCGACGTTGTAGGCGATTCCCGCCGCCTTCAGCTCCTCCTCGGTGCGCCCGACCACGGCGATTTCGGGCGAGGTGTAGACGACCGAGGGGATCGCCGCGTAATTGACGTGGCCCGCCTGGCCGGCGAGGATTTCGGCGAGCGCGACGCCTTCGTCCTCGCCCTTGTGGGCGAGCATCGGGCCGCGCACGACGTCGCCGATCGCATAGATGCCGGGCACGTTGGTCTGGAAATGCGCGTCGATGACGACCTGCCCGCGCTCCATCGCGACCCCGACGGTCTCCAGCCCGAGCCCCTCGGTGTAGGGGCGGCGGCCGATCGCCACGAGCACGACGTCCGCTTCGAGCGTCTGCGCCTGGCCTCCCGCCGCCGGCTCGATCGAAACGGCGGCGCCGGTCGCGGTCTTCGCGACGCTCGCGACCTTCGAGGCGAGATGGAACTTCAGCCCCTGCTTCTCCAGGATGCGCTGGAACTGCCTGGCGACTTCCGCGTCCATGCCGGGCAGGATGCGGTCGAGATATTCGACGACGGTCACTTGGGCGCCGAGGCGCGCCCAGACCGAGCCGAGCTCGAGGCCGATGACGCCGGCGCCGACGACGAGGAGTTTCGCCGGAACCTTCGACAGCGACAGCGCGCCGGTCGAGGAGACGATGATCGTCTCGTCGATCTCGACGCCGGGCAGGCGGGCGACGTCGGAGCCGGTCGCAATGGCGATCGCCTTGGTCTCCAGCGTGGTCGCCTTGCCGTCGGCGCCGCGGACCTCGACCTTGTCAGGCGCGAGGATGTGGCCCGACCCGATGAACGATTCTATTTTGTTCTTCTTGAACAGGAAGGCGACGCCGTTGACATTGGCCGCCACGGTATCGTCCTTGTGCTTCATCATCACGGGCAGATCGAGCTTCGGAGGTCCGACCACGACGCCGAGCGCGGCCATGCCATGGGCCGCCTCTTCGAACATTTCGGAGGCGTAGAGCAGCGCCTTGGACGGGATGCAGCCGATGTTGAGGCAGGTCCCGCCGAAGGTCTTGCGCTTCTCGACCACGGCGACCTTGAGGCCGAGTTGCGCGGCCCGGATCGCGCAGACGTAGCCGCCGGGTCCGGTGCCGATGACGACGAGATCATAACTCATTTTTTGACTTTCATAGGCGTGGATTGTTTTGGATTTTGGAGAAATTCCTTGATGTCGATCCAGTTATTGCGATTGTCTTCAACAGTGCCCTTCCGCCACGGTATCCTGCTCACCTTGCCGTTGCTAACTATCATCCTCTTCGCCACCCCGGCGGTGAAGACATAGTATTCCGGCTCTTCCGCAGGCGTGTCGCTATGTCGATTGCTGTCGTCTCCATAACCGCGATCGGTTTTACCCGTTCGGGAAAATCGTTGTCGATCGTCTCGCCGGGGAAACCGTTCGCGTCGGTCGCCCATCGGCTCTTCACCTGAATTGTTGCGGATCTTTTGGCATCGGGCGAAGCGACGGCGAGGTCGCGGGCGCGCGTAGACGTATAGGCCTTGTACGCAGGTCTGCCGGCAATCAAGAGCTGACCAAGAACGAGGAATTCCGCGCCTTCCGATTCGAGTTTCGTGTCTTGACACGGCATCCGACGGTCCTCCTCTATTCCGCTGACGCCTGCGTCCGACGCCGAAGCTCCGCCAGGCGGCACGGCGATCTAATCGGGCCAGAAGCCAGCATCGATCACCTCATCGAACGACCACGAGCATGGCGTCGCAAAGATCGACTCGGGAAGATTGGCTTCTTCAGCGGCTTCGAGCACAGCGTCGCGATTGGCCTTCTCCATCGCGTCAGGGATTTGCGGCTTCAAGCTGGGATTGTCTTGCAGATGATCGAGGATCAGGTTGCGCTGCACCCGAATGCTGGTCCGCCAGCTCGAACACCGTCCCTGTGGCTGAAATTTCCATCGCAGCAAATGCTTCAGGAGCACCGTGAGCCGGCTGACGAGTTCGCGCTTCTCGGTCCGGCCCACGCTCGCGATCTCCTCGGCGATGTTCTCGACATCGGCCGCCGAAAACCGCCTGGCGCGCAACAGCGCCGCCTGTTCGTTCGACCAGGCGTAGAAGTCGGCGTCGTAATTGCTCTTGGGCATTTCGGCCTCGGACCCATTCGACTTGACGGCAGTGGCTTTATCCTCCTCCCTCGGGCGGGAGAGGGCTTTCCGTCAGAACGCCAGCCGCGCCAGCATCATCAGGAGGCCGACGATCGATATGGCCCAGCAGACGGTGCGCGCGACCGGCACCCCGAAGAGATAGAGCGGGAGATAGACGATGCGCGCCGCGATCCAGACCGCGGCGCCCCAGCCGCCGGTGTGGCCGGTGGCGACCAGGCCGAGGTCCATCGCGACGAAGGCGCCGTAGTTCTCGACGAAATTGGCGAGCGCGCGGGTCGCGCGGCCGACCACGACTCCCCTGGGCTCGGGCGGATTGTCGCGCGGGCTGAACAGGAACGCCTGCCCGAACTCCCCGTTCGAGGCCGCGGCCTGGCAGACGATATGGGCGAGGAACAGCAGGACGCTGAGCTCGAGACAGATCAGTTCGATCGAAGACATGACTTCCCCCCTACCCCGCGCGCGCCATTGCGGCCGCGCCTCAGAGGTCTAGCACGAGCCGGGCGGGGTCTTCGAGGGCTTCCTTCACGCGAACCAGGAAGGTCACCGCCTCCTTGCCATCGACGACGCGGTGATCGTAGGACAGGGCGAGATACATCATCGGCCGCGCCTCGATCCTGCCGGCGACGACCATCGGCCGCTCCTGGATCTTGTGCATGCCGAGTATGCCCGACTGCGGCGCATTGAGGATCGGCGTCGACATCAGCGATCCGTAGATGCCGCCATTGGTGATGGTGAAGGTGCCGCCCTGCAACTCGTCGATGCGCAACTGGCCGTCCCGCGCGCGTTTACCGAAATCGGCGATGGTCTTCTCGATCCCGGCGATTCCGAGGCGGTCGGCGTCGCGGACCACCGGCACCACCAGGCCCTTGTCGGTGCCCACGGCGATGCCGAGGTGATAGTAGTTCTTGAACACGAGATCGGCGCCGTCGATCTCCGCATTGACGGCCGGCACCTCCTTGAGCGCCTGGACGCACGCCTTGACGAAGAAGCCCATGAAGCCGAGCTTTGCGCCGTGCTTCTTCTCGAAGGCGTCCTTGTACTTCGTCCGGAGCGCCATCACCTCGGTCATGTCGACCTCGTTGAAGGTCGTCAGCATGGCCGCGTTGTTCTGCGCCTCCTTCAGCCGGCGCGCGATCGTCTGGCGCAGCTTGGTCAGGCGCACGCGCTCCTCGCGCGCGGCGTCGTCGGGAACCGCCGCGCGCGCGGTGGCGGGCAGCGGCGCGGGGGGCGCCGTCGGGGCGGTCGCGGGCGCGGGGGCGGCGAGCGCGGCGAGCACGTCGCCCTTCAGCACCTGGCCGCGCTTTCCGCTGCCGGCGACCGCGCCGAGATCGACGTTGCGCTCGGCCGCGATCTTGGCGGCGGCGGGCGCCGGCGGCATCGACGTCGGGGTGGGCGGCGGGGCCGGCGCCTTCGGCGCCGGCGCGGCGCCGTTCACGTCCCTCGGCGCCGCGGGCAGGTCGATCGCCGGCTTGGCCGCGGGAGCGGCGGCCGCTCCGGCGCCGGCGCCGACCGATCCGAGCAGCGCGCCGACCGCGACCGTGTCGCCGGTCGGCGCGGCGATCTCCGCCAGCACGCCGGCGACGGGCGCATTGACTTCCAGGGTCACCTTGTCGGTCTCGAGTTCGACCAGCGGCTCGTCCGCCCTGACGGCGTCGCCGGCCTTCTTGAACCATTTGCCGACCGTCGCCTCGGTGATCGATTCGCCGAGAACGGGAACGCGGATTTCAGTGGTCATGTCATCACTTCGACCGCCGAGCGGTCCCTGTTGGGAGGTTGGGACGCCGCGGGGGACCTTTCCGGGTCCCGCGGATCGCGTGGCGCCTATCGGCCGCTCACTCGGCGAAACATTCGTCGAGGAACGCCTTCAATTGCGCCAGATGCTTGGACATCAGGCCGGTCGCCGTCGCGGCGGAGGCCGGCCGGCCGGCGTAGCGCGGCCGCTTCGACTTGCCGCCGACCTGTCCCAGCACCCATTCGAGATAGGGCTCGACGAAGCTCCAGGCGCCCATGTTCTTGGGCTCCTCCTGGCACCAGACGATCTCGGCCTTCTTGAAGCGCGACAGTTCCTTCACGAGCGCCTTCAGCGGGAAGGGATAGATCTGTTCGACCCGCAGGAGATAGACGTCGTCGACGCCGCGCTTCTCGCGATCCTCGTAGAGATCGTAATAGACCTTGCCGGTGCACAGGACGACGCGGCGAATCTTCTCATCCCGGGCGAGCTTGATCTTCTCGCCCTTGTGCGACTCGGCTCCGTCCCACAGAACGCGGTGGAACGAGGCGCCCGACGCGAATTCGGCCGTCGACGAAACCGCGCGCTTGTGGCGCAGCAGCGACTTGGGCGTCATGACGATCAGCGGCTTGCGGATTTCGCGCTTCAGCTGCCGGCGCAGGACATGGAAATAGTTGGCCGGCGTCGTGCAATTGACGATCTGCATGTTGTCCTCGGCGCACATCTGCAGGAATCGCTCGAGCCGCGCCGAGGAATGCTCCGGCCCCTGTCCCTCGTAGCCGTGCGGCAACAGGCACACGAGGCCCGACATGCGCAGCCATTTGCGCTCGCCGGACGAGACGAACTGGTCGAACACGACCTGCGCGCCATTGGCGAAATCGCCGAACTGCGCCTCCCACAGCGTCAGCGCCTTCGGTTCGGCGAGCGAATAGCCGTATTCGAAGCCGAGCACGGCCTCCTCCGACAGCATCGAATTGATCACTTCGAAGCGGCCCTGGCCGTCGCGGATGTGGTTGAGCGGGATGTAGCGCGCCTCGGTCTGCTGGTCGATCAGGACGGAATGCCGCTGCGAGAAGGTGCCGCGCTCGCTGTCCTGGCCGGAAAGACGGACCGGATAGCCTTCGTCGAGCAGGGTGGCGAAGGCGAGCGCCTCGCCGGTCGCCCAGTCGATCCCCTCGCCCGTCTCGATCGTCTGTCGGCGGTTGTCGAGAAAGCGCTGGATCGTCTTGTGGACGCTGAAGCCGCCCGGCGTCGAAGTAATGCGCCCGGCGATCTGCCTGATCTTGTCGAGATCGACGCCGGTGAGGCCGCGGCGGTCGTCGTCGAGCATGTCCTGCGCCGCCTTGAGGCCGGCCCAGCGGCCGTCGAGCCAGTCGGCCTTGTTGGCCTTGTAGGCCTGGCCCGCCTCGAATTCGGCCTCGAGGCGGTGGCGCCAGTCGCCCCGCAACTTGTCGACCTCGCCCTCGGTGACGAGACCTTCGCCGATCAGCTTCCTGGCGTAGATTTCGAGCGTGGTCGGATGCGAGCGGATGATCCGGTACATCAGCGGCTGGGTAAACGCGGGCTCGTCGCCCTCGTTATGGCCGAAGCGCCGGTAGCAGAACATGTCGACGACGACCGGCTTGTGAAACTTCTGCCGGTATTCGGTCGCGATTTTCGCGCAATAGACCACGGCCTCCGGGTCGTCGCCGTTGACGTGGAAGATCGGCGCCTCGACGAGCTTGGCGACGTCGGAAGGATAGGGCGAGGACCGGGAATAGCGCGGATAGGTGGTGAAGCCGATCTGGTTGTTGACGATGAAATGGACGGAGCCTCCGGTGCGATGGCCGCGCAGGCCCGACAGGCCGAAGCATTCGGCGACGACGCCCTGGCCCGCGAAGGCCGCGTCGCCGTGGATCAGCAGCGGCAGGACCTTGACGCGCTCGATATAGTCGTTGAGCTGGTCCTGCTTGGCGCGCACCTTGCCGAGCACGACGGGGTCGACGATCTCGAGATGCGACGGGTTCGCGGTCAGCGACAGATGGACCTTGTTGCCGTCGAACTCGCGGTCGGACGAGGCGCCGAGATGATACTTGACGTCGCCTGAGCCGTCGACCTCGTCGGGCGAGGCCGAACCGCCCTTGAATTCGTGGAAGATCACGCGGTGCGGCTTGCCCATCACCTGGCTCAGCACGTTGAGCCGGCCGCGATGGGCCATGCCGAGCGCGATTTCCTTGAGGCCGAGCGCGCCGCCGCGCTTGATGATCTGTTCGAGCGCCGGAATCATCGCCTCGGCGCCGTCGAGCCCGAATCGCTTGGCTCCGGTGTATTTCACGTCGAAGAATTTCTCGAAACCTTCGGCCTCGACGAGCTTGTTGAGGATGGCGCGCTTGCCCTCCTTGGTGAAGCTCACCTCCTTGTCGGGACCCTCGATCCGCTCCTGCATCCAGGCCTTCTCCGCGGGGTCGGAGATATGCATGAATTCATAGCCGATCGTGCCGCAATAGGTGCGCCGGAGGATGGCGAGCATTTCCGGGATCGTGGCGAACTCCAGGCCCAGCACGTGGTCGATGAATATCTTCCGGCCATAGTCCGCTTCCGAGAAGCCGTAGTTCGAGGGGTGCAGCTCCTCGTGATCCTTCTGCGGCTCGAGCCCGAGCGGGTCGAGATTGGCGTGCAGATGGCCGCGCATGCGGAACGCGCGGATCATCATCAGCGCGCGCACGCTCTCGCGGGTGGCCCGTTGCAGGTCGGCCTCGGAAAGCGCTCCGCCCGCCGGCGCCGGCGCCGATTTGGCGCGCAGCTTCTCGCCGATGATTTTCTCGGCGACCGGCCAGTCGCCGTCGAGTGCGCTAATGAGTTCGCCGCGCGGCGTCGGCGGCCAGTTCGGACGCTTCCATGAGGCGCCGCGCGCGGTCTTCTCCACGCTGGCCGGATCGTCGCCGAGCGCGGCGAAAAACTCGCGCCAGTCCGGCTCGACTGAGGCCGGATCGACTTCGTATCTGGCCTGCAGCCCTTCGATATAGGCCGCGTTGGCGCCGTAGAGGAACGAGGTCTGCAGCAGCGCCTGGTTGAAATCCTGCCTGGTCATCGCAATCGCATCCGATCCTGCGCGCGCGGCATTTCGAGCCGCACGCCGTTCACTTGCCTTTGAGGAGGTCGACGAGCGTCTTGCCCAGTCTGGCGGGCGAGGGCGAGACGCGAATCCCGGCGCTCTGCATCGCCGCGATCTTGTCCTCGGCGCCCCCCTTACCGCCCGAAATTATGGCGCCGGCATGACCCATGCGGCGCCCCGGCGGGGCGGTGCGGCCCGCGATGAAGCCGACGACCGGCTTGGCGCGGCCCGCCCGGGCTTCGTCCTTCAGGAACTGGGCGGCGTCCTCTTCGGCCTGACCGCCGATTTCGCCGATCATGACGATCGACCTGGTCGCGGGATCGGCGAGGAACAGCGCCAGCGCGTCGATGAATTCCATGCCCTTGACGGGATCGCCGCCGATGCCGACCGCCGTCGTCTGGCCGAGGCCTTCCTGGGTCGTCTGGAATACCGCCTCGTAGGTCAGCGTGCCCGAGCGCGAGACGATGCCGACGGTGCCGGGCTTGAAAATGTTGCCGGGCATGATGCCGATCTTGCATTCGCCCGCCGTCATCACGCCGGGGCAATTGGGGCCGACGAGGATCGACTTCGATCCCTGCAGGGCGCGCTTGACCTTGACCATGTCGAGCACGGGTATCCCCTCGGTGATGCAGACGATCAGCGGGATCTCGGCCGCGATCGCCTCGCAGATCGCATCGGCGGCGCCCGGCGGCGGCACATAGATGACGGAGGCGTCGGCGCCCGTCTCCTCGCGCGCCTGAGCAACGGTGTCGAAGACCGGCAGGCCGAGATGGATCGAGCCGCCCTTGCCCGGCGATGTGCCGCCGACGATCCTGGTGCCGTAGGCGATCGCCTGCTCGGAATGGAACGTGCCGTTCTTGCCGGTGAACCCTTGGGTGATGACTTTGGTGTTGGCGTCGATGAGGACCGACATCAGCGTTTCGCCCCTTTCGAAACCGACCGGATCCGGGTCGCGTCGGCGAGACTGGTCTTCTGGTCGGCGATCGTTTCTTTCCTCAGCGCGATCGCGTGGTCGCTCCGCGCAACCACGGTCCGCCGCACGAACAGCACTGCGACGGCCAACAGGAGAGGAGGCCCGAAGGTCCACATCGTCTCGGTCATGCCGCCCCCCGAACCGCCGCGACGATCTTCTGGGCGGCGTCGTCGAGATCGTCGGCCGGGATCACGTTCAATCGGGAGTCGCGGATGATCTTCTTGCCGAGTTCGACATTGGTGCCCTCGAGCCGGACGACCAGCGGAACCTTCAGCCCGACCTCCTTGACCGCGGCGATCACGCCTTCGGCGATCACGTCGCAGCGCATTATGCCGCCGAATATGTTGATCAATATGCCCTTCACGTTGGGATCGGCGGTGATGATCTTGAACGCCGCGGTCACCCGGTCCTTGGACGCGCCGCCGCCGACGTCGAGAAAATTGGCCGGGCTCTCGCCATAGAGTTTGATGATGTCCATCGTCGCCATGGCGAGGCCGGCGCCGTTGACCATGCAGCCGATCGAGCCGTCGAGCGTCACGTAGTTGAGTTCGTGCTTGGACGCCTCGATCTCCTTGGCGTCCTCTTCGCTCTCGTCGCGCAGCGCGGCGATGTCGGGATGCCGGTAGAGCGCATTGTCGTCGAACGAGACCTTGGCGTCGAGCACCTTGAGTTCGCCCGACGAAGTCACGATCAGCGGATTGATTTCCAGCATCGCCATGTCCTTGGCGACGAACGCGGCGTAGAGCTGGGCGATCAGCCGCTCGGTCTGTTTGGCGAGATCGCCGGTCAGACCAAGCGCGCGCGCCGCCGTGCGTCCGTGATGCGGCATCGCCCCGGTGGCCGGATCGATGGCGAAGGAATGGATCTTCTCCGGCGCGTGATGGGCGACATCCTCGATGTTGACGCCGCCTTCGGTCGACAGCACGAAGGCGACGCGGCCCGTCACGCGATCGACGAGCGCCGACAGGTAGAATTCCCTGTCGATCGCCGCGCCCTCCTCGACATAGAGTCGGTTGACCTGCTTGCCGGCTGGACCGGTCTGAACCGTGACCAGCGTCGCGCCGAGCATTTCCCCGGCGAAGGCCTTCACCTCGGCGATTTCACGGGCGAGGCGCACGCCGCCCTTCTCGCCGGCGGAGGGTTCCTTGAACTTGCCCTTGCCCCGGCCGCCCGCGTGAATCTGGCTCTTGACGACCCAGAGCGAGCCGCCGAGTTCGGTCGCGGCGGCGACCGCCTCGTCCGGATTGAAGGCGGCCTTGCCCTTGGAAACCGGCGCGCCGAACTCGCGCAAGACCGCCTTGGCCTGATATTCATGAATGTTCATGCTGAGCGCTCGGGTGGGGTCGCATTCTTGCGCCGTCGGCCTTGCCGGAGGCTGGGCCGTCAGTCGGCAAAGGCCGGGTTGATGCTCTTGCAGGCGTCGACCAGCGTCTTCACCGAGGCGACGGATTTGGCGAACATCGCCTTTTCCGCGTCGTCAAGCGTGATTTCCACGATCCGCTCGACGCCGCCGGCGCCGATCACGACGGGAACCCCGACATACATTCCGGTCACGCCATATTGCCCGGTGAGCCGGGCCGCGCAGGGGAGGACGCGGCGCTGGTCCTTGAGGTAGGATTCGGCCATTGCGATGGCCGAGGCCGCGGGCGCGTAGAACGCCGAACCGGTCTTCAGCAGGTTGACGATTTCGCCGCCGCCCTTGCGCGTCCGCTCGACCATCGCATCGAGCCGCTCCTTCGTGGTCCAGCCCATCTTGATGAGGTCCGGCAGCGGAACGCCGGCGACCGTGGAGTAACGCACCGACGGCACCATATCGTCGCCATGACCGCCGAGCACGAAGGCGGTGACGTCTTCGACCGACACCTTGAACTCCTCGGCGAGAAAGTGGCGAAAGCGCGAGGAGTCGAGGACGCCGGCCATGCCGACGACCTTGTTGGCAGGCAGGCCGGACGCCTTCTGCAGCGCCCAGACCATGGCGTCGAGCGGATTGGTGATGCAGATGACGAAGGCGTCGGGCGCATGCGCCTTCAGGCCGGCGCCGACCGAATCCATCACCTTGAGATTGATGCCGAGCAGATCGTCGCGGCTCATGCCGGGCTTGCGCGGCACGCCGGCGGTGACGATGACGACGTCGGCGCCGGCGATTTCGGCGTAGGAGCTGGCGCCCGTCAGCCTGGCGTTGAATCCGTCGACCGGCGCGGATTCCGAGAGATCGAGCGCCTTGCCCTGGGGAATTCCGTCGACGATGTCGAACAGCACGATGTCGCCCAATTCCTTGAGCGCCGCCAGATGGGCGAGCGTGCCACCGATCTGCCCGGCCCCGATCAGTGCAATCTTACTGCGCGCCATGATCTCCCCGATCCTTCTCCTGCGACGGCTCCACCGCCCATTCGTCGAAACGTTCGCGTGCATTCACTGCAACAAGGCGACGAGTTCAAGCCGGATTCTCGGCGAAACCGCGCCGGCCGGACGCCGCAGTTCCCGCGCGGACGCCATGAAAGCGCAATCAGGTCAACATTCTGCGCCGATTGCGGGCCGGATTCCGGCCGATGCGGACCACGTGAATTTGATCATTATAGCGACATATTTTGTCAGATGTAACACAGGTTTCCAAGGGCGCTCGGATGCGGTCGACTCGAATTTCCGGCCGCCGGCCGGCCTATGGCGGGGAATCGGGACGCATTGGGGCCGGTCCGGAGACGCGCCGCAGTGTCAGATTGATCCGGCCGCCGGTGTTCAGGAGCGTCGAGACGCCCGACAGGATCCGGTCGACGCCGTGGAAGGCGAGGCGGGCCGGCCCGCCGAAGGCGAGGGCGTCGCCCGAATGCAGCCGGAACGAACGGGTCGCGTCGCCGCGCAGCGTCCCGCCGATCCGAAAGACGCAGGAGTCACCGAGGGAGAGCGACACGACCGGCGCAGACAGGTCGCGTTCGTCGCGGTCCTGGTGCAGCCCCATGCGCGCCGTCGGGTCATAGACGTTGACGAGGCAGGCCTCCGGCGGCGGGGCGCCGGCCGCGAGTTCCGCCCAGGCGCGGCGCGCGATCGCCGGAATCTCCGGCCAGGGCGCGCCGGTATCGGGGTGGCGGGGCTGGTAACGATAGCCGCGCGCGTCGGACACCCAGCCGAGCGGCCCGCAATTGGTCATGCGCACCGAAAACGGCTTGCCGGTGCGCGGCATGCGCGGCTGGAACAGCGGCGCCGCGCGCATGACTTCGGCGAGCGCGTCGCGCAGCGCCTCCTGGGCGGCGCGATCGAGATAGCCGGGATAGTGGGCGACCCCCGGCGCGATGGCGACCGCAACGGGGCCGGGTCGGTTCACGCGCCCAGCACCTCCTTCGAATCGACCGTCGAATCCGACTTCAGGCGGTAGACCAGCGGCACGCCGGTATCGAGCTCCATCGAGGGAATCGTCTGGGGCGTCAGGCGGTCGAGCACCATCACCAGCGCGCGCAGGCTGTTGCCATGGGCGGCGACGAGGACGCGCCGGCCGTCGAGGACCGCCGGCAGGATGTGCTGGCAGTAGTAAGGCAGGACGCGCGCCACCGTGTCCTTGAGGCTTTCGCCGCCGGGCGGCGCGACGTCATAGCTGCGCCGCCAGACCTGTACCTGCGCTTCGCCCCAGCGCTTGCGCGCGTCGTCCTTGTTGAGGCCGGAGAGGTCGCCATAGTCGCGCTCGTTCAGCGCCTGGTCGGCGGTCGTCGGCAGTTCCGGCTGGCCGAGTTCGCCGAGTGCGAGCTTCAGCGTGTTCTGCGCGCGGATCAGCGCGGAGGTGAAGGCGAGATCGAACGCCAGCCCGCGCGCCTTCAGCCGGCGCCCCGCCGCGCTCGCCTCCTCGATTCCCCTCGGCGAGAGGTCGGGATCCTTCCAGCCGGTGAACAAGTTCTTGAGATTCCAGTCGCTCTGGCCGTGGCGCAGGAGTACGAGGAGGCGGTCGGACGGCATGGCGTCACCCGGTTCGAGGCGGTTGAAGCGGGCTAGAAAGCACGAAGCCCGGGCGGCGCCAAGCCGCGCGCGGGTACCCGTTCAGGGGTCGGGCTTCTTCTCGCCGAAGCCCGCCGCGTCGAGCGCCAGGTGCACCTTGTTCTGGAAACTCGCGTCCTGGCCCTGCGCGAGCAGGCCGGCGAAGCGCGCGAGCGCGTCGCAGACCGCGCCGACCCAGCCCATCTCGGCCTTGGCGAAATCGTTCAGCACGTAATTGTAGACGAGCGCCTTGTCGCCGGGATGGCCGATGCCGAGCCGCACGCGCTTGTAATCGTTGCCGACATGGGCGCTGATCGAGCGCAGGCCGTTGTGGCCGGCGTTGCCGCCGCCGACCTTGACCCGGACCTTGGCCGGCGCGAGGTCGAGTTCGTCATGGATGACGACGAGCTCGTCGAGGCCGATCTTGTGGAAGCGCATCGCCTCGCCGACGCTGCGGCCCGATTCGTTCATGAAGGTCTGGGGCGCCAGCAGGGCGACCCGCTGCCCGCCGACCAGCCCCTCGGCGACGGCGCCCTGGAACCGCGCCCGGAACGGCCCGATGCGATGCTCGACCGCGATCGCCTCGATCGCGAGGAAGCCGATGTTGTGGCGGTTCCTCGCGTGGCGCGCGCCGGGATTGCCGAGGCCTGCGATCAGCAGCATGGGCGGCCCCTCAAGGGAAAGGCCCGCCCGCTCGGTTGCGGACGGGCCTTGGAGAAGCGTGGCTGCGCCGGCCCTTACTTCTTGGCCGCGGGAGCTTTCGCCGGGGCGGCGGCGCCCTTGGCGGCGGCCGGCGCGCCCTTGGCGGGCGCGGCGCCGGCGGCCGGGGCGACCGCGCCGGCGGCCGGCGCGCCCGAGGTGACGGCGGCGGCCGGAGCCGGCGTTTCGTCCTTGTAGACCGTCGGCGGCACCACGGTGACGATCGTCAGATCGGTCTTGGTGTTCACCGGCTTGCAGCCGTCGGGAAGCGTGATCGTCGAGACATGCACGGAATCGTGGAAATCGAGGCCGGCGAGGCTGATCGTGACGGAATCGGGTATGGCGTCGGCCGGCGCCCAGAGTTCGAGCGAATGCAGCACGAGATTGACGGCGCCGCCCTTTTTCACGCCCGGAGACTGGTCCTGGTCGATCACGTGCACGGGGGTCTGGATGCGCACGCGCGAACCCGCCTTCAGGCGCAGGAAGTCGACGTGGAGCGGCCGGTCGTTGACGACGTCGAGCTGATAGTCGCGCGGGAGCACCCGCTCCTTGCGGCCGGCGATGTCGAGTTCGAAAATGGTCGTCAGGAAATGACCGGCGTAGACCAGCTTGTTGAGGTCCTTGAAATCGATCGAGATCGGCTCGGGCGATTCGCCGCCGCCATAGATCACGCCAGGCACGCGCCCTTCGCGGCGAACAGAACGGGCGGCCCCCTTGCCGATCCCGTTGCGCGCCACGGCCGCGAGTTGCTTCGTCGCCGCCATGTCGAACATTCCTTCGGGTTGACGCGCTCCGCCTCCAGGGGTGTCGGATCGAGCGCGGAAGCGGCGCTTATAGTGGCCAGGGGGGGCGCGCGCAAGCGCGTTCAGCGTCGCCGCGGCGTCGAGCGAGGCGGCGCGGGACCGCATCGCGTCGGCTTCGGCGCGGCGTGAGGGGCGGGCGGGCGGCGCCCGGCTCGCGCGCCGTCCAGGGCAACGAGCGGGGATGTGGACCGCCCGACGAAATCCCCGGGATACGGCGTCGACGTCGAGGCGGCGGCGGGCCGGATCGACTTATGCGGCGACGAGGATTCGCCCGACGACGTTCGCACGGCATGGTCTTGGGCGAATCGGCGGCCCGCGCCTGCCGAAACCGTTCGACCGGTCCGGAACGCCAGCGGCGAACGAATCATCGCGCCTGCGCCGCGGCTGCTCTATGCTCGGCGATTCGCAGGGGATCGATCGGATGAAACGGAAGAGCGAATACCTTGGCCGGACCCGCGCTGCAGGGGTCGATCGCGACAGCGGCGGCGGCGCCGCGCGCGCCGGCGCGCCGGCCGACCGCCCGGCAACCGGCGCGCAAGCGCTTCGTTCCCGCGGCTTCGACGCCGGCCCGAGACCGCGGGTGACATGGCAGGGATTCGTCGAGTGGATGGCCGCGCGCAACCTCTGAAGCGCCGCGATCGCGAGCGTCGAACCGGCCTCCGGCGCGCGCGCCGCTCTTGCCTTTTCGCGCGCCGACCCGCATAGCCCGCACCACGATCGGGATCGGGTGACGGGCGCCATCGGATGGGTTTCAAATGCGGCATTGTCGGGCTTCCCAACGTGGGCAAGTCGACGCTCTTCAACGCGCTCACGCAGACGGCGGCGGCCCAGGCGGCCAATTACCCCTTCTGCACGATCGAGCCCAATGTCGGCGATGTCGCCGTGCCCGACGCCCGCCTCGCCGCGCTCGCCGAGATAGCGGGCTCGAAGGAGATCATCCCGACCCGACTGACCTTTGTCGACATCGCCGGCCTCGTGCGTGGCGCCTCGAAGGGCGAGGGACTCGGCAACCAGTTTCTGGCCAATATCCGGGAATGCGACGCGATCGCGCATGTCGTGCGCTGCTTCGAGGACGGCGACATCACCCATGTCGAGGGGCGGATCGATCCCCTCTCCGACATCGAGACGATCGAAACCGAACTGATGCTGGCCGATCTCGATAGTCTCGAGCGGCGGCTCGTTCAGATCGAGAAGAAGGCCAAGGGCGCCGACAAGGAGGCCAGGGAGACGCTGGTCCTCGTCAACCGCTGCCTCGCGGAACTGCGCGAGGGACGGCCGGCGCGCCTCGCGGACGTCGGCCCGGAGGAGCGGCGCGCGTTCCAGGGGCTCGGGTTGCTCTCGTCCAAGCCAGTGCTCTACGTGTGCAACGTCGAGGAGGCCTGCGCTGACCGGGGGAACGGCTTTTCCGACCGGGTCCGCGAACAGGCGGCCAGGGAGGGCGCGGTCGCCGTCGTGGTCTCGGCCAAGATCGAGAGCGAGATCGCCGTCTTGCCGCAAGGCGAGCAGACGGACTATCTCGAGGCGGTGGGCCTCGACGAACCGGGCCTGAATCGCGTCATCCGCGCGGGCTACGCGCTCCTCCATCTCGTCACCTTCTTCACCGTCGGCCCCAAGGAGGCGCGCGCCTGGACGGTCGAGAAGGGCGCGCGCGCGCCGCAGGCGGCGGGCGTCATTCACACCGATTTCGAGAAGGGCTTCATTCGGGCGGAGACGATCGCCTTCGACGATTACCTCCAGGGGCGCGGCGAATCGGGGGCGCGCGAGGCGGGCAAGTTCCGGCTCGAAGGCAAGGACTACGTCGTCGCAGACGGGGACGTGCTTCATTTCAGATTCGCCACCTGACGCGCCGAGGGAACGCCCGCGATGAGCCTGCTGTATTTCGAGGATTTCCCGCCGGGCGAGATCGTCCGCTACGGCGACATCGAGGTCTCCGCGATCCAGATCAAGGCGTTCGCCGAACAGTTCGATCCGCAGCCGTTTCATCTCGACGAGGTCGCGGCGCGCGACACGCAGGCGGAGGGGCTGATCGCTTCGGGCTGGCACACGGCAGCGATGCTGATGCGCATGAACTGCGAGCATTTCCTCAACCGGTCGACCTCGCAGGGTGGCCCGGGAATCGCGGAAGTCAATTGGCTGCGGCCGGTCCGGCCAGGCGATCGTCTGTCGGTGCGACGCACCACGCTCGATGCGCGTCCGTCGGCCTCCCGGCCGGAAATAGGCATTGTCGAATTCTCGTTCGAGGTCATCAACCAGCTGGGCGAAGTCGCGATGACGCAGAAGAACGTGATTTTGTTCATACGCCGCCCGCCCGCCGAGGGGACGGCCCCGTGAGCCTGTATTTCGACGACATCCGGGTCGGCGACACGAGCCCGCTCGGCGCTCACACTTTCACCCGCGAGGGCATCGTCGCCTTCGCGCTGCTCTACGATCCGCAGCCTTTCCATCTGAGCGACGACGGCGGCAGGGCGTCGATGTACGGCGGCCTCATCGCATCGGGCTGGCACACGGCGAGCGTCTGCATGCGACTTCTGGTCGACCGGCGCGACCGGGTCAGGGCGGGGCGCGCGGCGCTCGGGGAGCCGCTGCCGAGGCTCGGCGTCTCGCCCGGCTTTCGCGACATGCGATGGCCCGCTCCGGTATTCGCCGGCGACACTGTGACCTTTTCGAGCCGCATCGAGGCGGCGCGCGCGACCAAACGCCCACAATGGGGACTCGTCACCAGCCGGCAGATCGGGCTCAACCAGCACGGCGCGGAGGTTTTCGAGTTCACGAGCCTGCTGTTCTGCGAAAGACGGCCCGGCTGAACGGGCCTGCCCGTCAGACCCCGGGCCCGGGCGCGCCCGACACCGCCGCCCGTCTCCGCCAGCACCTCTTCGCGCGCAAGTTCGATGCGAAAATGCGCGCGAACCGCGGGAGTCAGCGAAGCCAGAAGCTCGTTCAGCGATGGCGGGGTTCCAGTCGGCAACGCGCGCTTCTTGAATTTTGGAATCGCCGGATCGGGGTTGGTCTCGATTCAACCGGTCGATGGAGGAGCGGCTGCCGCCGCTGAACATCCGCCGCCTGATGACCGCGATGACGTCGACGTCAAGAGCTATGTGCGGCAACGGGTCGATGTTATTAACAGTTCTTTTACATTCGGCAAAACTGATTCGCTGATTCGCTGGCCGGTCCGGTCGCGCTCGGGGGGGCTTCGAATCGGGGAGCGAGGGCGCGGAGCCCTCGCGGGCGGACGCGCGTTTTCGGGTGGACCCGGTCGACATGGAGGCAGACGTGCTGAAGCAGCGCCCCGGACGCAAGATCGCAGCCAAGGCGCCGCGTGGGGAAAACGCCGGCGTCGAAACCGCCAAGCAGCCGCGCAGACGACAGGGGAAAGGACCCGTCGCGCCGCCCCGCGCGCAGGCGCCGCGCCCGCCGATCGAATTGAGGCGGGACGATTCCGGCGCCGGCGACTTGCTGGCGGCCCTGCCGATCGCGGTCTATCGAACCGACGCCGACGGATGGATCGATTGCTTCAACGCCGTCGCGGCTCGGCTCTGGGGCGGTCCGCCGCAAGCGGAAGCCAGCCGGTGGTGCGGCGCCTGGCGTCTGTACCGCCCCGACGGACGCGCGATAGCCCCCGAGGACTCGCCGACGGCGATTGCCCTCCGGGACGGGTCGCCGAGTCGCGGGGTCGAAACCCTGATCGAGCGACCGGACGGGACCCGAATCACGGTTCTGAACTACCCGACTCCGCTACGGGACGTCGCGGGGCGGATCGTCGGGGCGATCAATGCGCTCGCCGACGTCGAAGATCGGAAGAGCGCCGCGACCGAAGCCCGGCGGCTCGCCGCGATCGTCGAGGGCTCCGAAGACGCGATCATCAGCAAGACCCTCGACGGCGTCGTCACGTCCTGGAACCCGGGGGCGACGCGCATTTTCGGCTTTACCGCCGAAGAGATGGTCGGCCAGCCGATCGCGCGGATCATCCCCCTGGAAGCTCGGGAGGAGGAGATGCGGATCCTCGCCAGGCTGGCCCAGGGCGAGCGGATCGACCATTTCGATACGGTCCGGGTCGCCAGGGATGGCCGGCCGATC
>JBEKEI010000032.1:0-31821 GCA_050013915.1 Roseiarcus sp.
GTTGACGAACGACGGCATCAGCACGACGTTGGGCGCGACAAAGGCCGACCGGCGCACGACGCAACCGGGCACGGCGCGAAAACCCGCGGCGGAAAATTCGCCGGCGCCCCAGCCGGCGAATTTCGACGGGATCTTGTCCCACCAGCCCGAGGCCGAATTGGAGCCGCCCGGGCCGCCCGGGATCAGCGCGTTCTCCTCGAGCCGGAACGACAGCAGCACCGCCTTCTTGAGCCACTGGTGGACTTTCCACGAGCCGGCGCCGGTGGCGCCGGCAATCTTCTCGGAGACCCGCGCCTGCCCGCTGTCGAGCAGCCGCAACGCCGCCTCGACCGCCTCGCGCACCTCGCCCGAGGTCTGCGGATTGATGGTGGCGCGGTCCTCGAAGGCCTGTTCGACGATGGCTTGCAGGCGCTGGTGCGGCATGAATGGGTCCGGGCTGGGGGCGGCGCGAGGTTTCTTCGCTCGCGGCGGGCTTGTCAATGGCGCGCCGCGCGCCGCCGGCATCAGCCCCTCTCCCGCTCGCGGGACAGGGGTTGGGGCGAGGGGCCGTTGCGGGGCGGAGTCCCGCCCGAAGACGCTCATCCGGCGCTTCGCGCCACCTTCTCCCGCGAAGCGCGGGAGAAGGGTTCAGGATGCGCCCTCACCGCACCAGCACGTTCCTGAACTGCCAGGGATCGCTGGGGTCGATATCCTCGGGGAAGAAGCCCGGCCGGTCGGTCAGCGGGGTCCAGTCGGTATAGGCGCCGATCACCGGGCCGAGATAGGGCGTCTGCACCTCGAGGCAGCGGCGGAAGTCCATTTCGTCGGCCTCGACGATGCCCGCCTTCGGATTCTCCAGCGCCCAGACCATGCCGGCGAGCACCGCCGAGGTCACCTGCAGGCCGGTCGCGTTCTGATAGGGCGCGAGCTTGCGCGTCTCCTCGACCGAGAGCTGGGAGCCGTACCAATAGGCGTTGCGGCGATGGCCGTAGAGCAGCACGCCGAGCTCGTCGATGCCGTCGATGATGTCGGCCTCGCCGAGAATCTGGTGCTGCTTCTGCACGACGCCCGCCTGGCCGAACAATTCGTGCAGCGACAGCACGGCGCCGTTGCAGGGATGATAGGCGTAATGGCAGGTCGGCCGGTAGACCGCCGCGCCGGCGGCGTCGCGCTGGGTGTAATAGTCGGCGATCGAGATCGATTCGTTGTGGGTGACGAGGAAGCCGTACTGGGCGCGCGCGGTCGGCGTCCACGAGCGCACGCGCGTGTTGGCGCCGGGCTGGTTGAGATAGATCGCCGCGCCGCAGCCGCTTCTGTGGAAGCCGGCGTTGGGCGGCGTCCACGTCTCGTGCGTGCCCCAGCCGAGCTCGGCCGGCTGCATGCCCTCGGACAGAAAGCCCTCGATCGACCAGGTGTTGACGAACACGCCGATCGGCTTGGGCCCCTTCGAGCTCTGGGTGTCGCGCTCGGCGATGTGGACGCCCTTGACCTCGAGCCGGCGGGCGAGCGCGCCCCAGGCCTCGCGCGTCTTCGGCTCGGGCGTCGTGTCGCCGAGTTCGGCGGCCAGATTCAGCAGCGCCTGCTTGACCAGCCACGAGACCATGCCGGGATTGGCGCCGCAGCACGAGACCGCGGTGACCCCGCCCGGGCTGGCGCGCCGCGCCGCGAGCACCGTCTCGCGCAAGGCGTAGTTGGAGCGCGCCTCCGGGCCGATCGTCCGGTCGAAATAGAAACCCGGCCAGGGCTCGACGACGGTGTCGATGTAGAGCGCGCCGATCTCCCGGCAATGCTGCATGATGTCGAGCGAGGAGGTGTCGACGGAAAGGTTGACGCAGAAGCCCTGGCCGGCCCCGGCGGTGAGATATTTCGTCAGCACGTCGCGATAATTCTCGCGGGTGATCGCCAGATGGACGAATGCGATGCCGCGCTCGTCGAGCAGCCGGCGGTCGGAATCGTCCGGGGCGATCACCACGAATTTCGTCCGGTCGAAGTCGAAATGGCGCTCGATCAGCGGCAGCGTGCCCTTGCCGATCGAGCCGAAGCCGATCATCACGATCGCGCCGTCGATGCGCCCATAGCGCGGCCATTGGGTCATGAGGATCGTCTCCGGAGAATGCGGGATCGGAGCGGCGGGGCGCCGCGGGCGCCGCTTAAGAGCAAGCGCGGCGCCGCGCGTCAATAGGCGCGGATTTGCGGCCAGGCCCGCGCCTATGTCTCAAATCCGTCGTGTTTTCGTCATGCCGGATCGCGGCGTTCGCGGCGCAGGCCGGCGGCGCGGATTTGCGCGCCGGCGGTTGATTGGCAATGATCCCGCACGCGCCCGCCGTCCACGGAGGCGCCGCAGGGGGGCGCCGATGATTGCCACGATCCAGACCCTCGTCGTCCTGCTGGCGGTGCTCGCCGCGACCGCCTTCGTCGCCGCGCGGGCGAAAATTCCGCCCTCGATCCTCATGGTGCTGATCGGCGTCGGGCTCGCGCTGGTTCCCGGCCTGCCGCCGGTCGTCATGACGCCCGAATTCGTGCTGCTGATCGTGCTGCCGCCGATCATCTATTCCTCGGCGGTGGCGATGAGCTGGCGCGAGTTCCGCTTCAACCTGCGCCCGATCGCGCTGCTCGCGGTCGGCTGCGTGCTGTTCACCGCCGCCGTGGTCGCCGCCGCGACCCATTGGGCGCTCGGCCTTTCCTGGCCGCTCGGCTTCGTGCTCGGCGCGATCGTCTCGCCGCCCGATGCGCTGGCGCCGCTGGCGATCGCGCGCCGGCTCGCGGTTCCCCGCCGGCTGCTCGTCATCCTGGAGGGCGAGGGGCTCGCCAATGACGCGACCGCGCTCGTGCTCTATCGCTTCGCGGTCGCCGCGGTCAGCCTCGGCGTGTTCTCGGCGCCGCAGGCGGCGGGCGCCTTCGCCGCGATCGTGGTGGGCGAGATCGCCTGGGGAATCGGCGTCGGCTGGCTGATGCTGCGGCTGCGCCGCTGGGTCGGCGATCCCCGCATCGAGATCACGCTGTCGGTGCTGACCCCGTTCCTCGCCTACTGGCCGCCGCAGGCGATCGGCGGCTCGGGCGTGCTGGCGACCGTCACCGCCGGCCTCTACATCAGCTGGAACGGCCTGCGGCTGATCAGCGCAGCGACCCGCCTGCAGGGCATTTTCTTCTGGGATTTCCTCAACTATCTCATCGAGGGCATGGTGTTCCTGATCACCGGCCTGCAGGCGCGCTCGGTGATTTCGAGCATCCGCGGCCATTCCTTCAGCGAACTCGCGGGCTCGGCGGCGCTGGTCAGCGCGGTCGTCATCGTCGCGCGGTTCGTCTGGCTGTACCCGGCGACCTATCTGCCGCGCTGGCTCGTCCCGGCGATCCGCCGCAACGACCCCTCGCCGCCCTGGCAATGGCCGTTCGCGCTCGCCTCGGCCGGCGTGCGCGGCATCGTCTCGCTCGCCGCCGCGCTGGCGATTCCCCTCGTCACCGCCGACGGCGCAGCGTTCCCCGAGCGCGACCTCATCCTGTTCCTGACCTTCGCGGTGATCCTCGTCACGCTGGTCGGCCAGGGCCTGCTGCTGCCCTGGGTCATCCGCGCGCTCGGCCTCGCCAATGCCGGGCGGCGCGAGCTGCGCGCCGCCCGGGTCGAGGAGCGGCGGGCGCGGCGCAAGGCGGCGCAGGCGGCGATCGAACGGTTCGACCAGCTCGCGCGCGAGCGCTCCCTGTCCGACGAAATCGTCGCGCCGCTGCGCGCCGCCGAGCGCGCCCGGCTCGCCCATGTCGACATGAAGGGCGACGGCGCCGGCCCCGCCGTCGGGGTCGTCGACGTCCACGACGAGATCGCGCTCGAACTGATCGTCGCCGAACGCGACGTGATCAACGACCTCTACCGCGACGGCGGCCTCAACGACGAGGCGCGCCGGCGGATCGAGCGCGAGCTCGACCTGCGCGAGGCCCATCTGGCGAGCCAGCGGGACGAGGATCTGGCGTGAGGGGGAGTCGCCGCGACCCCCTTGCCGAAGTCCAGCCGCGCCCGGCCGGACCGTTCGTACTCGAATGCTGACGCCCCACCGTTCGAAGTTCGCGCGCCTTCCCTCCCCCCTCGTGGGGGAGGGTCAGGGAGGGGGGTCGCGCCGGACCCGAAAGGTTCGCCAACCATCCGCGGCCTCAGCTCGACGAGCCTCAGCCGGATGGTCTCCAGCGCGCCGTCGAGGTTGCCGAAGACCTCGTCGTTGGTGAAGCGCACGACATCGTACCCTTGCGCGCACAATGCCGCCGATCGCGCCGCGTCGCGCATGACTTCCGCATCCGACGAATGCGTCGCGCCGTCGACTTCGACGACGAGCCGCGCTTCGTGGCAGGCGAAATCGGCGATGAAGCCCGCAAGGATGACCTGACGCCGAAACCTGAACCCGCCGATCTGCTCGCGCCTGATCCCCTGCCAAAGCCGGCGTTCGGCGGCGGTCGCGTCCTTTCGGAGTCTGCGCGCGACCCCCCTCCCCGGCCCTCCCCCACAAGGGGGGAGGGAGTGCGGCCGCGCCCCGGCGAACCGCTTGTACTCGCATGGAAACGCCGCGACGCTCAATCGTCAAGCGCCTTCCCTCCCCCCTTGTGGGGGAGGGTCAGGGAGGGGGGTCGCGCCGGACCCGAAAGGTTCGCCAACCATCCGCGGCCGCAGCTCGACGAGCTTCAGCCTTATCGTCTCCAGCACGCCGTCGAGGTTGCCGAAGACCTCGTCGTTGGTGAAGCGCGCGACATCGTACCCTCGCCCCCTACACGCCCTCCGCCCCGCCGTCCGAGCGCGGATCATGCGCCGCCTCGATGGCGCCCCTGCGCCCGCGCACCAGCGCGCCGGCATGGCCGAACGCGTCGCCGCGCGGCTTCCATTCGATCTCGTGGCCGGCGCGGGCGAGCGCGGCGGCGACCGATTCGTCGAACCCCTCCTCGAGCTTGACGGTCGAGGAATGGGCGCCCCAGGCGCGGCCGAACAGGTAGCGCGGCGCGTCGATCGCGCGAGCGAGATCCTGCCCGCCGCGATAGCGGGTCAACACCTGCGCCTGGAACTGCGGCTGGCCGTCGCCGCCCATCGCGCCATAGGCCATGACCCGGCCGTCGTCGAATGCGCAGATCGCGGGGTTCAGCGTGTGGAACGGCCGCCGGCCCGGCCGCAGCGGATTGACCGCGCGGGCGTCGAGCGAGAACGAGACGCCGCGGTTCTGCATCAGCACGCCGGTGCGCGGCAGCACGCAGCCCGAGCCGAATTCCCAGTAGATCGACTGGATGAACGAGACCGCGCGGCCCTC
The DNA here is from genome assembly GCA_050013915.1 of Roseiarcus sp. Taxonomy (GTDB): domain Bacteria; phylum Pseudomonadota; class Alphaproteobacteria; order Rhizobiales; family Beijerinckiaceae; genus Roseiarcus. Next base: position 5,256 of record JBEKEI010000032.1, read on the forward strand.
GGCGTCGATCGCGCCCATCCAGATCGTGTCGCCGGCGTCGAATTTCAGCGGCAGCGCCGCCGCGCGGGTCATGCTGATCCTCGCCGCCTCGCGCGCCAGCGCCGCCGGGGTGAGGAAATCGGCGCAGTCGTACTCGAGTTCGCGATAGTCGGTCACGACATGGTCGCGGATCGACAGCGCGCGCTTGGAGGCCTCGATCAGCGCGTGGAAATAGCCGAAGCCCTCGATCTGGCGGACGCCGAGCCGCTCGAACAGGCCGAGCAGGATCAGCGAGGCGAGGCCCTGGGTCGGCGGCGGCGTGTTGAACAGGGTCGCCGCGCCGACGCGCAGGGTCAACGGCTCGCGCCAGGCCGGCTCGTAGGCGGCAAGGTCGGCCCGCGTCACCGGCGCGCCGATCCGGGCGAGGTCGGCGGCGATCTCGCGGCCGACGTCGCCGCGGTAGAAATCGTCGAGCCCGGCATGGGCGAGCTGGCCGAGCGTCTCGCCGAGCCTGGCGACCGTGCGGATCGCGCCGGCTTCGGCGCGCTTGCCGTCGACGAGATAGGTCTCGGCGAAGCCCGGCGCCGCCATCAGGCCGGCGTCCCTGGTCGGGTCGAAGCGGGTCTCGGAGGCCGAGACCGGATAGCCCCCGGTCGCGCAGCCGATCGCCGCCTCGAGCAGCACGCCGAGCGGCAGCCGCCCGCCGACGGCGGACGACAGTTCGCGCGCGAGCGCCCAGCCGCCGACCGTGCCCGGCACGGTGAGCGCGGCGAGCGGGCCGCGCGTCGGGATCGCATCGACCTCAGCCTCGCGGTAGCGCGCGGGCGTCGCCTGCGCGCCGGCGAAGCCGCAGGCCTCGATCGCGCGGGTCTTGCCGCCGGGCTCGCGGATCAGCCAGAAGCCGTCGCCGCCGATCGCGTTCATGTGGGGATAGACGACCGCGATCGTGGCGGCCATCGCGACCATCGCCTCGATCGCATTGCCGCCCTGGACGAGAATGTCGCGTCCGGCCTGCGCGGCGAGGCGATGCGGCGCGGCGGCGGCGGCGTGGGAAAAGACCGGCGTGTCGTTCATCGGGCGCGGACCGCGGCTGGAGGGAGGCGCGGACGGCGCTCGTTCGCAGGCCGCCGCGCCGCCGTGCTATGTGTGCCGCGAAGCGGGAGTCCAATGCAATGCCTGACCCCTCCGACCACGATCTCGAGAAGCGCGAACTCGCGTTCCGCCGCGGCTATCTCCATGGCGCCGAAGCGATTCTGGCCTGCGCCGGCGGGCGCCTGTCCAAGCCGGCCGCCGAAAAGCTGTCGCGCTGGCTCGCCGCCGAGCTGCGCCCCTGGGCGACCGCGAAGATCGACGATTCGGATCCGGCGCCGCCGGTCGCCCCGGAGCTGTGAGGGGCCTCGCGCGCCGGTGCGCGGCGCGCGTCGGCGGGGCGCCGAACCGTCGCCCGGCCTCCCTGCCCCGCCTGGAATCCCTGCCCCGAGCGCGATGAGAGCGGCCGCCTTGCGCGCCCGCGCGCGATGACCTAGAGCCTGACGTCCCCGATGCGTGGAGCGCGCCCTTGCCGACCGATCCGCCGATCAACTGGAGAAACGCGCTGACCCTCGCCAGCGTCGGGGTGCTCGTCGGGACCGAGCTGATCGGCGCCGGGGCGGCGGCGGGCTGGGCGATCGGCGGCCTGTTCCAGCTCGGCGATCTCCTCACCCATGCGCTCGAAGCCGCGCTGATCCTGCTCGCGCTGGTCGGGCTGTTCTATTTCGTCCGCGCCGCGCTCAGCCACGAGCCGATCCGCGGGTAGCGTCAGCAGCGGGCCGGACGGCTGCGATCCCGGCTAGGCGGCCAGCTGCTTGGCGTGTTTCTCCGCTTCGTCCGGCGCGACGAACCAGGGGAACAGGTCGTGCGGCTGGTCGAAGCCGTTGGCGAGCCGGCGCGCGAGGTCGGGATCGGTCTGCGCGGCGGCGAGCAGTTCGATCACCCGCGGCGTCGGCGGGCGCAGCATCGCGATCGTCCAGCCGGTGGCGTATTGCGCCTCGGCCCAATAGGCGTCGAAGGTCGCCTGCATGAAGGCTTCGTCGAATTTGCGCTCGCCGTGGGCGACGATCGCGTCGAGATAGATTTTCGCAGCCTTTGACGCGTCATTGGCGCCCTGGCGGGTGATCGGATCGTTGAGACAGACCGCGTCGGCCATGCCGAGCACCGCCTTGCCCGTCGGCAGCCGCCCGATCGGCTTGCGCACGATCGGCGCGAACGAGCCGGACAGGGTCGCCTTGTCGTCGGTGAGTTCGACCGCCTGGCAACGGGCGGCCTCCCAGGGCGCGTGGACCCCGAGCAGCGCCTTCATTTTGGCCAGATGCTCGGCGGGCGTGCGCATGTCCTTCCAGCAATCGAGCGGGCCGCCGATCACGCCTTCGAACATCATGATTTCGCAGGCGCCGCCGATGGTCAGGGCGGGAAAGGCGACATATTCGCCGACCCCGGGAATCACATTGAAGCTGATCGCCGGACCGCCCGGGCGGGGCGTCATCCCGCGGACATAGGCGAGCGCGAGCGCGCGCTGCGGCTTGGCGAACGGCGACCGCGCGGGGTCGCGCTCGAACAGTTTGGAAATTGCGCTGCGGCCCGCCGCGACGATGACGAGATCGAAGTCGCGCGCGCGGCAGTCCATGTCGACCGCGCAGACGTCGCGGATGACGAGCTTGCCGCCGCGTCGCTCGAACTCCTTCATCCAGGCGGGGAACTTCAGGCGCTGGTCGACGCTGCGCGCCGGCTGGTCGAGCGGACCGCTCCAGGCGATCGCCTTGGCGCCCGAACCGTCCTGGGCGGCGATCGTGAAGTCGATCGCCCCGAGCGCGGGAGGGGTCTCGCCCCAGAAGTCGAGGCCGAGGTCATGCTCGTCCTGCAAGGCGGCGCCGAACAGGCACTGGCTCGACATCACTCCGCCGCGGGCGACCTCATCCGCCGTGCGATCCTGCACCAGCACGACTTCGTAGCCCTTGTCGAGCAGGCCGCAGCCCAGTTGCAGGCCGGCCTGTCCCGCGCCGACAATCGCAATTTTTCGTCTGGAAGACGCCATCGCAGCCTCCTTGGCCGGGGACTTCCACTCAACGCGCCCGCAGCCGTCCAGTTGCCGATGCTGCGCCCGGTTTGCCGGCTTGGCAAGAGTTTGTCGGCGAAATGGTGTAGCGGGGCGGATTTCCGCGGAAAGCGGGCGGCGCGGGCGGGAATTTGGGGTTCGAGGTTCGGACGCCGAGTTCACGTTCGACGCGCCGGTTGCGACGACGGCGGCTGAGGCCGCGCTGCCGGCAGGCGCCGAGGCGGCCGGGCGCTCCGGCTGCGCCGCGGGCGAGTCTGTAAAACAGAAATCAGAGAATCTTATTGTGATATTCCAAAAGATCGGCTATGCTCCCACCATTGGTCCCCCAGGCAGGAGCCCCGCCATGCCCGACCCCGCAGCGCCCGCGCCGCCGCCCGCCGCTTGCCTCGGCGCAGCCGGCCGGGAAGCCCGCCGGCATCGAGGACGGCGAACGCGGCGTGAACGAGCGGCTGCTGCGCGCGCTCGACCGGCTGCTGCGCGCGCTCGACCGGTTCGACCGCTGCCGCAATGCGGTCCGCCGCCGCCGCCTCTCGACGAGGAGGACGAATCGGCCGCCGGATTCGACGCCGGGCCCGACGTACGCGCGGCGACGGTCGCCGAGGACAAGGCGCGGGCCGCCGCCGCACGCGGGGGCCGGACGGCGGCGCGCCGCCGAGCCCCGCGCGGGTTTCAATTTGCCTGCAACCCTCTGATTTCCCCCGATCCGCCGCAAAATGTATTTCCAAATGTATCCAAAACGAAAGGATTTGTCGGGCGACGCGACCCGGGGCGCCGCCGCGCGCGGGGCGCCGGACGGCGGCGCGCCGCAGACCCGCGCGGGCTTCAATTTGCCTGCAACCCTCTGATTTGCCTCGATCGGGCGAGAAATCCATTTCCAAATATATCCACAACGAAAGGATTTGTCGGGCGAGGCGGGGCGCAGCCGCCGATTTGGGTCGTCCAGGCGCGAGCGGCGGGTCGAGGGGGCAAGCGGGCAAGGGGATGAGCGATCGGTCGGAGAAACGCGAAGCTGAATGCCCGGCGCCGCAGAGCCGCGCCGCCGTCGCGCCGTCAGGTCGGAGCGATCGCAAGCGATCGCCCCGGGCCGGGAGGCCGCTGCTCCATCCATACGCTTGGCCCCTCCCGGCGATCGCAAGCGATCGCCTCCGGGCGGCTGCGCGCCGTCGGCGCGACGATTGGCCAACCCGGCCCGGCGTGACGCCCAGCCGATCCGCTGGTCAGTCGATCACGCTGGGCTCAGGGCTGCGCGGCGAGCGAGACCGCCGGGGCCAGGCTCGCGCTGCGCCGCTTGACCGCGCTCGCGAATTCGCCGATTTCGGTGAGCACGCGCGCCGCGCGCGGCGACAGGCCGATGATCGGCCGCGCCGCCGTCGCCTCGCCGGCGGCGCCGGCAGTCGCCGCCGCCGCGGCGACTTCCGGCCGCTTGGCGGCCGCGGGCGCGACGCCGTAGGGCGGTTTGATGTCGAGACCCTGATGGGCGTAGATCATGATGTCGTGCCAGGTCATCGCCGGCAGGATGCCGCCGGTCATTGCGTTCATCGGCGAATTGTCGTCGTTGCCGAACCAGACGCTCGCGACCAGATTGCCGCTGAAGCCATTGAACCATGCGTTGGTCGAATTGTTGGTCGTCCCGGTCTTGCCGGCGACGGCGATGCCGGGAAGCTGGGCGGCGCGGCCGGTGCCTTCGGTGACGACATGGGTCATGAGGTTGTTCATGGCGGCGATCTTGTCGGCGGGGATCACCTGCGCTTGCGCGGGGCCGTTGGCCTCGCGCGAATAGATCAGCGCGCCGCCGGGATTGCGGATTTCGATCGCCGCATAGGGCGTCGCCCGCTTGCCGCCGTTGGCGAGCAATGCATTGGCGGCGACCATGTCGATCATCTTGACCTCGTCGGCGCCGACGGGGAGCGAAACCGTATCCACCAGCGGCGTCGTCACGCCCATCGCGCGCGCCGTCTCGACGATCTTGGCTCGGCCGAGCGCGGCGATCCGGCCCATGTGGTAGCTCTGCTTGGGCGGCCAGTAGATTTCGCCGATCTTGACCGAGAGCCTGATCGCGGCGGTGTTGAAGGATTGGGCGAGCGCGGTGTAGAGCGGCATCGAACCGCCGCTCTCGCCGCCGTAATTGTGGACGCAATAGTCGCCGATGCAGATGCTGGAGGCGTCGATGAGCGAGTCGGCCTTGAATTTGCCGGTCAGCAGCGCGGTGAGATAGACGAATATCTTGAACGAGGAGCCGGGCTGGCGGGCGGCCTCGGTGGCGCGGTTGAACTGGCTGGCGCCGTAGTCGCGCCCGCCGACCATTGCGCGAACCAGGCCGCTCGGCTCCGCGACCACGGTCGCCGCCTGATGGGCGTTATAGGCCGGCGCGCGCACGCGCAGCATGTCCTCGATGACGCTCTCGGCCCTCGCCTGCAGCCCGGTGTCGAGCCCGGTTCGGACCACCAGCACGCGTTGGTCGCCGAGCTTGCCCTCATCGGCGAGCGTTCTGATTTCGTCATAGGCGAAGTCGAGATACCAGTCGGGACTGCCGCGTGCGCTGTGATCGATCGGCGTCGCCGGATTGCGCCGCGCCGCATAGACCTGCCCCTCGGTCATGAAGCCGGCGTCGACCAGGTTGCTGAGCACGTCGTTGGCGCGCGCCCGGGCGGCGGGCAGATTGACGTCGGGCGAGTATTTGGTCGGGGCCTTGAACAGGCCCGCCAGCATCGCGGACTGCGCGAGATCGAGATCGCGCGCCGATTTGCCGAAATAGAATTGCGCCGCCGCCTCGACGCCGAAAGCGCCCCCGCCCATATAGGCGCGGTCGAGGTAGAGCTTGAGAATTTCCCGCTTGGTCAGGTGATGTTCGAGCCAGAGCGCGAGATAGGCCTCCTTGACCTTGCGCTCGACCGACCGCTCGTTGGTCAGGAACAGGTTCTTGGCGAGCTGCTGGGTGATCGACGAGCCGCCCTGGACGACGCCCGAGGCGCGCGCATTGACCGTGAGCGCGCGCAAGGTGCCGACGACGTCGATGCCGAAATGGGAGAAGAAACGGCGGTCTTCGGTCGCCAGCACCGCCTTGATGAAATGATCCGGCAGACGATCCAGCGGGATCGAATCGTCGTGCTTGATGCCGCGCCGGCCGACTTCCACGCCATAGCGGTCGAGGAACGTGACCGCGAGGTCTTCCTGTTTGAGCCAATCCTCCTCGCTCGTCTCGCGAAACGCCGGCTGGGCGAGCGCGAGCGCGACGAGCGCGCCGGCCAGACCGAGCGTGAGGCCTTCGCAGGCCATCTCGACGGCGAATCTTCCCGATCCGGAGACGTGAAGACGATCGAGCGCGGCCGAATAGGCCGTATAGGCTTCGATCGCGCGACGTCTTCCGTCATAGAGCGAGGAGTCGATGAACGCATCGATCGCGAGAAAGGCGCGCCCGACAAACTTGAAAAGGGCCGAGTTTCGTAGCTGGTCCGACACGATCGCTCCAAGCCGCGACGCGCCGATCGCGCGTCCGGCCTTATTACATAATTCGTCGGCGCCGGCTTTTCGAGGGCGGAGCGGCGACCGACCGCCTGCGGCCGGCGCTTCTTTGTGTTATGCGACCGCCTGCGGGCGGCGACCGCGTCGCGCCGCCCACCCATGAGGCCGACCCGATGAAGACCAAGCCTGGCGAGCAGGAACCGTTCTGGCGGGTGAAGGCGCTCGAAGACATGTCGACGCCGGAATGGGAAAGCCTGTGCGACGGCTGCGGGCGCTGCTGCCTGGTCAAGCTCGAGGATGAGGATACCGGGGACATCCATTTCACGGATATCGGATGCAAGCTGCTCGACGGGGGAAGCTGCCGCTGCAAGGATTACCCGCGGCGGCGGCGGCGCGTGCGCGATTGCGTCAAGCTGACGCCGGCGGCGGTGCGCTCGCTGAACTGGCTGCCCTCGACCTGCGCCTACAGGATCGTTGCGGGGGGAGGCGAGCTCGCCTGGTGGCACCCGCTCGTCTCGGGATCCGACGAGACCGTGCATCAGGCGGGCGTTTCCGTGCGCGGGCGGGTCGGCGCCAGCGAGGAGGACGTCCCGGTCGAACTCTGGCCGGACCGCATCGTCGAATGGCCGAACCAACCCGCGCGACGGCGCAAATGAAGACCCCGGGCGCGTGGCCCGGGGCTCGGCATGGATGAGGGATCGGAGCCGATCAGAAGGTCAGACGCAGGCCGGCGGTCGGCGCGATGTTGTTGGTGTGGAAGAAGCCGCTGGCGAGGCCGCCGGTGACTTGCGAGTAGATCACGCCGGCGTAGACGTCGAGGCGCTTGAACGGGCGCCAGTCGATCAGGCCGGAAACGGCGTTCTCATTGCCGGCGCAATAGGTGTTGGCCGCGCCCTGGAGCGTCTGGAACCCGGTGGCGGCTGTCTTCGTCGTGTTGGGCAAGCACGCCGCGCCCTTGGCCTTGGCGGTCAAGTTGGTGGGGTAGAAATTGTTCTGGTTCGCATAATAATAGGCGCCGGTGAGATCGAGATCGGGGCGGATCGCATAGGTCGCGCCGAGCCAGGCGACCTGCAGCACCTTGTTGTTCGTATAGGCGGTGATGCTGATGTTCGCTGCGCCGGGAAGCGCGTGGTAATCGCCGAGCGTCTCGAAGCCGTGCGCGACGGCGTTCGTCGCGTAGGAATCGCTTGGGTTCTGGTAGCGCGAATATTCGTAGCCGCCGAACAGCTTGAACGGGCCGGTGACGTATTTGACGCCGATGATCCCGGCGTTGATGTCGGCGAGCGTCGCCTTCAGATCGTCGACGCTCGCGCCGACGGGAAGCGTCCCGAGGCTGTAGGTGCCGAGCGAAACCGCGTCCTGCGCATAGCTGTAGACCGCGTCGACCGAAAAGCCGGCATAGTCGGCGCCGAGGTCGATCTGATAGGCGCCGTCCGAGCCGTTGCCCTGCTGATAACCGCCGAACTGCCACTCGGCGGCCGCGCGGAAGTTGTTGTAGGCGATCTGATATTTGACCGACGTGTTGTAGCGGGCCGTCTCGGTGTCGCCCAGGCCGCCGCCGAGCGTCGACGAGAAGCCGATCAGCGAAAACGCGTAGGAGCCGCCCATCGGGTCGTAGGCGTTCACCAGATCGTTTGACAGCGCATATTGCCGGCCTGCGGTCAGCGTGCCGTAGTTGGCGCTGCTGATCCCGAGATAGCCGCGGGTGTTGTCCCATTGGCCGGCGCGGCTCGAATCGGAGTTGGTGTTCTGGTTGATCAGCGCCGTGTTGTTGTTCTCGACCAGCGACTTCGGGCCGTTGGCGAGTTGCAGCGAATAAGGATCGAAACCGGCGTTGACGTCGAAGACGAACGACCAGCCGGGCAAGAACTCCTCCTTGCCCCTGATGCCGACGTTGGACTGGCTGAGACCGTTGGGAACGATCTGGAACTTCGACCCCTGATTGGTCTTCGAGATGACCGAGAAGACGCCGTTGTTGTAGCTCGGACTGAATTTGGAGGCATGCTCGGCCCAGCCCACGCCCATGTCGATCTGGCCATAGACGGTGATGCCCAGATAGGTCAGCGGGCAATCCTTGGCGCTCGCGCTCATGTAGTCATAGAGGCTGGCGAAGCAGGACACGGTCGAGGGCGGCGGCGCCTTCTTGGTCGGCAAATCCGCCGCCTGCGCGCCGCTGAGGAGGGCGAGGCCCGCCGCCGGGCTGAGAAGAACTGCACCGAATGTTTTCATTGACGCGCCCCTTTTGTCGCCCTCGAACGCTTCAGCGTCTCGCTCGGCAAAACCTGCCGCAATTCGTATTTTAGTCGCCCTGTCGCCATATTTCGCTGGATGTCCGTAGCCAGTTTATGTGACACAAAGACTACAGCCCCGGCGGTTCGGAAAATGGCGAACTACTCATGCGAACCGCTATATCTCAACGATCATAACGCATCGACCGGCCAGCGGCGCTGGCAAAACGATCATTCCGGCGATTGACGAGGCGTTGTGATCTTTCTGCAACGCTGCCTCGAATGCAAAGACCCGGAAAAGCCGTCGCCGCGATTACGGCGGACGCAAGCCTTATGGCCGCCTCATCAGTGCCACAAATTCCGGCCCTGTCAATTTGAATCCAGTAATTCAGTAGAAATATACGCCGAAGCGGCGGATCCCTTTGCGCCGCTAACGCCAGCGCTCCACGACGCTGTCGATCCAGGCGCGCTGCGGCGCGACCAGCACGCCTTGCGTGTTCGCGCCGCAGCGCCTGCCGCCGACGCCTGACGACCAGGCGATGATGGCGAGCACCTTGCCGCCTTCGGCGGACAGCATCGGGCCACCGGAATCTCCGGTGCAGGCGCCGGCGCCTGCCCTGTTGGGATCCTCCGCCCACAGCAGGATGCCCGAAAGCGGTGCGCGCACCCGCAGGGCGGCGCTCCGGAGCACGCCCGCGCTGGTCGCCACGCCGTCTGCTCCAACGCCGTAGCCGGCGATCAGGACACCCTCGCCGACTGCGGTCGTCCCCGCGTCGTCCAGCGCGGCGGCGGAAAAACCTGCGCCAAGCGGCGTCTGCGTCTCGACCAGGGCGAGATCGACAGAAACGATGCGCTTGGCGATCCCATCTGCGCGAAACCCGGGATGGACAGCGACCGCCTTCACCTCGATGATGACGGCCTGCCCCGCATCGTCCTTGTAGTAGATGCGCATGTTCCCTGTCGCCGTGACGCAATGGGCGGCCGTCAGGACGATGCGCGGCGCGACGACCACCCCCGTGCAGAAGCCGGCCCGGTCGCCCTCGCGCTTGAGCACCATGACCAGGTGGGCCGCAAAGCCGCGATCCTCCCGGGCGTCGCCGACGACCGCGCGGGCCGTCTATCCGATCGTAAGAAGGCACCATACCGACGGCAGGCCGACGAAGAGCGCCCGAACAAAGCCCGGATTCATGCTATCTTGCTCCCTGCGCGCGAGACGGTCGGCGGTCCTGTATCGACGCAGCGCGCTGGACATCGCCGCGGCGCCACGTCTCCTTGCCTCGCAAAGAGGCGCGGCGGCGATATTGCCGCGGGCGAATCGATAATCCGGGGCCGCGCGATTCTCCGGAGCCGAGGCGTCATTCATTCGGCGTTCAGACGGGGCGGGCGAGGGTCGGTCATGGCGCGAAAGTCTCTTCATCCCGTCGTCGCGGCGATCGGCGCGACGATCGCCACGCAAGGAGCTTGGCCCGCTTTCGCCCAGTCGCCGCCGACCGTCAAGGGGGTCTGCTTTCCGACGACCGAAACACGCGAAGAGATCAGGATTCATCGGCTTCTCGAGCCTTTCGTCGCGCTCAAGAGCGCGGAAAAGTCGGTCGGAAAGGCGGAGGCTCTGTCGGCCAAACTGTGCCGGCTGGGAGAGGAATACGTCTATGAGATCGCCCTGTTGCATCGGGACGGCCGCCTGGTGCATGTCGTCATGAACGCGGTGACCGGAAAACCGACGAACACCCGCATCTCCCGCGAAACGCCGCCGAGGAGCTGAACGACCATGCGTCTGCTCGTGGTGGAAGACGATCGCGATCTCAACCGGCAGATCGTCGCCGCGCTCGAAGGCGCAGGCTATGTCGTCGATCATGCGCTCGACGGCGAAGAAGGCTGGTTTCTCGGCGACACCGAGCCCTATGACGCGGTCGTGCTCGACATCGGCCTGCCCAAGCGCGACGGCGTGGCGGTTCTCGAGGCCTGGCGCAGAGCCGGGCGAACGATGCCCGTGCTGATCCTCACCGCCCGGGATCGCTGGAGCGACAAGGTCCAGGGCTTCGACGCGGGCGCCGACGACTATGTCGCCAAGCCGTTCCACATGGAGGAGGTGCTCGCCCGGCTGCGGGCGCTGCTGCGCCGCGCCGCCGGCCACGCGACGAGCGAACTGGCGGCGGGGCCAGTGCGGCTCGACGCGCGCGCCGGCCGCGTCACGGTCGACGGCGTCGTCGTCAAGCTGACCTCGCACGAATATCGCCTGCTGTCCTATCTCATGCATCACGCCGGCCGCATCGTCTCGCGCTCGGAACTCGTCGAGCACCTCTACGATCAGGATTTCGACAGGGATTCGAACACGATCGAGGTGTTCGTCGGCCGCTTGCGCAAGAAGCTCGGCGTCGACGTCATCCAGACCCTGCGCGGACTCGGCTACCTCGTCGGCGTCGATGGCGAGGCCGCCGCACCGTCCGCGCCGGCCGCGCGGGCGCCACGCTGAGCCCGACCGCATCGGCGCGCCGGTCGATGGATCAATATGCCTAGAGGCCTGAACGCCCAGTCGATAGCGACGCGCCTGTTCCTGTCGGCGGCGTTCTGGTGCTCGGCGATCCTCGTGGTTGCGGGCCTCGGGCTGTCGGCGGTCCACGCCCGTTCGACCGAGGCTGCGTTCGACGAGCAGCTGGGCGTCTATCTCAAGGCCCTTGTCGCCAATGTGGCGACCAACGGCCTCGAGGGACTCAGCGGGTCCGGACAATTCATCGGGCCGCAATTCGAGCTGGCGCGCTCGGGCTGGTATTGGCAGATCACGCGGCTCGATGCGCAACCGCCCGACGTCAAGAGTTCGCGCTCGCTGTTCGCCGCCCAATTGCCGCGCGTCGACGGCGCCGCCGCCAACGCCGACGCGAATTCCGGCCGCGGTCGCAGCGCCTATGTCACGGGGCCCGACGAGCGCAGCCTGCGCATGATCGAGCGCATCATCGACGCGGGCGACGAAGGACGCTACCTCATCCAGGTCGCCGGCAATTCCGAGGAAATCGAGGCCGAGATCGACGATTTCGAATATGCGCTGGCGGCGACCTTCGTGCTGCTGCTGGCGGCCATCCTCGGTTCGATGGCGCTGGCGGTCCGCTTCGGTCTGCGCCCTTTGCGCGAACTGCGCGACGGCGTCGCCTCGATCCGGCGCGGCGAGGCCGAACGGATCACCGGCGAGTTCCCGCAGGACATCGCCCCGCTCGCCGCCGAGGTCAACCTGCTGCTCGACGCCAATCGGGAGGTGGTCGATCGCGCGCGCACCCAGGTCGGCAATCTCGCGCACGCGCTGAAGACGCCGCTCAGCGTCATTCTCAACGAAGCCGACGCCGGCAGCCCGACGCTCGCCGAGAAGGTCAAGGAGCAGGCGGAGGTCATGCGTCGCCAGGTGTCGTTCTATCTCGATCGCGCGCGCGCCGCCGCCCGCGCGGGCTCGCTCGGCGCGGCGACCGACGTCAAGCCGGTCATCGAGGGTCTGGTGCGCACCTTCGACAAGCTCTACCGCGACCGCGCGCTGACGTTCGCGATCAACGCGCCGGAGGGTCTGCGCTTTCGCGGCGAAGTTCAGGACCTCAGCGACCTCATCGGGAATCTGCTCGACAATGCGGGCAAATGGGCGCGCGCGCGGGTCGCGATTTCGGCGGCGCGCGATCCCGACCCGGACGCGGTCGGGCGCGCCTTCTTCGTCACCCAGATCGACGACGACGGCCCTGGCCTCGACCCCCAGGCGCGCAGCGCCGCCCTGCGTCGCGGCCAGAAGCTCGATGAATCCAGACCGGGCTCGGGACTCGGCCTGTCGATCATCGTCGATCTCGCGCAAATCTACGGCGGATCGCTGCTGCTCGAGGACAGCCCGCTCGGCGGCCTGCGCGCGACGCTGCGCCTTCCCGCATGGTGACCGCCAGGCCCGCGAAGCGGACGCGATCGCCGGGTCGCCGCGCCACCGCGGCCCGTCAAGTTTTGCCTTGCCATAGCCATCGTCATGATGTTCTCAAGGCGGTCTTGCTCAAAGGCTGGTGGACATGCTGTGGGTCGCCTTCGCCCTGATGACCGGCGCCGCCGTGTTGTGTGCGCTCTGGCCGCTGTCGCGTCGGCGCTCCGCCACGCAGGGGCAGGCGCGGGCGATAGAATTCCATCGGGCCCAGCTGGCGGAGATCGAGCGCGACGTCGAGCGCGGACAGTTGCCGCCGGGCGAGGCGGCGGGCGCGCGCGCCGAGGCGGGGCGGCGGCTGATCGCGGCGGCCGACGCGGCGGCCGACGCGCCGGCCGCCGTCGACGGGCGCGCAACCTCGCGCCGGCGCGCCGCAGCCCTGATCGTACTCGCGCTGGTTCCGGCGATATCGCTCGGGTTCTACTGGCGTCTCGGCAGCCCGGATCTGCCCGATCAGCCGCTGTCGGCGCGCGCCGCCGGACCCGAGCAGGGCGACGATCTCGCCGCCGCCGTGACCAAGGTCGAGGCGCACCTGCTCGCCGACCCCCATGATGGGCGCGGGTTCCAGGTCATCGCGCCGGTCTATATGCGCCTCGGGCGCTACGACGAGGCGGCCAAGGCCTATGAGAGGGCCTTGATTCTGCTGGGAGAAGACGCGCAGATGCGTGCGGACTACGCCGAGGCGCTGACCGCGGCGGCCGGGGGCGTCGTCACCGCGCAGGCGCGCGGCGGCTTCGAGCAGGCGCTGGCGAGCCAGGCGGACCTGCCCAAGGCGCGATTTTATCTCGGCCTCGCCGCCGAGCAGGAGGGCGACAAAGACAAGGCTGTCGACCTGTATCGCCGATTGATCGCCGATGGCCCGCCCGACGCCGCCTGGCTCGACATCGTCCGCGAACGGCTTGCCGGCCTGAGCGGCGCCGCGCCCGCCGCGCCGGCGCCGCCCAGCGGCGAGGCGGCGGCGATCGCCTCGCTCGATCCCGCCTCGCAGCAGACCGCCATTCGCGGCATGGTCGCGCGTCTCGCCGCCCGGCTCGACCAGAACGGCGACGACGCGCAGGGCTGGCAGCGACTCATCCGCGCCTATGGCGTGCTGCACGAGACCGACAAGGCGAAGGAAGCCATGGCGAAGGCGCGCAAGGCGATGGCCGGCAACGAGGCGGCCGCCCATCAGCTCGACGCGCTCGCGCAGGAGTTCGGCCTTTGACGCCGGGCGACGGCCGCCGGGCCCCGGGCGCGCGAGCGGGCGGTTGCGGGCGGCCGGGCGCGCGCGGCGTCGCGCCCTTGATGATCGATCGCAATGACGATTGCGCCGGCGGCGGCGCTTCCTCCCGCGACGACGGCGTCCGGCGCGCGCTTGGCCGGGCCAAACCGAGAAAGGCCGAACGGTGACCCGCAAGGGCAGACGCCTGACGCTGATCGGCATCGCGTTCGCGGTGGTCGGCTGCGCGGCGGCCCTCGCGCTCTACGCGCTGAGCGACAGCATCGTGTTTTTCTACGGCCCGACCGAGGTGCTGCAGAAGAACCCGGCGGCGGGGACCCGCATGCGCATCGGCGGCCTCGTCAAGGCGGGCTCGCTCGTCAAGAGCGAAGGCGAGAAGGCGCGCTTCACCATCACCGACAACGCCAGCAATGTCGCAGTGACCTATCAGGGCATGCTGCCCGACCTGTTCCGCGAGGGGCAGGGAGTCGTCGCGGAGGGCGTGCTCGAGTCGCCCGGGGTGTTCCGCGCCGATTCCGTGCTCGCCAAGCACGACGAGCGCTACATGCCGCGCGAGGTGGTCGACGCCTTGAAGAAGCAGGGACGCTGGCAAGAAGGCGGCGAAGGAGCGGCAACCCAATGATCGTCGAAATCGGCCATTACGCGCTGACCCTCGCGCTCGCGCTGGCGCTCGCGCAGACGGTCATCCCGCTGTGGGGAACCCGGCGCGGCGACGAGGGCCTCGCCGCAGTGGGCCAATCCTGCGCGCTCGGCCAGTTCGCGGGAGTAGCGCTGTCCTTCGGCGCGCTCGTCTGGGCCCATCTGGCGTCGGACTTCTCGCTCGTCAACGTGGCCGAGAATTCACACAGCGCGGTGCCGACGATCTACAAAATCTCGGGCGTCTGGGGCAACCACGAGGGCTCGATGCTTCTCTGGGTGCTGATCCTCTCGCTGTTCGGCGCGCTGGTGGTCGCCGCCGGGCGCGGCCTGCCCTGGGTCTTGCGCGCCAACGTGCTCGCGATGCAGGGGCTGATCGCGAGCGCCTTTCTCGCCTTCATCCTGATGACCTCGAACCCGTTCGCGCGTCTGACGCCGGCGCCCTTCGAGGGCCGCGACCTCAACCCGATCCTGCAGGACCTCGGCCTCGCGATCCATCCGCCGCTGCTCTATCTCGGCTATGTCGGCTTCTCCATCGTGTTCTCCTTCGCCGCCGCGGCGCTGATCGAGGGGCGGATCGACGCCGCCTGGGCGCGTTTCGTGCGGCCGTTCGCGCTGATCGCCTGGTGCTTTCTGACGCTCGGCATCGCGATGGGCTCCTACTGGGCTTATTACACCCTCGGCTGGGGTGGCTTCTGGTTCTGGGATCCGGTCGAGAACGCCTCGCTGATGCCCTGGCTCGCCGGCACGGCCTTCATCCATTCGGTCGCGGTGATGGAGAAGCGCGACGCCCTGAAGGTCTGGACGATCTTCCTGGCGATCCTCGCCTTCTCCTTTTCGCTGCTCGGCACCTTCCTGGTGCGCTCCGGCGTGCTGACCTCGGTCCACGCCTTCGCCAGCGATCCCTCGCGCGGCGTGTTCATCCTCGCGATCCTCGCCTTGTTCATCGGCGGCGCGCTCGCCCTGTTCGCCTGGCGCGCGCCGCTGCTGAAGCGCGGCGGCATTTTCGCGCCGGTGTCGCGCGAGGGCGCCCTCGTGCTCAACAACCTGCTGCTGACGACGACCTGCGCGGGCGTGCTGATCGGCACGCTCTACCCGCTCGCGCTCGAGCAATTGACCGGCGAGAAGATCACCGTCGGCGCGCCGTTCTTCAACATGACCTGCGGCGCGCTGCTTCTGGTCCTGTGCTTCGTCATGCCGTTCGGCCAGTCGCTCGCCTGGAAGCGCGGCGACCTGCTCGGCGTCGCCCAGCGGCTCAGCGTCGCGGCGGCCGCCGGCCTCGTCGTCTGCGTGGCCCTGTTCGCGTTCGCGCACCGCGGCCCTGTGCTGGCGCCGATCGCAGCGGGGCTGGCGATCTACATCGTGCTGGGTTCGCTGACGGAGCTCCTGTTTCGGATCTGGCGGCGCGGCGCGCCGTTCGCCGCGGTGATCGCCCGTGCGCGCGGCCTGCCGCTGTCGGCCTGGGGCAGCGCGCTCGCCCATGCCGGCGTCGGAATCACGCTGCTCGGCCTCGCCGCGACCGCCTTCGGCGACGAGGCGATCGCCAGCATGCGCGTCGGCGAGGCGAGGGCGGTCGGCCCCTACGAAGTGACGTTTCAGTCGGTCGCCGAGCGCGCGGGGCCGAACTTCCGCGAGACCTACGCCACGGCCGAGATCCGCGCGGGGGGAACGCTCGTCGCCACCGTCGAGCCCGCCAAGCGCTTTTTCGGCGCGCGCCAGATGGCGACCACCCAGGCCGGCATCGCGACGCTCCGGCTCGGCCAGGTCTACATTTCGATCGGCGACCAGGGCGCCGACGGCGCCGTCGCGGCGCGGCTCTACTGGAAGCCGCTGGTGACGTTGATCTGGCTCGGCGCCTGCGTGATCGCGCTCGGCGGCGGCCTTTCGCTCGCCGACAGGCGCCTGCGCATCGGCGCGCCGGCGCCCGCACGCGGCGGCGCCAATGCGCTGGCGGCGCGCTGACGATGCGGCGCGCGCGGCTGATCCTCGTCTTCGCGCTGCTCGCGGCGCCGATCGCCCACGCGGTCCAGCCCGACGAGGTGATGCGCGACCCCGCGCTCGAGAGCCGCGCCCGCGCGCTGTCGGGCGAATTGCGCTGCATGGTCTGCCAGAACCAGTCGATCGACGATTCCGACGCGCCGCTCGCGCGCGACATCCGCCTGCTGATCCGCGAGCGCATCGCCAAGGGCGAGAGCAACGAGGCGGTGCGCGCCTTCCTCGTCTCGCGCTACGGCGACTTCATCCTGCTGAAGCCGCCGTTCGAGCCGCGGACGCTGCTGCTGTGGGGCGGCGCGCCGCTCGTCCTCGCCGCCGGCGCGCTCGCGCTCTGGTTGGGGACGCGAAGAAGGGCGCCGGCGCCGGCGCCGCTCAGCGAGGCCGAAGAGGCGCGGCTCGCCGCGATCGCCCGCGAGGAGGCGGCGGGGTAGCGCGGCGGGCGCGGTCGTCTCCCGCGCCGCGCCGGGTCCGGTCGGCCGGCGGCTAGCCGGCCGTGCTTCGTCCCGCTAGACTGCGCGCAGGGAGATCGACGCATGACACATTCCTTCCTCGCCGGCGCGGGTCTCGGACTCCTCGCCTTGATGTTCCTGCCCGTCCTCATCGCCGTCCTGCGCGGCCGCTGGCTCGTCGCCTTCGTCGCGCTGGCGATGGTGCTGGTCTCGATCGTCGCGCTGATCCATCCTCCCTTCGGCGTGGCGGTCTGGCTGCTCGCGCTCTGCGTGGGCGCCTTTGCGGGCGGACCGCGCGTGATCGTCGTCGAGCGTCGCGGCCCATGAAGGCGGGTCGCCGCAGCGCCGGCTGGCGCGCGGCCTGGCGCGCGGCGGCGCGGGAGCTGCGAGCGAGCGCGCCGGTCAGCCTCGCGCCGGCGCGCCCACCGAGGCGCGTTCGACCAGCGGTCCGTCGACGCGGATCGTCGGCGCCGGCGCGCCGGCGCCGTTCGTGGCGATGTCGATCAGCAGCTCGACGGCTCGGCGGCCCATTTCGTAGTTGGGCAAAACGAGCGTCGACAGCGGCGGATTGGTGTAGCGGGCGAGTTCCTGATCGTCGTAGCCCATGATCGAGATATCCTCGGGGACGCGCAATCCGTTCAGCGCGGCGGCCTCCAGCGCGCCCATCGCCATCAGGTCGTTGGCGCAGAAGATTGCGCTGGGGCGCGGCGTCTGCGCGATCAACGCACGCGCATGGCGGCAAGCCTGGGCCGGCAGCCAATCGCCGTCACGCACCAGCGAGGCGTCGAAGGCGACGCCGGCGTCGGCAAGCGCCTGTTGGTAACCCTTCAGACGGTCGGCCGAGGCGTCCATCCACGGCTCGCCATTGATGAACGCGATCCGCCGATGGCCCTTCTCGAGGAGATGGGCGGTCGCCGCATAGGCGCCGGCGGTCTCGTCGGGCACGACGCTGGCGAAGCGACGCTCGGCGTCGTAGCAGTTGAGCAGGACGGTCGGAACACCCTCGAGGCTCCGCGGCAACGAGACTTCGCGCGTGAAAATGGTCGAATAGATGACGCCGATGACCGAGGCGTCGCGCTTGATCGCGGCGATCGTGCAGGCTTCGAGTTCGCTGTTCGAGCGAGTCACGTGCGCGCAGACGAGATAGCCGGCCTCCCACGCCCAATCGCGCGCGCCGTCGAGATTGACGACGGGATGCGGGCTCGTCGAAATCTCGTCGACGAGATAGGCGATCGAGGCGCGCGGCGGCCCGACAGCCGACACGCGCCGCGCCGCCGGCAGTTCGTAGCCGATGCTGCGCGCCGCTTCGATCACGCGCGCGCGAGTGGCCTCGGAAATGCGGGCGCCGATCATCTGGTTGAGCGCGAGCGAGACGCTCGATTGCGAAACGCCGGCGAGCTGGGCGACATCCGTCATCGTCGGGCGTCGCAGTCCCGGCTGTGGCGAGGCGAATCCGGCGGATCGCTCGCGCCGGGCGGCGCGCGTGCGTTCCTCGCGCTCGCGCGCCAATTTCGCTGCGAAGTCTTCCATTCCCCCCTCTGAATTGTTCGCACCGCAACATAAATAGTGCGCTGCAATAATCAGATTTTTGCTTGACTGATAATAATCTTGATCGCTCTATTAGCAACAGGTCGCCCGAACGCGGCGATCAGGGAGACGACCAAGGAGATTTGAAATGGCATCCATTACGCGCCGCACGGCGCTCATGGCCGGCGTGGCGATCGCCGCGTTCTCGGTCACCGCGGCGCTGGCGGACGGCCTGCCGCCGCTCAAGCCGAAAGCGACCTACAAGGTCGGCTTCGCGCAGACCGAAATGAACAATCCGTGGCGCCTCGCGCAGACGAAGAGCATGAAGGACGAGGCCGCCAAGCTCGGCTGGCAGCTCGTCTACACCGACGCCGCCGGCTCCGCCGCCAAGCAGGTCGCCGACGTCAACAGCATGATCGCCCAGGGCGTCGACGCGATCTTCCTTTCGCCGCGCGAAGAGAAGCCGCTGATCCCCGCCGTCATGGCCGCCAAGAAGGCCGGCATTCCCCTGTTCCTGATCGATCGCAACGTCGATGCGAGCCTCGCCAAGCCCGGCGTCGACTATGTGACCTTCATCGGCTCCGATTTCGTGCTCGAGGGCAAGCAGGCCGGCGAATGGCTCGCCAAGGCGACCGACGGCAAGGCGAACATTCTGGAGATCGAAGGCTCGACCGGCTCTTCGCCCGCCAACGACCGCAAGAAGGGCTTCGACGAAGTCATCGCCCAGCATCCCGACATGAAGATCCTGGCCTCGCAGACGGGCAATTTCAATCGCGACGAAGGCCGCAAGACCGCCGAGGCGCTGTTGCAGGCTCATCCCGAAGCCAACGTCATCTACGCTCACAACGATGAAATGGCGATCGGCGCCATTTCGGCGATCGAGGCGGCGGGCAAGAAGCCGGGCAAGGACATCATCATCGTCTCGATCGACGGCGAGAAGGACGGCTTGCAGGCGATCATCGACGGCAAGATGGGCGCGACGGTCGAATGCAATCCCAGGTTCGGCCCGGCGGCGTTCGACGCGGCGATCAAATATTCCAAGGGCGAGAAGATCCCGCCCGTCATGACCAACAAGGATCGGTTCTACGACAGCAGCAACGCGGCGGCGAGCATCGCCGATTCGTACTGAAGTCGTCTAGGCTCCTTGGCCGCTTGGGTCCGCCCGCCGCTCGGCGAAATTCGTCGGCGGGCGGACCATTTTATTGTCGAGGCACGAGACGGGCTGGCAAGAAATGTCCGCGATCCCTCCAGCGCAATCCCCGCTGCTTTCGATGCGCGCGATCAGCAAGGCGTTCGGGGGCATTCCGGCGCTCGCCGCCGCCTCGCTCGAAGTCGCGCCCGGCGAAGTCCATGCGCTCATCGGCCAGAACGGCGCCGGCAAATCGACCATGATCAAGATCCTGACCGGCTATGTCGGTCGCGACGAGGGCGAGATCGCGTTCGAGGGCCGGCCATTCGAGGCGCGCTCGCCTCAGGACGCCCAGCACAAGGGCATCAGCACGATCTATCAGGAGATCAATCTCGTACCCTATCGCTCGGTGACGGAAAACATCTGCCTGGGGCGCGAAAGCCGGCGGTTCGGGCTGCTCGACTGGCGCGCGATGCACGAGCAGGCGCGCGCGCTGCTGTCGCGCTTCGAGATGGACCTCGACGTCCGCAAACCCCTGCTGCGCTTCAACACCGCCACCCAGCAGATGGTGGCGATCGCCAGGGCGATCGGCTTCAAGGCCAAGCTCGTGATCATGGACGAACCGACATCCTCGCTCGACGACCGCGAAGTCGCGGTGCTGTTCGACGTCATCCGCGGGCTGAAGGCGCAAGGCGTCTCGGTCATATTCGTCAGCCACAAGCTCGACGAACTCTATGCCGTATGCGATCGCGTGACGATCATGCGCGACGGCCGCACGGTCAAGACCGCGCAACTGGGGTCCGTCGGCAAGCTCGATCTGGTCGCCAGCATGCTCGGCCGCGACGTCGCGCAGGTCGCCAAGAGCGCGACCGCGTTTGGCGACCGGCACGGACGGATCGGCGAGACCATGCTCACCGCCAGCAATTTGAGCGCGGGCCACAAGGTCCACGACGTCTCGTTCGAGGTGAAGCGCGGCGAAATCGCCGGTTTCGCCGGCCTGCTCGGCGCGGGGCGCACGGAGACGGCCAGACTGGTTTTCGGCGCCGATCCCAAGCGCGGCGGAACCTTGGTCCTCGACGGCAAGCCGCTCGACGCGCGCGAGCCGATCGACGCGATCCGCGCCGGCGTCGGATTCTCCTCCGAGGACCGCAAGCTCGAAGGCATCGTGCCCGAAATGTCGGTGTCGGAAAATCTCACCCTCGCGCTGATGCCGCAGCTGACCCGGGCCGGCGTGGTCGACGAGGCCCAGCGGGCCGCCATCGTC
Source organism: Roseiarcus sp. (assembly GCA_050013915.1). Taxonomy (GTDB): domain Bacteria; phylum Pseudomonadota; class Alphaproteobacteria; order Rhizobiales; family Beijerinckiaceae; genus Roseiarcus. The sequence goes on from JBEKEI010000032.1 coordinate 26,169, forward strand.
GAGAAATTCATCAAGCGGCTCGGCGTCAAATGCAGCGGGCCCGACCAGAAAATCCGCGAGTTGTCGGGCGGCAATCAGCAGAAGGTATTATTGGCGCGCTGGCTCGCGATGAACCCCAAGCTGTTGATTCTCGACGAGCCGACGCGCGGCATCGACGTCGGCGCCAAGGCGGAGATCCAGAGCCTCATCAAGGAGCTCGCCGACCAGGGACTCGCTGTGCTGATGATTTCCTCCGAACTCGAAGAAGTGCTCGAGGGCTCCGACCGCGTGTTCGTGCTGCGCGAGGGCCGCAGCGTCGCCGAATTCGCGCACGCCGACGCGAGCGAAAGCGCGGTGATGACGGCGATGGCGCATGGCGACACCGATCTCGTCCCCGAGGAGAGCGCGTCTTGACCCCCGCGCAGCTTCAGGCGCCGGCGGCGTCCTCGCGGGCCGACACATTGGCCGCGGTGATGCGGTTTTCGACGCTCGGCGCGCTGGTCGCCCTGATCATTTTCAACATGCTGTTCACCCGCCATTTTCTGGCGATGCAGACGCTCGACGTCAACCTGACCCAGGTCGCGGCGATCGTCATCGTCGGCGTCGGCATGACGCTGGTCATCGCGACCGGCGGCATCGATCTGTCCGTGGGATCGCTGATGGCGATTTCAGGGGCGATCGCGCCGATCATCTTTCTCAATAAGGTCGTCGATCTCGGCGACGTCCATGTCGCCGTCGCGGTGTCGATGGTCGCCGCCATTCTGCTCGGCGGCGCGTTCGGCTGGTTCAACGGCTGGCTGATCACCCGTTTCCGCATCCAGCCGATCATCGCCACGCTCGTGCTGTTCATCGCGGGCCGCGGCATCGCGCAGGTGATGACCAACGGCAGCCTGCAGCCGTTCAAGCTGGACGCGTTCCAGTGGATCGGCCTCGGCCGCGTCCTGGCCGTGCAGGACGTCTATCGAGGGGTGCCGATCCAGGTCATCATCATGCTGGTCCTGGTCGCCGCCGCCGCCTGGGTGCTCAAGCGCAGCCTGTTCGGGCGGCAGATTCTGGCGATCGGCGGCAACGAACGGGCGGCGCGGCTCGCCGGGGTGCCGGTCGCGCAGGTCAAGCGCTGGGTCTATTGCATCAGCGGCCTGTGCGCCGGCCTCGCCGGCCTGGTGGTGATCGCCATCAACAGTTCGAGCGACGCCAACCAGGTCGGTCTCGGCATGGAGCTCGACGCGATCGCCGCCGTCGCCGTCGGCGGCACCCTGCTGAGCGGCGGGCGCGCGACGATCTCCGGGACCTTGATCGGCGCGCTGATCATTCAGCTCGTGCGCTACACGATGCTCGCCAATGGCGTGCCCGACGATGTCGCCAAGCTCGCCAAGGCGGCGTTGATCATTGGCGCGGTCTGGCTCCAGGGTCAGGGAAGGGCCTGAGCCATGAAGAAACTCTCCGTCATCTCGGTTCTGGCGAGCCAGGGCGTGCTGATCGCGCTGGCGCTGCTGATTCTGTTCGGCTGGCTTCGCTACGACAACTTTCTCGGCCTGTTCAACATCTCGACGGTGCTCCGCTACAACTCGATGTTCGCGCTGGTCGCGCTCGGCATGTGCTTCGTCATCATGACCGGCGGCATCGACCTGTCGGTCGGCGGCACGGCGGCGCTCGGCAGCGTGGTCTCGGCGATGCTGAGCCCCTATGGCACGCTGGCCGGCCTCGCCGGCGGCGTCGGCGCGGGGCTGTGCATCGGCCTCCTCAACGGCCTCGTCATCGTGCGCCTGCGCATCCTGCCGTTCATCGCCACGCTCGCCGCGATGCTGGCGGCCTATGGCGCCGCGCTGCTGCTCGCCAAGGACCAATCGGTGTCGGTCTCCTACGAGAGCGGCTTCACCGACCTCGGTCAGGGCGATTTCTACAACGTCCCGATCCCCGCGCTTATTGCGGGCGCCGCCTATGTCATCGGCTCGGTCGTGCTGAATTTCACCAGCACCGGCCGCACCGTGCTCGCGATCGGCGGCAACGAGGACGCGAGCCGGCTGATGGGCCTGCCGGTCAACCGGGTCAAATTCCTCGTCTACGCGGTGAGCGGCGGCCTCGCCGGGCTCGCCGGGGTGATCCTCGCCTCGCAATTCGGCGCCGGCCAGCCGATCGAGGGCGTCGGCTGGGAATTGTTCGCGATCGCCTCGGTGGTGGTCGGCGGCACGCTGCTGACCGGCGGCCTCGGCTCGGTCGGCGCCACGCTGGCGGGCGTCATGCTGCTCGGCCTCATCTTCAACGTGCTGAATTTCGAGAACGGCCGCGGCTTCATCTCGCTGTCGGCCTACTGGCAATCGGTCATCCGCGGCGTGTTCCTGCTGATCGTGGTGATCCTGCAGAGCCAGCTGATGGGCAGGGCCGAACGCAGCGAGGCGCCGTAGGACGAGGCTGTGCGGCTGATCCGGCGGGAGGCGGCGGCTTCGACATGTTTCTCGAGTTCTGCCCCGGCCAGGCGGTTAGGATACCCTCTGCCTGTCCGCTTTCGGCTCGACTCCCGATGAAGGCGGACGTGAGCTCACTCGCGTTGATGGCAGCAGACGCAAAGCTTGTTTCCATCCGGATCGCGAAAATAGGCGCCATAATAGTCGGGGTGATATTCCGGCCGAAGACCGGGCTTACCCTCGTCAGTTCCTCCGTGCCGTATCGCCAGCGAATGACATTGATCGACCAGCGCACGACTGCTCGCGAGGAAGGCGATCATCTGGCCGTTTCCCGCCGTCGCCGGCCCGCCGTCGAAAGGACAGGTAATTATGAACAGCGGCCTGTCGGCTGCCGGATGCTTCCAGCCAGACCATTTCTCGCCAGAGAATTTCGGGACCAAACCGAGAGCTTCAAGAAGAGGCACGTAGAACGCCCTCGAGCGACGGATATCGGTCACCCCGAGGGTCGTGTGTGACAGCATGACGAGTTCCCCTTGCCAGATTGCGGGCAATGATGACCGCTTTCCGCGTGAGCCGGTAGACCCATCGATGGCCGTCACGGGTCGGGTTCCGGCCGGCGCAAATTTTCGCCGTCTGCGCGGCTCGCAGCTCGCGATTGCGCGACCTCTTGAGAGGTCGGAATCGAGGATGAGTCTCGAGATGGGATTTCATGGGGCCCAACGCGGATCCACCGCCCGCCAGCCTCGCCTCGAAACACCTGCCTGGCGATCGGCGCCGACCTCCCAAAGGTCCGCGATTTTTCGCCGAAAGGCGCTTCGTCAAAATTATTGCGTTGCGCCCGCAGGTCGCGCGCGTCGCCTGCGCCGCAGGAAGGAAGATTCATTCGCGGTTCAAACGCCGCGCCATATAGAGATGCGTTTCATAGTCCAAAGCAAGCTCTCCGCCCGCATCGTCGATCGCCGCGGCAATTTCCCCGAGCAGCGCTTCACGCTTTGCGGCGTCCATCATCCGGTTCTCCGATCTCGTGCGCAAGAAATCCGTATAGCTCGACGTCGTGTGTCGCCATATCCATGAGTATTTTCTGTGCTCGACCGGCCCGAACAGCCCGGATTGGTCGAACCATCCCTTAAAGGGACCATCGGGCAGGTAGCCGGCTTCGGGTGGAGGACCCCACCTGCCGGTCCGGCGCAAGTAGATGTCGCTGAATCGCGTGAGGATCGACGCAGGCAATCCCACGGGAACATGTCCGAACACCGCGAGCGAACCGTCGGGCGAAAGCGTCTCGGCGGCCTTCGCGAACCGCAGCGCCGGGGATATCCAGTGCCACGACTGCGCCGCGATGATCAGCCGGAATCCTCCCGGGATGACAGGCCATGCCTCGAACGTCGTCTCCAGGAATGCGACATTGCCGAAGCCCGCCAGGCTTTCGCGGGCGCGACCGACCATTGCCGGTCCGGGATCGATCGCGAGAATCGGCAAGCCTCGCTTCGCAAAGCCTTTCGTCGCCTGACCGGCGCCACAGCCGACTTCGAGGATTCCGTCGTTCTGCTTCAAATCGGCGTATGAGAGAACATCCCCGATGAGCGCCTCGGGATAGTCGGGACGCGCGGTCTTGTACAGGTCCGCGATTTGATCGAAGGCGAAGCGCTGCTCCATCCCAACCCCCACCCAAAACGAGCGGCGAAATCGTCGTCGAGCATCGCTTTTGCGGAGGCATTGGCAAGGACTTTTGTCCTTGGGGCTGGCCTGTCGTCTCCGGCTGGCCCGGTGGCGCGACCCCGACGGTCGGTAGCAGTCGTCTTGCAGCCCGTTCGCAGCGTCGATCTTGAACCGCGGAAGAGGCTCGATCCCGAGCGTCCCCGGAACGTGCGGCGACTTCACATCGCCCGCTTCCACCGCCTTCGCCGCGCGCGGGTTGCAGCCGGGGCGGCGGAGGGCGAGCGTGCGGCCGAGGAGGGATTTGGCGCGGGCCAGAACGGCGGCGTCGCCGAGCGCTGAAAGCGACGCGCTCGAGCCGCCGCGCCCAGCCCGTCACGGCAAGCGACCCCGCCGAGGCGACACCCGGCGCGCGATCGCAATCGCTCGGCCTCAGTTCGCGCTCGCGGCGGTGCAGGAATAACCAAGAAGGCTGCCGTTCCTGCCCCAAATCGCGCTCGCCACGTCGGGCGCGCATCCGTTCGCATCGCGGACAATTCGGTCCGAAGATTGCGGCCCCCTGCCGGGGGTAAAGGAATCCATGAAGCGACTCGTGAATGCCCTGTCGGCGGCGGTCGGGCTGGTCTGGGCATGGGCGGCGGCGTGAATCGCCAATAGGGCGACGATCGTCAGTTGAAGCGTTCGCATGATCTTCTCCTCTGGGCGCCCTTATCGATGCGCTGACGAGAAGACTCGCCCAGCGGCCGATTATTCCCGGCCCTGGACGAACGATTCGCTTTTTTTGATTCCCGCGCCTCGGATGCGCGTTCGCGCCGCCCTGCCCTCCACGTCCTTGGCCTTGCGTTACCCCTGGGTGTGTTCGCCGCTCATTCGCGCCGATTGTTTCGCCGCTATCCCGCCTGCGCCGATGCGGCCGCGAGCGGCAGGTCGAACACGTCGAACAGCCTGGGAAATTCGGGGACAGGATACAGATACACCGAGTTCGGGGACAGGATATTGGACTGCACCCCTCGGCTGAGACGCGGCTAGTTGGCGACAAGGCGGCTTCAGCTACTGGTTGGCGGTTGCGGGACTGGTTGAGCTCGGCTTCGAGCTCGACCGGCGGTTTGTAGCCGAGCGGCGAGCGCAGGCGCTGGCTGGCGTAGACGGTCTCGATGAAGGCGCCGATGTCGCGACGGGCCTGCTCCAGGGTGGCGTGGCGAGCTGTCAGGCGGACCCGCGTCGGGACGGACGATGCGCGCGAGCCGAGCCTTGGGGCGACGACGGAGACTTATGATATCAATCGGTATCCTGTCCACGATTTCCCCGGCGGTTCCCGCGCTGGGTGACATGATGGGGCGTGTCGGGAAGGACGATGCGGGCGAGCCGAGCCATGGGCGATGCTGGCGCAGGAAAGCTATTGTGTCAATCGGTATCCTGTCCCCGTAATTCCACCCTCCTAAACGCTGCGTTAGATTCCCACTAACTAATTGTATATTTTGCGATAACGACGATACAAAAACACCTCAGTGCGAAGACAAATAAATAGAACTATCAATAGCTCTCCAGACGAGACAAACGATATTAATGAAATATATATCAAAGTATGATTGGCAATAAGCCATTGAACTTGT
>JBEKEI010000033.1:0-31338 GCA_050013915.1 Roseiarcus sp.
GCCGACCGCCTGCAGCGCGAGCAGGCAGCGCGCCTGCGCGAGGAGGCCGAGCTTCGGCGGCGCGACGAGGAAGCGCGTCTGCGCGTCGAGGCGGAGCGGCTCCAGCGCGAGCAGGAGGCGCGCCAGCGCGCCCAAGCCGAACGCCCGCAGTCCGAGCAGGCGGCGCGCGGCGGCGGCGGGACCGAGCGCCCGCGGCGCGGCGACGAACCGCATCCGCGACAGGAATTGGCGCGCCCGCGGCGCGAGCCGGAGGTCCGCGAACGCGTGGAGGCAAGGCTTCTGCACCGGGGCGACGAGACGCGTCAGCGGCCGGACCCCCAACCACAGCCGCGCGAACCGGAGGCGCGGCGGCGGGAGGAAGCGGAACGGCTGCGACGCGACGAGGAGATCCGCCTGCGCAGCGAGGCGGAGCGGCAGCGTCGCGATCAGGAGATTCGCGCCCATGACGAGGCCGAGCGCCGGCGCCGGCAGGAGCGCGAGTCGATGCAGCGGCTCGCCGAGGAAAACCGGCGCGACCAGGAAAAGCGGCGGCTCGAGAAGGAACAGGAGGCGCAGGCGAAGGCGCGCGAACGCGAGGCCAGAGCACAGCAGATCGAGATCGAGAAGCGTCAGCGCGCCTGGGAGGCGCTGCAGAAGGACAAGGAGCGGGAGCGCCGCCAGCAGGAATACGAGACGCAGCAGCGCGCCATCGAGGACGCGCGGCGCCGGAAGGAGTGGGAGCGACAGCGCCAGAAGGACGAGGCGGAACGCCGGCATCGCGAGCAGGAGGCGGCGCAACGGCAAAGGGAAGCCGAACGCCAGCGCGCCGAGATGGAGCGGCGGCAGAAGCAGGCCGAGCGCGAGCGGATCGCCCGGGAGCGCGAACTGCGCCAGCGCGACTACGAAGCCAGGCAGCGCGCGATCGAGGAGGCGCGGCGCCAGAAGGAGTGGGAGCGGCAACGCCAGCGCGACGAAGCGGAGCGCCGGAGGCGCGACCACGAAGCGCAGCAGCGGATGCGCGAGGAAGAGCGGCGCCGCCGCGAATCGGAGCGCCAGCAGAAACAGGCGGAGCGGGATCGCAAGGAGCGCGAGCGCGAACAGCGCAATGCGCGACGCCAGCAGTTCAGCCAGCCGAGCCGCAGCACGCATGTCTACGGATCGATCCTCGGCCGCGGCCGCGGGCGCTGGTGAGCTGCGCCCTCGCCTATGTCTGGCTCGGCAACGAGGGATTGGTCCCGAAGGGATCCAGGGTGATGATCGGATAGCCGCCGCCGATCATCCCCGCGCTGAGGCGCTTGGGCGGCAGAGCGATCGCCCGCTCGAAGACGCGATCGGCGTCGGCCTCGCGACCGACCGCGCGCAGCACGCCGCTATAGTCGCCGAGCGGTCCGTAGAGTTCCGGGTCGCCCGGGCCGAGCCCGGCTTCCAGAAGCGCGATGGCGGCGGCGAAATGGGCGACCGCCTGCTGGTAGTGGGCCAACGCCGCCGGCGTGATCCCGCCGTGGCGATTGTAGAGGTCGGTGCCGAGCGCGCAAGACTTGCAGCCGTCCCAGGCCCTGACCATTCCCATCGCCGCGCGCTGGTTCGCATCCCCCGCGGCTTGCTCGGCCTGTCCCGCCGCCAGCAGCACAACCGTGCTGAACAGGGCGATGTGAAGCACGTCGGCATTGGCGCGGTCGCGGCACAGTCCGAGCATTGCGTCATGCGCCGCGTTCAGGGACTGGTAGGCCGAGCCGAACTGGCGGCGCGTCATCAGCGCGACGCCGTCGGCGAATTGAAGGCACGCGCGATGATGGAGATTCGGCGCTTGATCCGTCATGATCGAACCCCTCCGACCGGCGAGCGCCGGTATGGCGTCCCGCCAGACGCGAATTTACGCCCGACGACGCGACGGACGCCACTTGCGCCCCGCCCTGCCGCATGCGTCTTCGGGCGCGATTTCGCAGCGCCGCCGCGCCGCCTCGTGCGAGGACGATCCGTGCGCCGCGAACGGGCGGCGGCTTGCGCCGGCCGATCCGCCTAGCTGCGCCGCCTGGATTGTCGCTGCGTGGCGCCCGGCGAAGCGAGCGCGCGAACCGTCGAGACGAACGGCGCCGTCGTGGTTCTGGAGAAGGTGATCATGGCCTCGACCTTTCCCGGATTGAGGAGCAGGCGCGTCGCTCCGCCAGCGGCGCCGCAGGGAATCCTCACCACTGTTTCCGCCTGAAGGCAATGCGAAAATATCGGCCCCGGCAAGGCGCCGCGCGGCCCCGACGAATATCCCGCCCGCCGCGCCGCCCGCTCAGCCGGCGTTTCGCAACGGCGCGGGATCGAAGGCCTCGCTCGCCGGCGCCGGCGCGCCCGCCGCGAACGCGCCGCGATGGGTCAGAGGCCGGAACGATTCGATCTGCGCCGGTCTGCCGACGATCCATCCCTGGATTTCGTCGCACAGTTCCGCGCTGAGGAATTCCAGTTCGCCGCTCGTCTCGACCCCTTCGGCCAGAACCGGCAGGCCGAGACCGCGGCCGAGCCCGAGCACCGCGCGCACGATCGCCGCCGCTTCCTGATTGACGTCGATCGTCTTGATGAAGGACTTGTCGATCTTGATCTTGTCGAAGGGAAACGAGCGCAGGTTCGACAGCGAGGAATAGCCGGTGCCGAAATCGTCCATGGCGATCCGCACGCCGAGCGTCTTGAGCTGGCGCAAGGTCGTGAGCGCGCGGTTGAGATCGCGGACCAGGGCGGTCTCGGTGATCTCCAGCTCGAGCCGGCGTGGCGCAAGACCGGTCTCCAGCAGGATTTCATGCACGAGTTGCGGGAAGTTCTGGTTGTGCAGCTGGACGGTGGAGACGTTGACCGCCACCGCGAGCGGTTGCGACCAGGTCGTCGCGTCCTGGCACGCCGTGCGCAGCACCCATTCGCCGATCTGCAGGATCGTGCCGCTCTCCTCCGCGATCGGGATGAACACGACCGGCGAGACGTCGCCGCGCTCGGGATGGCGCCACCGCAGCAGCGCCTCGAAGCCGATCACCTCGCCCGTCGAGGCGCGCGCCTGCGGCTGATAGACGAGCCGGAGTTCGCGCCGGATCAAGGCGTTGCGCAGATCGTGCTCCAGGATGCGCCGGTCGCGAACCTCGGCGCCCATCGCCGCCTCGAAGAATCGATAGACGGCGCGCCCGTCGGCCTTGGCGCGATAGAGCGCGGTGTCGGCGTGGGTCAGCAGGGAGCGGCGATCCTCCGCGTCGTTCGGAAAGATCGCCACGCCGATGCTGGTCGAGATGAAGTTGCCGCTCGCGGAGGTCTCGTAGTCCTGCCGCAGCGTCTCGATCACCGTCTCGGCGATTCGGCTCGCCGCCATCGGACTGGCGATGTTGGTGGCGATGATCGCGAACTCGTCGCCGCCGAGCCGCGCCATCACCTGGTTGTGGTCGAGGACCCCGGTGACGCACTCGGCGACCCGCTTGAGGACCGCGTCTCCCGCCGCGTGACCGAAGAGATCGTTGACTTCCTTGAACCGGTCGAGGTCGAGGCACAGAATGGCGAGCGACAGGCCCGAGGCCTTGTGCGCCTCGATCTCCTCGTCGAGCCGGGCGTTGAAGAAATTGCGGTTGGGCAGGCCGGTGAGCCCGTCGTGATGCGCGAGAAACCTGATGTCGTCCTCGGCCTTCTTGCGGTCGCTCAGGTCGCGCACCGCGATCGCGTTGTGCGGCCTGCCGCCGTAGTCGATGGCGCGGAGGATGAACTCGGCGGGAATCACCTTGCCGTCGGCGCGCCGCAGTCCGCTCTCGACATGCCGCTTGGGCTGCTCGAGCAGGGCGCGCCGCGCCGCCTCGTCGGGAAGGAACAGGGACAGCGGCGCATCGAGGAGGTCCTCGGCGCGATAGCCGGTCAGTTCGGTCAGGCTGGAGTTGAAGGTCACGATCGATTCGCCGTGGCAGACCAGCAGGCCTTCGACCGCCGCGTCGGCGAGGCCGCGCATGCGGTCGCCCTCCCGCTTGGCGCGGATGCGCTCGTGGGCGTCGAGCGCCAGACCGCCGCAAGCGAACAGGAGGATGGTCAGCGACGCCAGGGCGACGCCGACCGCCAGCCAGCCCGAGGGAATGGCGAATTCGGGCACGGCGACGCTTGAATCGGGAACGAAACCGATCGCGTTCATCGCCAGCACATGATGGCCGGCGATGGCCAGGGTCAGCAGCGTCGCGCCGGTCGTCCTGGCCAGCAGCGAAGCGCTCCGCATCGCGGCGGCCATTGCGAGCGCGCCGCAAGCCGAGCACAGCAGGACGGACAGCAGGATCGGCAGCGGCCGCCATTCGAGCCTGCCGGCGATCTCATAGGCGGCGATCCCCGTATAGTGCATCGCGGCAATGCCGGCGCCGAGGATCGACCCGCCGATCCACGGCGCGCCCCGCGCCCGGCTGGCCGCGCAGCTGAGCCCGGCGCCGCAGAGCACGACGGCGCCGAAGAGCGACAGGACGGTCAGGCCGAGGTTATAGCCGCTCGGCACGCCCGGATCATAGGCGAGCATGGCGATGAAATGCGTCGCCCAGATGCCCGACCCGCCCGCTGCCGCGGCGGTCCATATCCAGATCTCGCGCATGTGCCCGACCGTCCGGGCGGCGTGGGTGAGAATCCTCAGGGTCGTGAACGAGGCCAGGGCGCACACGAAAATCGCCAGCGCGACCAGACGCAGATCATAACCTTGTGCGGCGGAATCGTAGACCTCTCGCATGCGCGCCAGACTCCCGACTGGAAAGTTGACCCAGTCTACGCGCGACACCTTGCATTTAAGTAAAGAGCTTCACCGAAACCTAACAGGCGCGGCGTCAATCGCGTCTCGGCCGCCCGGAGGGCGAAGGCGGGACATGTCGATTCGCTCGATCGGGAATCGTCGCCGCGGTAGAACTGCCGCGGCCTCATATTTATACGAATAATTTTCGGACAATACTTGCGACCCGGCGCAGCCGGTCCGCAGAGCCGCGGCGACCCGCTGCGACGGCGGCGGCGGCGCATTGGCGCCGGGGCGCGAAAGAATGTATCGGGGAGCCACGCGATCCCGGCCGCGCGTTCGCGTCGGGCTCGGCCGAACGCCATGCAACGGGGCCGCGCCCCATCCGTTCCGTCCCAACCAGGGGAGGCCGCCATGACAGACGAGACAAGGCACACGTCGGAGGACCGCGAGCGCGTTCTTCGCAATCTCGTCGCCAACGATCCGACGTTCAAGGCGTATCGGGTGGTCGAGGTCTTCGAGAGCGAGAGCGGCGCCAAGCTGACCCTCGTCCTCGTCAAGAAGGAGCTCACCGGCCGGGGCTCCCTGGTCACCGATCCCGACGTGGCCTGACGCGAGGCGCGCATTGAGGCTTGTCCTGGCCTCGCCCGATATCCTATAAGGTCGCCGCGCGAACGGCGCCGTACGAGCGCGGGCGTAGCTCAATGGCAGAGCAGCAGCCTTCCAAGCTGAATACGAGGGTTCGATTCCCTTCGCCCGCTCCAAATTTGCACCAAATGGCTGATTTTGCTGGGGACGGCTGAGTTTCTCGGCCGGTCCATGCGCCACCGGGTGCAATACCGGTTATAATTATGGTTATAATCGGAACCGCTCAATGGCCCGCAAACCGTCGTCCGGATTCCCATTCCTGACGCATCGCACAGACACCGGCAAATACGCCTATTGGCGCGTGCTGGACCCCACCGTCGCAACCCACGTCAGCGGCGACCTCCATCGATCCTGGGCGGTGTCCGGTCACAGGTTGACCGGCAAGGAGATCGTCAAACTGTCGCTGCGGACCGGCGACCACACGACGGCGTGCAATCGATGGTCGGAGTTGCACTCGCAAGTCGAAGCCTTGGTTCGAAAGGCGACGAATCTGGCAAAGCAGGAGGAGGACGCGCCGGGCCGTTCTGGCCGGAGGTAGACGTGTTCTTGCTCGCTACGGAGTGTTTTCCATGAGTTCCATCGAGGCGACCGCGATCGGCTTTTCACGGCTTGACGCCGAGAAGTAGCCATTGCTCCCGGTCCATGCGAACGTCAAAAAGGTCGGGCCGGGCCGATGCTGCCGCCAACGCGCGGGTACGGGCGTTTGGATCGGCCAGAACGAGCGTTGCGCCGAGTGAGCGGGCATCTGCGTAGCGCTCCTCCGCAGTCTCACCCGCCGCATAGAAGGGCATGCCGCCAAACGTCTCGAGTGATCTCCGGACGGCCTGTTCGATCCGGGGAAAGGCTTGCTCCCAGTTCCGATAATTGTTCAAGGCACCCGGAATCGCGACGCGCGCCGGCACCAGGCCGGTACTGGCGAAATCGCTGAGAGGGTCCACCATAAGAACGCCGGCCGGGGACACATGCGAGGCCAGCCAATCCACGATCGCGAACGATGGGGCACAGCTTTGTATCTCGAAGGTGTAGCCCATGAGTTTCGCCGTCGCGGCGCGACAGCGCCCCTCCGCCGCGCCGGGCTGCAGTCGGAGCAAGTTCCGATATTCGCGCTTCATGACCGCACGGGGATTCACGGCCGCCGTACCGTCGCTGATCCGGGCGACAAGCGCGCTCTGCGGCATGGCGGAGAACACCGCCACGGCGGTCAACCCCGCCAGAACAGGTGCAAGCGGGCCCGAGAATTCGGCGGGATAGCGCTCGTGCGCGATGCGGGTGAACGGCAGAAACGACAATAAACCGCAGCCTGCGGTGACGACAGCCAGCAACTCCGTCGGAATCACACGGTCATGGAGCAGCCGAGCGGCGCCGACGACCGCGGCTCCGGCAACGATCGCCATCGCAATCAATCGGAAACGTCTGCCTTCGACGGCCCGCCACCGTTCGAGCACACCCAAAAGCCAGGAGAAGGAAATGCTTGAGCAACAATACATCACGAATATGACGTGACGAACGGGAGTGTAGAGCAACTCGTCATACGTCGCCCACAGCACCGGTATCGCCAGTACTGCGAAACTCTCGATTGCCAGAAAGGCCGCCACGGCCAAGCCGCACGCGCGCATTGCCGGCGACTCCCGCCAGCGAATGAAAGCGAAGCCGGTCGCCAGGAGCATGAGCCCGTTCAGCCCCCAAAGGAAGGAGAAGTCGAGGTCGACTCCGGCCGTGAACGGTTGGAAGGCCGTCCTCGCGTTCAATTGCCACAATTCGTTGAGGAGACTCGCTCGCGTGCTGGCAATGAGTTCGCCGACCCCCGGAGCGTGGGCGATTGCCCAGGCTCGGTACAGAAGCGCGCCGAAGATCGACGCGAGCATGGCCAGGAACAGCGCCCACGACGCCCGCCGGCCCAATAGGACGACGAGGCCGCAGGCGCCATACAGTAGAAGTTGAATGAGCTCCCGCTGATGGATTGCGCTCAGAAGCAGGCCCATGCCGCCGAACAAGGAGGCCGGGTACCAGTACCCCTCGTCACGCGATGACAAGAGCAGGAACAATGACGCCAGTCCGATAGGTACGATCACGTTCATTTCGACGTCGACCGGATGACTGGTGGTGGCAAGTTGTCCCCAAAAGAAACCAGGCACCCAGCCGAAAGGTCCCGTCAGCGCGAGGAGGGATGCGCCGAGGAGGCCGAGATACGCATAGGCGACGGAACCCACCAAGGCGCGGATTCCTACGAAGACGGTGGCGAGCGCGGTGGCCGTCCAAAGGAACCGAAGCTTCTCGAAGGTGAAGACCGTTGTCGTCCCCGAGATGTCCGCGACGAGCGCATACAAGTAGTTCAGCGACGGAAACGGGTAGATCGGACCCACTCCGCTGATGTAGAATGCTTCGTGCGGCCGCAGCGCGGTACGGACGGCGTCGGCGATGCCAATGTTGAGTAGGTTCTCATTCCCTGGCGGCTCGTAGTTGTTGCCGACCGCATAAGCGATGGGGAGACAGGCGAGCCACACCGACACGGCGATCCAACGCAGGCTGCTGCTTTCCCTCGCCGGACGGGGCTCGACGTCAGGGCGCAACCTCCACCGGGCGCTCGACAGCGCGGCCGCTGCAAGAACCGCCATCATGACGAGCGACATCTCGTGCAAGGGCACATGCAGCGTGAGCCCGACGACGCAGGCGCAGTTGACGACACACAGGCTGAAGCCGACCGCAAACATCCACTGCTCCGGCAAGCAGCGAGACCGCTCAGGGTCGAACAGGCGAACGACGAAAGCGCCGGGGAGAATGCACACGCACAGCACCGCCCCACAAAGCGCGACAGCGGCGCCGATCGGCTCGGAGGACCCATGCCCCAGCGCCACGGCGACCAGGGCCACAGCCGCCAGCGCCGATTGTGGCGCCTGAACGGGCAGCGCGAGCCACGAGCGCCAGCCTCGAACTCCTATCGCCACGCCAGACTCCGCGAACGGACTCGAACGTCAGATTTCATCCCCACCATCCAGACTTCGGCGCGCCGTGTTGCGCGAGCCCCTCACAGCGACCTTTGTCTGCGGGAGCGTCCCGCTCGCTGTTAAGAATCGCGAAAAGGTCTGTCCGGGCCGAAGCTTACGCGGCCCCGGTCAATTGAACGAGGCTATCCGACGAGCGTCGCGCATTCGGCTTGCCGGCCAATCTTCGTTGTTGCATCCTGAGGTATTGTAGCAATCCATTTTGGGAGGAGTCTGTGAGGAAACTTGCGCTGTCCATCATCATGCTGGCGATATCCACAGTATTTCTGACGGCTGCCCCGGCGCAGGCCCAGGCTACGCGCACCTGGGTGTCCGGTGTCGGCGATGACGTCAATCCTTGCAGCCGCACGGCGCCCTGCAAGACATTTGCCGGCGCCATTTCGAAGACGGCCGCCGGAGGCGAGATCAGCGTCCTGGATCCAGGCGGCTTCGGCGGCGTCACGATCACCAAGGCGATCAGCCTGACCAACGACGGGGCCGGCGAAGCCGGGATTCTCGTAGCCGGCACGAACGGCATTACGGTGAGCGCCGGGAACAACGATATCGTCAACGTGCGGGGTCTGGTCATCGACGGAACGGGCACGGGACTTTCCGGGATTCGCTTCAATTCCGGCAAAGCGTTGAACGTTCAGAATTGCCTGATCAAGAATTTCAGCGGAGCCGGGATCGGAATCAACTTTTCCCCGACCGTCTCCGCCCAGCTCTTCGTGTCGGATACGATCATCTCCAACAATGGCGGCGGGATCCTGGTCGCGACCGTGAACGCCGGCGCGCAGGCTGTCTTCGCCTCTATCAGCCGGACTGAGGCGGATAGCAATGGATTCGGAATCAAGGCTGACGGCACGAACGGCACCGGAACGCTCAACGTGGCCGTGCGGGACAGCGTGGCGTCCGGAAACAGCATCAAAGGCATCTGGTCCAACGCGGCGGCCGGGACCTCGGTCACCCGGATCATGCTCGACCGCAGCACATCCGCCAACAACGCCACCGGGGTTCAGTCGGACGGACCAAATTCGGGCGTTCTGCTGAACAATTCGGTCGTGACGGGAAACGTCGCGGGCCTGGTTTTCACGGGCAACGCATTCCTGCAATCTTACAAGAACAACGCAATCAACTTCAATATCGGGAGCAACGACGGAGCGCCGTCGGGACCCGTGATGCCGGAGTAGCGACGGGGGGCTCGCGGCGCCGTCGATGGCCGACGCCTCGGGGCGATCGGCCGCCGAGGTCAGGCGTCGAGCGGCCGGCGCCTGTCCTCCAGATGAAAAAGCAAATTGGCGCCGCCGCTCGGCCGGACTGTTCGATTGCTGACAAGTCGACGCCGTCCTGACTTTCGGTGGTTTCGCGCCGCTCAACGCGCGTTCGAGGTGGCGTCCGCCAGCGCGCGTTCGAGAGCGGCGACGACGACGTCGACATCCGTCAGCGGCATGTGCGGAAAGAACGGCAACGATATCGTCTCTTCGCCGATGCGCTCCGCGTGGGGGAAATACCCTTCGACGTAGCAGTAATTCTCTCTGAAATAGCGCATCAGATGAACCGCGCGATAGTTCACCACGCATCCGACCTGCTCCCGCTTCAAATGCTCTATGATCGCATCGCGCCGACCGGCGGGCACACGGACCGGATAGACGTGGCGGGAATGGACAGCATTCGGCAGATTGCCTGGCCCTATGACGTTCGGCAGCCGTCGGATGCGATCGTCATATCGTTCGGCGAGCCGCGTTCGTCTTTCGAGCTTTTCCGCCACGCGGTCGAGCTGAGGCAGCAACAGCGCCGCCTCGATGTTGCTCATGTTGTACTTCCAGCCGAGCGCCACCATCTCCCAGTGCATGCCGCTGTGCGAGGGGCGGTCCGGCATCGACTTGGTCAGGCCGTGAAGACTGTAGAGCTCGAGCTTCTCATGAAGCTCCGTGCTGTTGGTCGATACGGCGCCGCCCTCGCCGCACGTCAAGTTCTTGGTCGCGAAGAAGCTGAAACAGGCGGCGTCGCCGAGTTCACCGGGGCGGACCCCGTCTCGCGACCCCTCGACGCAATGCGCCGAGTCCTCTACGATCTTCAGGCCGTGGGCGTCCGCGATACGTCTGAGCGCGCGCATGTCGCACATGAGCCCGTAGAGGTGGACCGGCATGATCGCTCTGGTGCGCGGGGTGATCGCCGCCTCGACCAGGGCGGCGTCGAGATTTCCCGTGCTCGGCTCGACATCCACGAAAACCGGCTTTGCGCCGGCCTCCAGAATGGAGGTCGCGGTCGCGGCGAACGTCATCGGCGTCGTGATGACTTCATCGCCTGGACCGACGCCGAGCGCGAGCAGAGACAGGTGCAGCGCGCCGGTGCAAGAACTCACGGCTAGGGTGTGCCGGCACTTCAGGAGGTCGCTGAACCCTCGCTCGAAGCGCCGGACGTATTCCCCGGTGGTCAAAATGTCGCCGCGAAGCACCGTCTCCAACATCTCGATCTCGGGACGGCCGAGATCGTGTCGAAAGTACGGCACCGGACGTTGTGCGGGTTCACTCATCGGGTCATCGCAGAATCTGTTCCAAAACGTACGCTAAGCGAAGTATCGATAATCATCGGCGTGTTGCGGGGTTTGCGAGGTAGATCCAGTGACTGCCGAGCGATAAGTCAACAAGCGTTCTTCACGGCGACCGCCTTAATCCGCTTTACGAAATGCGCGGCTCGACACCTGGATGTTGTTGCCGCAAGGGTCTTTGGCGTTCGCGTAGGAATACCCGTCGGCCAGATGCTCGGCGCTGAACATGAGCCCATTGCCGGCGCTCCCCTCGCAGAACGCCGAGACATCTTCGACGTTAAACACCAGTTTCACGGTGACCTGCCCGGTTCTGACGCCCTTTGCAGCGGCATGGACCATTATGTTCGCACCACCGCTCATTGCCACCAACTCGACCATTCGGTCACCAGGCAAACGTAGCACGTGAAAACCAAAGTGTTTTTCGTAGAAGGCGACGGTTCCCTCGACATCGCGGGCGTAGAGGATGAGCCGGTTCAGCGCCAAAGGCATCTTGGTTTCCTGGATTTCTGTCGCCCATCGGTTCCTCATGGTCAGCTCGCGCCGTGATCCATCGAACTGTCGAGCCGCCGCCGGTCGCATCCGTCACCGTCGCAAACAGCATGGCGCGACCTGCGAAAGGACCGCCGGACCGCCGCGTCCGTCAGGGCTGCGCGTCCTCCACGATCCTGGGTATTTCGGCAAGGCCGAAGCGGCGCATTTCATGGGCGTCCTGCAGACGGCAAAAAGGGCGCCAGAAGGGTGAAACACGCAACGACAGTTCGACATCGACCGATCCTTCGAACACGAGCGCGGTGCTCGCGAGATTGGCGCGCTGGATGGCTATCACCCTGCCGCCGCCTGTCTGGCGTGGGTGAACCTCGAGGCAATGGCTGAACTGAAGCGGCACGAGCAGCAGGGATCGCCCCTCGCTCTGCGCCGCGACGCGCCAGCCTCCCCGGACGAGGCTGGAGTCGGACTTCACGGCCGCCTGCAGGGGTTGCTCGACGGGCTCTCCCAGAACGACGGTCTTGTGGAAGTCGAATTGCGGCCGGGCGAGATCGCGCAGGACCTCGGTGGCGTTGTCCGCGACCACGACTTCGGTCGGCGCATAGGTCGCGAGATTCGTGTCGGGCAACCGAAACAGATATTGAACGGTGTCGGACTGCGCCATGCGATCGACCTGCTCCGCCGGGGCGGCCAGTGGATAGTCCGTGATCAGATATCGGATGCCGAGGCTCTCCATCAGCGGAAAACGCGCCTGCGTCACGATCAGGATATTGCGGATCTGCCCGTCCTGAGGACGATCGAGAAGGCGCGTGACGAGCCCGAACAGGGCGGGCTCGGCCGTCTGCGAATAGGGTTCGAAGGTCGGAATATCGAACCGCCAGAGATAGGGCAGCCGGTGAAAGTTGCCGAACGCCAACATGCTCCTTGCGGCGCTGTTCAACACGACATTCCAGTCCGCAGGCGGACCGAAGGGTCCCCCGAAGCCCGAGAGGGTCGCGACATACCCTTTGAACGCCAGACCCGGCCCAATGCCGATATCGGACTGCAACCGCGCGGTGATGGCGGTGCTTCTCCCGGGTTCATAGTACGGATTTGCGACCCGGAACGGGAACAACAGGAGACAGGCGGCGACCCCGGCCGTTCCGGCCGCGATGGCGGCGAACCTGACCGGCCGGCCGCCGGGAAAATCACGCTGCGTCAGGGATGGGTAATAGGCTCCCCATCGACGCGCTATCGCTTTTCCCAATTCGGTGACCGCATAGGCGCCGAAGAGAGAATAGAGCGGCCACATGAAGTATTCGAAGTAGATCGGGAAAGGCACGACCCAGACTGGCGCCGCCATATAAGCGAAGATGTATCCGCAGAACAGGACGCCCAGCGCCAGGAACGAAGCGGCGATCGCCCCGAGCAGGCGGGAGCCCCGCAGGATCGCGAGAGCCGCGCCGCCTAGCGCGAGTACGACCCACGTCCCGCCGAGAATCGATACGCGGTCGTCCGTTCCGGCGACCGTCGCCAGGCGCCAAACCGGCGCGCCCGTGCTGCTGCTCAACTCGTTGAAGTAGAATGACGCGGCCGTGTCGAGATAGATCCCGAATATGTACGCCGCGCCGCCGAGGGCGACGAACAGCGTCAGGGGAATCAAGTGCCAGGCGGCTCTCGACGCAAAACGCTCGCGTCCGTTGTTGCCATAGAGGATGCCGAGCATCGACAGCCCGATGATCGGGCCCGAGAGGATCAGCCAGGCGGCGTTGGCGAGAAAGAGCCATACGCCGACCAGGAAGAAGGCGAGCGCATTCGACCTGACGTATCGCGTCGTGAAGGCCTGGGCGAACAACGCGATCAGCACCATCACGAACGAGACGTTGTCCGCTCCCAGGGTGTTGAGGCTGTAGATGTAGATAATGTGGAATCCCCAGAGGCTCCGGTAAGGAAGACACAAGATCGTCACCGTCCACGCGGCGAGCAACGATCCACCGCGGGGAAACGTAAGCGCGCGGCCGACGAGAAAGGTCGAACAGAACATCAGGCCGGCCGAGACCACATAGGCGAGCGTCACTCCGATCCGCTCTCCGAAAATGGCGATCATCGCGAGGCTCGGCGTGATCAGCGGATTCATGTGGAACAGCGTCCCCATCCCCTCGAACGGCGCCATCGAAAGTCCGGGGAAGAACGCCGCATATCGGCCGAGCTGGAGCGAAGTGACGCGGGTGAATTCGCCGTCGATCGAAATCAGCAGCATCTCGTTCGACGGCATGAAAGCGGCGATCGAGATGACGATGAGCGCCGCGAGGTGAACGAGGAAAGGCGAGCGGCGCGAATGGCGCAGACCGGTCGAGTTCACCGCGCTGCCGAGGGGCCGGTGCATCGATCTTATCGCTCGCTCGAACGGACACGCCCGTCGATCGAGAGCGATACTGAGCCGGTCCCCGCGCCATGGGGTCCGGAAGGGCTACGGCCGTCATCGGCCTCTGCGCACGGCGACCTGTCCTCGACGCCTTCGTATTCTCGCGCCTGACGAGGCGTGCGCTCCTCGGATCGCCACACGTACGAGACGGCGCCGATCAACGACACGAACGTGGTGACGGCGCGCGCGAGAAAAAAAGTCGAGCCGTAGGAACCCGCATCCGGCGCCGTGCTCAGCATCCGACAAATCTCGGCGAAAGCGCCCTCGCCGATCCCGAGGCCGCCCGGCGTCAAGGGGATCGCGTTGGCGAGGGAGGCCAGCGCGGTGGCCAGAGCGATATCGAGACGGCCGAGGCCGCGAAGTTCGATCGGTTCCGCCAGGAGGATCAATACGGAGGCGGTCAATAGGTGCACGATCACCGAAATCGCCAGGGCCGCCAGCACGCCCCAGAGGCGATCGCCATAAGCGCGCCCGGCTTCGACAAGGGGCCCGATCACGCGCGCAGCCGGGCCCTTGGCGCCGAGAAACATTCGCAGCCGGCGGCGCACGGACGGCCGATATCCCAGCGCCGCGACGCCCCCGAGCAAAACGAGCGTCGCCATCGTCGCTCCGAACACGAAGATCGCCAAGGCCCGAAGCGCCGGCGTGCTCATCACGCGCTCCTCCTTGATCAGAACGAAGATCGTCGCCGCGATGAGCAGACCGGTGAGGCCGAGAAGGCGATCGGCGACCACCGATGTCAGCGCCTGGCCGAAAGAACACTCAGGCTCGCGAGCCGCACAGAATACGCGAACCGCGTCCTGCCCGACGCCGCCGGGGAAAAACGAGCCGGTGAACATCGCGATGAAGGTGATGCGCCACAGACGAACGAAGGGAATCCGGACGCCCTGCAGCCGCAGCAACAAATCCCATTTCGCGATCGCCACGTGCACGATGACGAGGTTACCCAAAACGGCGAGCAGAAGAATGCCGGGCGAGGAAAGTACGGCGACCACATTGCCGGCATCGATCGCTCCGAAGTGGAACAGCAGCGCGATGAGCGCGAAGGCCAGGGCGATCCGAGCAAACTGTCCAGCCCTCGCAGGAAGCATTCTCGCCAGCGCGCCATGCAGCGCCGCCGTTTTGCGCGAGCCGGCAGGGCTCCAATCCACGACCGGACCGACGCCGCCGGACATCTCAGCCTCCGCTTATCGGGATGGCGCCGCTGGGCGGACCGATCCTGGCCCGGATGCCGTTGACCATCTGAGCGCGCGTCTCAGCGGTGAACCCGCCGCTTGCCGGCGTGTCGTAGAGATAGGCCTCCAATTCGCCATCGTTCTCCTGATCCCACAGAGTCCGTTGCGGCTGTTCCGCCAGCACGAAGCCCTCGGCGGGACTGGCGCCGATGTCGATCAATCGGAAGGTGGGATTCCAGGGATCGCCGGCGCGGCAGACAATGGCGTAGACGACAGGCGCCTGATTGGCGCGAACTTTTATCTTCGCAATTTGAAACGGGCCATAGAAGAGAAACTCGGCAATCTTGAGGCTCATATTCTCTGGATCCGGATCACACGTCGACCATCGTCTGGAAGTCGTCGTGAACGCCGAGCCCCCGCTTGCGCAGGCGCTCCGCCTCGGCATTCTTGACGACTTTCCAGTAATTGTGCGTCCAGGAACGGTACTTCCAGTCCGGGCACCCTCGGCAGAGCGGAACATCATTGCCCTTGCCGGCAAGATGCTTGTCCCGGTAGAACCTGAATCCGGGTCCATGCCAGATCTCGCCAATGGATTCCGTCGCGACATTGCCCATCCGGGTGTTGGCCGAAATGTCGTAGCCGCACACCATGACGTTGCCGCGGCTGTCGATATTGAGACGCTCGAAAATAAAGGGACACGGCGTCTCGCCCGCCTCGAGATAGGCGACGGGATCGGCCGAACGGGCGCCGTCGAGCTCGGTATTGGCGCCCCATGTGAGAAACTTGCGCTTGATGATGTAGTCGAGCCCCTTGCCCTTCACCCAGTAGTCCTCGACCGCGTCGATGTCGACGCCCTTCTGATTGACCGCCGAGCAGACGATCTTCGAGTCGCTCCCGAGTTCCGCCCGCAACCGCAGCATCCGCTCGACCGCCTCGTTGAGTTCGCGCCAGTCGAGTCCCCTGCGAACCCATTCGTAGGTCCGCTCGTCGCACGCGTCGACGGAAAATTCGATCATGTCGACGCCGGCCGTCAGCAGGGCGCGCGAGTTCGCTTCGTCGAATTTCGAGCCGTTGGTGATCAGCCCGATCTTGCAACCCTTGCTCTTGGCGTAAACCAGCAATTCGGTCGCCTTGGGATGCAGCATCGGCTCGCCCCCGCCGGAAATCCGCAGATAGGCGCCGTGGGGGCCCGACTCGTCCGCGATCTTCTTGAAGATGGCTTCGGACATATACGGCGCGTCGCGATACTCCTTGCGGATGTTCGAGTTGGTGTAAGGGCAATGCGGGCAAAGAGCATTGCATGGATAAGCGAACGACAGAACGAGCATCATCGGAAACCGCGCCGCTTCCGGTCGCAGTCCGAACTCGGCGTCTCGATGGTCGATGGCCTGCGTGTCAGACATTTCTGAAAACTCCGGGCGACCGGGAGTGAACGACGCGGTTCAGCCCGCCAATTCCTCTTGCGGGCTCTTCTCGCCGTCGCCGTAATACCAGAAAGGCCGTGTGCCCTCGACGTGCTCGGCCTCGTACTCCGCCCCGGCGACCTGCCAGTCGCCGCAGCCCTTGCAGATTTCCGGCAGGTCTTTCCATCGATGCTCGCGATGCGCCTTTCGCAACCGTTCTCCGAGCAACCGCCACGCCTCCTTGACGCTGATCTGATTGACGTTGCCGACCGTATACATGCCTTCATAGTCCACGGCGCAAGCCACGACCTTGCCGTCCTGGTGGATCGCCATCGTGTTGTTGCCCCAGGGACAGGCGATCCGGAAGTCGGTATCGTGGCTGATGGTCTCGGTGCGAACCGTGCCGGTCGCCGTCCATTCGAGCATCGGGCGCACTTTCACCTCGGCGCCCCGCTCCTGCCAGTACTTACGGTAAGCCTCGACCTCGTGGGCGTTTTCCTTCATCACGGAGAACTGGCAGGTGATCGCCGGATACTTCTGCCCGCGCTTGGCGCGTTCGTTCAGCAACCGTTCGACTGCCGGGTACACCACCTCCCATTTGCCTCCGACGCGGATCTTTTCGAATATCTCCTTCGAAAGCCCGTCCAGGCTGAGAATGAAGCGCCGAAGCGGCGACGCGAGAATTTTGTCGATGTTGTCCCAGCGCTCCAGCAGCATGCCGTTGGAGTTGAGCACCAGATTCCTGCACCCGACCTTGTCGGCGTAGTCGAGGCGGCTCCAAAGCTCCTGCTTGTAGCCCATGATCAGGGATTCGCCGTAAAAGGTCGGCCAGATTTCGCACATCGGATGTTCACGTCCGATCTCTTCGACGATCTTGTCCCACAGCGGTCGGGCCATGTGGCGCTTGACCCGCTTGAGCTCGCGATGACTGCAATGAATGCAAGTCATGTTGCAGATCGAGGTGTTCTCCAGCACGACCTGCGGCGGGAACGGATGCTCGACGAGCCGGCTCTCGATATCGAGAAGGTCACGGCGGCGACGTTCATTCTCCAAATGCTTCTCGCGCAATCCGAAGTCCATGGATCGTGGCCCTCCTGATTTGACGCCGGCCGAAAAGGCCGCCCTGCCCGAGGCCCTTGCCGCCGGACGCTCACATGTCTGGTCCGGCCAATCAATCGCCGCCCCTGGCCTTCATAGACGATACCGGTTTCGTTGGCTACCCCGTCAGCAAGATGCGGCCCAGCCGGTCGGCGACCTCATCGACCATTTCCGGGGCCATGCCCGGGTAGAACGGCAGCGACAGGCACTGCTCCCCTATTCGCTCCGCGACAGGAAAATCGTTCTCCTTGAAGCCGAAGTTCTCCCGAAAATACGACGTCAGATGGACTGGACGGTAATTGACGACCACCTCGACGCCGGCCTCCTGGAGCTTCGCCAGCGCCTCGTCCCGCCGGCCGTTTTCGATCCAGACCGAAAAGACGTGATGGCAGTGAATGCTGTCGCCGGCCGACAGGCTGGGACCCCGAAGATCGGGTAGATTCTTCAGCCGATCCACATAGCGCGCAGCGAGCGCCTGACGTTGAGCGAGCTTGGCGTCCATGCGCGCGAACTGGGGAAGCAGAACCGCCGCCTCGATGTTCGACATGTTGTATTTCCACCCGAGCGCCGTCATGTCCCAGTGCCTGTAGCCTTCGCGGTGCCGGTCGAACGCGGTCTTGGTCATGCCATGGAGACGCAGAAGCCGAAGCTTTTCCGCCAAGGCGGTGTCGTTGGTCGCGACGGCTCCTCCTTCCCCACAGGTCAGGTTCTTGGTGGCGTAGAAGCTGAAGCAGGCGGTCTGCGAGTGGCTGGCGGGCCGCGCCCCGTCTCGGCGGCCTTCGAGACAATGTGCGGCGTCTTCGACGATCGCCACGCCGTGCCGGTCGGCAATGCGCCTGAGCTCCACCATGTCGACCATCAAGCCGTACAGATGCACCGGCACGATCGCCCTGGTGCGTGGCGTGATCGCCTGCTCTATCCGGGCTGCGTCGATGTTGCCGGTGTCGTCCTCGACCTCGACGAAGACCGGCTTTGCTCCCGCCTCGAGAATCGCGGTGGCAGTGGCGACGAAGGTCATCGGCGTGGTGATGACCTCGTCGCCGGGGCCGATGCCGAGCGCCAGCAGCGACATGTGCATCGCGCCGGTGCAGCTGGTGACCGCGAGGACGTGTCGAACGTCGAGGAAGGCGGCGAGTCGCCGTTCGAGCTCCTCCACGAAGCTACCGGTGGTCAGGATCGGCTGGGCCAGTACTTCGGCGAGCGATTCCAGTTCGGCCTGGCCGAGATCATGGCGGAAGAACGGGATTCGAGCCGAGCCCTGCGGCGCCTCGCCGTCGGATTTCTGCAAGGTCATCGATTCGGCCTGGCCCCGAGCTTGTCCTGTTTCCTGTAATCCAATAAACGAGACGTGTCACGCAGCGCTCCCAGCAGCAAGGTCCGCGAACCATGGGTTACTTGTGCCCCGACCGCCGATGACTCGAGAGTGGTCCTCGGTGCACGAGCATGCGGGCGCGATCCTGTCCGACCCGGCGGAACGTCTCTCGCGGAAGTTCGATCGCGGGGTTTCCTTGCTGGCCTGGGGCTACAACGAGGAGAGCCTCATCGAGGAATTCCTTCGTCGGGGCACGCAGATCATGGACGTCAGCGTCGATGACTGGGAGCTCGTCTTCATCGATGACGGCAGCACCGACCGCACCGGGGAGATCGCGGACGCCTATTCGCGAAGGGAACCGCGGGTGCGGGTGCTGCACAACGACCGCAATCGCAATGTAGGTTATTCCTGCAAACGGTCCATTCGGGCGGCGACGAAGGAGTACCTGCTCTGGCAGACGGTCGATTGGAGCTACGACATAACCCAGCTGCGGCTCTTTCTGGAACTGACCCGCCGTTTCGACGTCGTGCAGGGGATCCGTCCGACGCCGATCAGGCTCCTGAGCTATATTCCGGTCCTGCGGTCGATCTACCGGGTGAGGACACGCTCCGACGACTTTCGCAAGGCGATCATCTCGCTATCGAACTACTACCTGATTACGATCCTGTTCGGCGTTCGATTCCAGGACTTTCAGAACGTCACGATCTATCCGTCGAAGCTGATCCAATCCGTCGAATTGGAAGGCGACAGTTCGTTCATCAATCCCGAATGCCTCTTGCAAGCCTATAAGTCAGGCGCGACCTTCATAGAGGTGCCGATAAAATTCGTACCGCGCGCCGAAGGGCTCGCCAAGGGTACCAAAATTCGATCGATCGTCCGGTCGCTTCGGGATATCTTCGTAGCCTTCTACAAGTGGGGATACCGACTCCGTCGCGATTTGCGCCTCAATTCGACGCAGAAGCGCATCTTTCGCGTCTCCGAACCGTTCCAGCTCCCGGACGATGTCATCTTGCTGACTGTTCCTCTGTTCAAGGATTACCGATAGCCGCTCTGCAGGCGCAACTAAGCCCGGCGAAGAACGACGTCCGCGTCGTGAGCTCGCAGTCTGATCTGCGCGGCGTCCTCCGACACGACCGTGCCGGGAGCGGCCTGGTTCGTTGCCTTCGCGATCCCGACCAATCCGACGATTTTGCGCCCGAGCAATTCGCAGCCTGGAAAAGGGGACAATGCTCGGACGATCCGTGAAATTTCGATGGAACCGGCTTTTGGATCGATGATTCGATCCGCTTGCGGGATGCCGGGTCGATAACTCGCGATGTCCTCGTTCTGAGGTTCGAAGCTCGCCGATCCGCGGTCGATCCGCGCAAGGGTCCGCAGAACGCCGTGCGCCGCAACGCCGGCAAGTCGGCGCCGAAGGCTGCCCTGGGTCTCGTCTGGCGCAAGATCGATCGCATCCGACCAAGTGATCGCGCCTCGATCCAACTCTGGCGCAAGTTCGTGGATGGTCACGCCGGTTCGCTGCTCCCCATTTCGGATGACCCAGTAAAATGGATTGGGCCCACGGTAGGCCGGCAGGAGGGAGGGGTGAACGTTCAGCGGCCAGCGCACGGATTGAATGAGCTGACGCTTGAGGATCCGGTGATAGGTGGCGACGAAAAGCACATCCGGGCGTTCCTCCACCACGCGGCGTTCGCCTTCGGCGTCTCGGAGGCATTCGATTTCAAGCTCCGATGCGAGTTCCTCGAATGAGCGCTCCTGGTAGTAGGGATAGGAATGCGGCTCCTCGCGCGTTACCACGAACCCCGGCCGGCAGCCCGCCGCGCACAGAGCGGTGAGGACGGCGTTACCCACTCCCGTCAGCGCAAACAATGCGATTCGCATGGAACGCGGACCTCGCTGAAGATCATTCGTACGTTTTGTCCCACCACATTTGAAAGCTTGCCAGATTCCAGATGCGGCTGGCCAGTTGCGTCTCACCCGCGTAAAAGCGGCTCAACATCTCGGCCACCGCCGCCGGTTCGAGCAGGCCATGCCGCGCGAGCCGTTTCGCCGACAGCATATCCGTGACATAGCCTTTGAGCTTTTCCGCCATCCAGTCGTTGAGCGGCATCACGAAGCCTTCCTTGGGGCGGTCGACCAACCCTTCGGGCAGCAGATCGCGCACCGCCTCCTTGAGGATATGCTTGACCCGGCCGCCCTTGATCTTCAGCCGGCCCGGAATGTTCGCCACCAGCTCCACCAGCCGATGATCGAGAAACGGCGGGCGCACCTCGACGGAGTGGGCCATCGACAGGCGATCGACGAAGGCCAGGACCTGGTCGGGCAGCAAAGTCTCGAAGTCGACGGCCAGACTGCGGTTGAGTGGGTCGCGGCTCGAGCAGCCGGCGTAGAGCGCGCGGGTCAACGCCTCGGTACTGGCGTCGCCGACGGCTGCGCGCATCGCGCTGGAATAGACCGCGCGCTTGGCCGCCTCGTCTGCGACGTATTGGCCCATTCGCCGCGCCGCCTCGTCGCCGCGCTCGAGAATCGACCGCAGCCGCGCCCTGTCGTTTTCGAACGGCGCCAGCATGGCGAGGTCGATATTGGGCCCGGCCGCCAGCGCCGACGGGTTGGCCGCGGCATAGGCCAGCGGCTGCGCCAGCCGTTGTGGCAGATAGCTTCCGAACAATTCGTCGGCTCCGTCGCCCGACAAGGCCACCTTGACGTGCCGGGCGATCGATTGCGTGATGAAGAACGTCGAGACGACGCCGGAAAAAGGCTCGTCGAACGCCCTGACGATATCGTCGAGCTGCTGCGGCACATCCTCGAAACGAACGAGGTGCTCGTGATGATCGGCGCCGTACATGCGCGCCACCCTTTTCGCGAACGCGCGGTCGGCGTCCTTGTGCGGGAATCCGTCATCATAAATCAGGGTGAACGTCTTGACGTTGTCGGCGCCGAGACGGCTCATCAGGGCGACCACCGTCGAGGAATCGACACCCCCGGAGAGATAGGCGCCGACGGGAACGTCCGAGCGCATTTGCAGCCGGACGCTGTCTTCGAGCAGCGCGCGTATCGCCTGCGCCGCCTCGCGCTCGTCGAGATCGCCATCGTCCTTGTAGCCGATGCGCCACCAGCGCCGGAACCGTGCCGATCCCCGCTCGAACACGAGACATTCGCCGGCCCTGAGCTGACGGATTGCGGCGAAGGCGCTGCGCGGCGCCGGAATATTCTTGTAGCTGAAATAGTGATGCAGCGCGACCAGATCGGGCTGGCGCGACACGTCGGGATGCGCGAGCAGGGCCTTCGGCTCCGACCCGAACACGATCCGCTCGCCCTGCAAGGCGTAGAACAGCGGCTTGATGCCGATCCGGTCGCGCGCCAGCAGCAGCCGCCGCGCGCGCCCGTCCCACAGCGCGATCGCGAACATCCCGTTGAGCCTGTCCAGGAACGCGTCGCCATACTGCTCGTAGAGATGGACGATCACCTCGGTGTCGGAATGATCGGTGCGGAAGACGTGGCCGTGGGCGACCAACTCCCGCCGCAGCTCGATGAAATTGTAGATTTCGCCGTTGAACACCACGGCGACGTCTCCGGTCTCGTTGAACACCGGCTGTTGACCCGTCGCCGCGTCGATGATCGACAGCCGGCGCATCCCCAGGGCGACGCCATCGCCGATCCAGCTGCCGTCCTCGTCGGGCCCGCGGTGGACGAGCGTCCGCACCATCGGCTGGAGACGATCGAGGCCGCCGGGTCCGACGTAGCCGCAAATGCCGCACATCCCGCCCTGCCCTATCCTTCGATCCGGCCGTCGGCGCGAGCGCTTCGCAGCACCGCCGCGCTGTCGGGACCCATGTTGAGCAGCAGATCGATGGCCGACAGATGCGACACGAACGGCCCGTGCAGCTGTGAGTATACGGGATGGCTGAAGTTCTGCCACTCCACGGAAATCCCATGGTCGGCGAACGCCGCGACGTCGAGATAATCCTGTGCGCTGTTGCCGGACAGATAGTTGCCGACCCCGAAATGCCGGCACAGGTTGATCAGCCGGCCGTTCCGGTCGCCGCCGACATTCAGCGCAGACGAGAGGTGCAGCGGTCGCTCGACGGCGAGCCATCGGCAAATCCGCATGATCAGCGCTCGATCGAGTTCGGCGAGCCGCCGCCAGGGCCGCAACAGGATTTCCTCGATTTCGGGCAGATAGCGCGATAGGTACGGCGCCTTGGCGTAGAGCTGCGCGATAGTGCGGATCTGCTTCTTCGCCCACGGCGACCTCGCGTCGATCTCGGTCTCGTTGATCGATTGGCCGGTGCGCCCGGAATGCAGCACAGGCACCGTCAACCAAACCATCCCCTCCGCCGATTTCACGCGATTGCGATTGCGCCATCCGTGTTTGTCGAACTGAGCGTCGTCGTAAAGCACGAAAAAATCCGACCGCGCGATCTGATCGAAAAAACCGAGCCATGGCAGGTAGCCGGGCTGCAACACGGCCAATGTCGTCATCGCCCTATCGCAACCCGGACGATCGGCGCAGTCCCTGTCCGCGCCTCATCAGTGCAACTCGCTGCGGCCACCCGCCGTGACGATCGGGATGTGGCGCATCCAGATCTGCTTCTCCCATAGCCGGCGGTTTTGTTTGTACCAATCGATCGTCCGCTCGAGGCCTTTCTCCCAGGTCAGTGACGGCTCCCAGCCCAGCTTGCTCCTGATCTTCGCATAGTCGCCGGTGTGGCGGATCACCTGACCCGGACGGTCGCCGTAGTTGATGATTTTGCAGGGCATATCCATCAGCCGCGCGACATCGTCCGCTATGCTGCGGATGGTGCGATGTTGCGCGCTGGCGACGTTGAAGACCTCGCCATTCACGACCCGATCATCGGCGTGCAAAACGAGGTCGATCGCGCGGCACACATCGTCGACATAGATCATATCGCGGGCCGCTTCGCCTGTCCCGTGCACCGTGATCGGCTCCCCGAGCAGTGCGCTGGTGATGAAGCGCGGCACCACCTTCTCCAGGTGCTGCCGCGGGCCGAAATTGTTGAACGGACGAAGGATCGTCACGGGAGCCTTGTAGGTCGCCCAGTAGGAATAGACCAGACGATCGGCACCGCACTTCGCGCTCGCATAGGGACTCATCGGCTTGAGCGCGTGCTCCTCGTCCATCAACGTTCGCTCGGCGGAGCCATAGACCTCCGATGTCGAGATATGTACCATGCGCCTGATGCGGCTGCCGGCTTTCACGACAGCGTTGACAACTGTCTGCGTCCCCATCACGTCGGTCTCGAAAAACAGGCGGTTGTCGAAGATGGAGCGCGTGACATGGGTTTCGGCGGCGAAATGCACGAGGTAGTCGGCATCGCGCACCAGCGTCTCGACCAGGCCCGCATTGCAGACGTCGCCATACCAAAACCGCATACGCGGATGATCGAGTTCGCGCATTTCCGGGGGCAGGTTGTCGGGCGAGCCTGCATAGGTCAGAGCGTCGAGCACGACGATCTTGTAGTCAGGATAAGCCTTCGAAACGTGGTAGACGAAATTGCTGCCGATGAATCCCGCGCCCCCCGTGATCAGTACGCTCGTCATCCAATTTTTCCGTTCATCAGCCGCTCCCCGTCTCTCCCAGGTCCGCGCCCGCAGACGTAGCCGCTCTCAGCACGCAGGATCTTGTTTAGAATAACCGTGCTCGCAAGACAAGGGACGGCTGAGGTTTCATCTGGGCTGACGGGTGAAGCAAGTTCGTGACAAATCTCTGAAATGCTCGCGGGCTACCGACCCGCGCGGTGGGCTCGTGTCGGCTCCGACCAGAGGCATAGGTCGCCTCCGACAGGCGGTGTCAGGCGCCATTTTGAAATGAGAATATGAATTGTTTTGCAATTTTGGCCATCAATTGTAAGAATTTCGCTCGAAAATATTCTCACAATTGATGGATAGACCTAGCAGCTTCAGAGCCTGACCTAAAATTGGTTGACCGGCCTCGCGGCTCTTGATTCCCTTGGTTTGCAACAACTTGGGGAGATTCGCGATGCCTTGGTGCGAGGCCGATCGGGAGAAGTATGATGTCATTCGGGCGCGCTATTCAAGCGATATGTCGGAGGCGGAATTTGCGTTGATCGCGCCGCATCTGCCGCCGCCGAAACGGCGTGGGCGCAAGCGGACCGATTCGCAAACCATTCTAAACGCGCTGTTTTATATGATCCGCTGCGGTTGCCCTTGGCGGTATCTGCCGAAGGATTTTCCGCCGTTCACGACCGTGCAGAACAGGTTCTACGCCTGGCGCGACAGCGGATTGTGGACGCAGATCGTCGCGGTTCTGGTGATGGAGGCGCGCGAGGCGGAGGGTCGCGAAGCCGCGCCGACCGCCGTGGTGGTCGATAGCCAATCGGTCAAGACGACGGAAGCGGGCGGTCCGCGCGGTTTCGACGCAGGCAAGAAGGTCAAGGGACGCAAGCGCCATCTCGCCGTCGATACACTGGGGCTGCCCATCGAATGCCAAATCACGGTGGCCAGCACGCAGGACCGCGACGCTCTTGCGCCGTTGCTCAAAGCCGTCAAGCGCAAGAGCCCCTGGGTGAAAATGTCTTTCGTCGATGGGGGTTATCAAGGCGACGAGGCGCAGCGCGCCGCGTTCGAAGCGAGCCGCATCGCCGTCACGGTCGTCAAGCGGACCGATGAGGAGGTCAAGGGCTTTGTCGTCTTGCCGAAGCGCTGGGTGGTGAACCGCCGTACAATATTGCCAACATGGGCTTTGAGTGGTCCTCGTTTATTGACCGGCCTGGCCCCAGGCGGCCACTGATTGTCTCCGAGCTCGCGCGGCGCCCGAGTCAATTTGTCGCAAGCAAATCAGAGTCATCACAAGTTTTGATGCGCCAACGGCGGCCTGCATCCGGGCCGACGGCCGATGGAGGCGCACATGATCCGGCTCAAGGATCGTCCTCTGCTGCAAGTGCGCGTATCGTTCGAACTGACAAGGTTGAGTCCCCAGCACCTGATCGAGGCCTACGACCGCCTCATGCCGATAGCTCGGCGCGTCCATACTCGGGCGAACCTTGGGGACTTCCCGGTTTCCTCATTGAAGACGACAAAAGCGGGAGGTAAGCGATGACCGAGGTCCAATGCGCGCTCTACGCGCGGGTGTCGAGCGAGAGTCAGGCCCGCGACAACACAATCGCAAGTCAGGTCGCGGCGCTACGCGAGCGCATCGCCGCCGAGGGCTTCCTCCTCGAGCCCGATCACAGCTACGAGGACGACGGGTACAGCGGTTCGATTCTGTCTCGTCCAGCGCTGGAGCGGCTGAGGGATGCGGTCGCGGCCGGCCGTATCGAACGCATTTACGTCCATGCTCCAGATAGACTCGCGCGCCGCTACGCCCATCAGGTTCTTCTCGTAGACGAATTTCGGCGTGCTGGCGCCGAAGTTGTCTTCCTGAACCGGCCGATTGGCGGCACGGCTGAGGACGATCTCTTGCTCCAAGTGCAGGGCGTGATCGCCGAATACGAGCGCGCCAAGATCCTGGAACGTAGCCGACGTGGCCGTCGCCATGCCGCAAGGTCAGGTTCCGTCAGCGCGTTGACTGGCGCTCCCTTCGGCTATCGCTACGTGAGCCGCGCCCAGGGTGGCGGGGTGGCGCGTTTCGAGGTCGTGGAGGACGAGGCGCACGTCGTTCGGCTCATATTCTCATGGATCGGCCTGGATCGGCTGAGCCTGCGCGAAGCGTGTCGGCGATTGCATCAAATGGGCTGTCGGACCCGGCATGGCTTGACCTACTGGTATGCTTCGACGATCCGAGGAATGTTGTGCAATCCGGCATATGCGGGGCGCGCCGCGTTCGGACGCGCCCACTTTCTGGAGCCGCGGCCTCGCCTGCGACCGATTCGGGGACATCTGAAACCATCGCCGCGAGCGACCTCTCGCGTCCCGGCGCCACGCGACGAATGGATCGAGATTCCTGTTCCCGCCTTGATCGATAACGCGATTTTCGAAGCGGCTCGGAGCCAACTCGATGAAAACCGGAGCCGCAAACGAGATCGCAAGCCCGGGCCGCGCTGGCTGCTGCAAGGCCTCACCGTTTGTCAGCGGTGCGGCTATGCCTACTATGGCAAGATGGCGCCGCGTTCACGCACATATGACCCGGCAAATATCTTGCGTTATTATCGTTGCACGGGCGCGGACGGCTACCGTTTCAATGACCAGGCGGTATGCCATAATGGCCCCGTGCGCGGCGACCAGTTGGAGCAAGTCGTTTGGAGCCAAGTGAGTTCTCTCTTGGAGGAGCCCGATCGTGTCGCGGACGAATATCGCCGACGTATCGGCCTGGCGCGTGAGGGCGCCGCGATGCCGGACGAGATCATCCGCCTAGATCAGCAGATGGCGACGATGCGACGCGGCGTCGGTCGATTGATCGACAGCTACGCGGAGGGTCTCATCGATAGGGCCGAGTTCGAGCCGCGCGTTGCGGGCCTGAAACAGCGTCTTTCCCAACTCCAGGATCGGCATCGGGCCGCGTGTGACGCCATTGAGGCGGAGCGCGACCTTTCGCTCGTCATCAGCCGTCTGGAGGACTTCTCGGCCAAGGTCAGCCATCGTCTCGATGGCCTCGATCGCGTCAGCATGCAGGAGATCATCCGCGCTCTCGTGCGCCGCATCGAAATCGATGAAAACCGCATCGAGATCGTCTTCCGCGTCCCGCCTCCAGGGGACCCGCCCGTGACTACGCCCACCGACGACACCGCGAGTTGGCAACATCGTACAGGCGTTCGTGGAGCGGACGCTCGGCTGGATCAACCGGGCGCGACGCCTGTCGAAGGACTTCGAAGCGACGATCGAATCGGCGCTCGCATGGCTGCAGCTGGCCCTCGCCTTCCTCATCATGCGAAGATTGGCGAGGGCCAAAATCGCCCCAGCCTAATTTCGAGTCAGGCTCTAAGCGAAGACCACCGCGATAAATAGAAATTCGCGGTCAAGAGCGAGGCTCGGGGTTGCGTCATATCGCGCCTAAAAATTTTGGGAAAATCCTGTGAAAGACCTATCGCGTTTCAATAATTTCGACCTGATCCGTCTCATCGCTGCGGCGCAGGTGATGTACAATCACTCCATCATCTGGCTACACATTCCCCAATTGTCGGCGATTGAGGGGCTCGTCGACATGTTCCCCGGCGTGCCGATATTTTTCGTCGTGAGCGGCTTTCTCGTCACGCGATCCTTTGTCCAAAATGACAGGCGTCTCGGCCGCTATGCCGTCAATCGCGCGTTGCGGATTTACCCCGGATTGTGGGCGAATATCCTCGTCATTCTCGTGCTCCTGACGGCTACGGGTTCAATGACTGCGGCGATGGTCTCGCCGGCCTTTTTTGAATACCAATTGGGGCAATTCGTATTCGGCTCAGAAGTCTACGGCTATCTTCTTTCGAATTTCGGCTACGACCATTCGCCTGGTCATTTCTTCAGCCACGGATACCCGAGCGGCGTGTGCTGGACGATCAACGTCGAACTTGGATTCTATGTCCTTGTCCCGGTGTTGTTTTCGCGAGCGGTCCGCGAACGCCGCTGTTTGCTCAACACCGTCATTGTCCTCGCCGCGGTCGGCTCGATCGGGGCTTCGGCGTTCACGGCGCACGCTCTGAAGGCCACCCCTAACGCGCTCAGCAACTATTTTCTCGCCTATGGCCCCCTGCCTTATCTCTGGGTATTTTTGCTCGGAGCTGGGGCTTATCTCAACTGGGATCGTCTCGCGTTCGTTTTCGAGGACCGGTTCGCGTCTTGGTTGAGCGCATATCTTGTATTCGCGATGATCGACGTCTACGGTATCGGGTCGCCGACGGTAGATCTCGCCAGAGCAACACCATTAGTTGCGCTCAAGGCTGTATTGCTGGCGGGAACTGTGCTCTCGTTCGCACACAGCTGTCGTCGCCTCGCAGCGCCCTTGCGTGGCGTCGATCTTTCCTATGGACTGTATCTCTATCACATGCCGATCATCTTCGTGATGATCGGCCTGGGCCTGCACGACAGCGTTTGGCTCTGGCCTCTCATCTACTTGTGCGCGGCCGTCGCCGCGGCGCTCTCTTGGTTCCTAATCGAGCGGCCCGCGCTCGCCTTCAAACGCACGCTCGGAACTTGGACCGTGCGCTCAGATATGGTGACGCTCCGTGCAGAACGATCGTCCATCCTATCGGATATAGGGCTCCACTTTAACGCGAGATTGCGCCGATTCAGAAATGGATCCGCTTCTGAAGATGAGACTACCTGATGCATGGGTCTTGCTGTGAAGGGCGCCGTCTAATTCGTGTTGGAAATGGCTTGAGGCGATCTAGAGCGGTTTGAAATTATCCGATTAGCCGGCGCAATCAATCGTCCTAGCGGAAGGTTTTTCGGAAAGGGTAGGCCACTATCTGCAAATTCTTTCAGATGTGTCAATGGCGCCGCAAATTTCCCCAGATGTGGCGCCCGAAAATTCCCCAGTTTGGCGGGTTGGCGATCAACCGTAGGCTTGATCGGCGTCTCCGTTTTTTGGCGGCCGACCGCGCCGCTTGAGGGTTGGTGGGATGGGGATGGCCTGAAGATTGGCCTTGGTTCTGATGTGCTCGGGCAAGAGATCGGCATGTTCTCGCAAGCGATAGCTGGAGCCCTCGATTTGCAGGACGACGGCGTGATGAAGAAGGCGATCGAGAAGCGCGGTGGCGACCACGGGATCGCCGAAAATATCGCCCCATTCGGCAAAGCCGCGGTTTGAGGTGAGGATCATGGCGCCCTTCTCGTATCGGGCGTTGACGAGTTGGAAGAAGAGATTGCCGCCGCCAGGAATGACCGGGAGGTAGCCGATCTCATCGACGATGAGGAGCGCGAAGCGGCAGAAGTAGCGGATTCTCTCGCGCAGGGCGCCCTCGCGTTCGGCCCCGGCGAGCGAGGCGACGACGTCGGCGAGCGAGCTGAAGTAGACGCTGCGACCCGCCTTCACCGCCTCGACGCCGAGGGCCAGGCTGAGATGGGTTTTCCCCGTGCCAGGCGGACCTATCAGATGAACGGACTCGGCGCGGTCGATGAACTGCAATTGGGCGAGCGCCATGACGCGGTTTCTGTCGAGCGAGGGCTGGAAGGAGAAGTCGAATCCCGCAAGCGTCTTGATGGCCGACAGCTTGGCCATCTGTAGCGCCATTTTGACACGACGGTTCTCCCGCAACGTGAGTTCCTCGGTGAGCAAGGCGTCGAGGGCCTCCAGAGCGGTGGTTTCGCCGCGCTCGATGCCGCGCAGCGTAATGTCGAGGATCTCCAGGGCTCGCGGCATCTTAAGGCCGACGAGGTTGCGCTTGACGCGATCGATCACGGTCGGCGCACTCATCGGACGCCTCCCTGGGCGGCTAGCCGGCGCCCGACCGCTTCATAGAAGTCGAGCGAGCGGCGGGCGACGCGATCGCCGGCGCGCGCGAGGACGACCGGCTCCGGGTCATGCGGGCGCCGGCGAGAGGCGGCGGGGGATCTTCGGTGGGTCGGATCCAGCCTTCTCTCGCCGCGCCCCTCCAGCGGCGCGTGGCAGGCCACGAGCGCGCCGTCCTCGAAGATGCGGATTGCGTCCGCCAGGACGTGGACGTCGAAGACCCGCCGCCGCGTCGTGTCCGGCACGCTGTAGAGATTGCCGCCGACGCTGATCATGCCTTCGTGCGAGGCGCGCCGCTCCAACTTGAGCACCGTCTGATACGGCGCCAAAGGCAGAGACTTCAGCGCGATCCTCTCTTCGGCGAAGGCCTCGTTGACGACGCGATGGGTCGTGGCGTGCGCGCGCGCGTTGGCGACTGTTTCCAGCCAATGGCGGAGTTGGCCGTTCAGGTCGTCGAGATTGCGGAAGACGCTGCCGAGGAAGAAGTCCTCGCGGATATACCGGAACGGACGTTCGACTTTGCCCTTCGTTTTCGGGCGATATGGCCGGCAAGCGCGGGGCTGGAAGCCGTAATGGCGCGCCAGATCGACAAGCGCGCGATTGTAGACGACGAGCCCTTCGGGCTCCTCGCCGATGACGGCGGTCTTCATGCGATCGTAGAGGATCTCGCGGGGAGCGCCGCCGATCGCCTCGAGGGCGGCGATGTGGCAACGTAGGACGCTTTGCAGATCCTGATGAACGACGAAGCGGGCCCAGATCAGCCGGGAATAGCCCAACACCATCGAGAACAGCCAGACGATGCGTTTGACGCCTGGCTCGTCGATGAACTCGACTTCGAAACGGGCGAAATCGACCTGCGCCTGCTCGCCGGGCGGCGTCTCGAAGCGAACTTCGAATCCGGCGCTGGGTGTTGGTCGAAGATCGCGCACGCGATCTCGCACCGCGCTATAGCCGCCGGCAAAGCCGCGCTCCTTGATCTCCCTCCAAAGCCGCACGGCGGTTAGGTCGGCATAGGCCTTCAGGCGCTCGAGCAAATAGGGTTCGAAGGGATCAACCATCCCCGGAGCGGGCGTCCGCGTTTTGTAGACCGGCGGCTCCAGCCCCTTGGCGATATAAACTCTGATGGTCTTTCGGTCGATGCCAAGTCGCCGCGCGATCGCGGAGACCGATAGGCCTTGGCGGTGCAAATCCAGGATCATGACAAGTTCCCCAAGTTTGATCACCAGCTCCTCCCTCCCGCCATCGGGAA
>JBEKEI010000034.1:0-30673 GCA_050013915.1 Roseiarcus sp.
TCGAGCCGAACAACGTCATCCTCTGCGACACCAAGGGCGTCGTCTGGCGCGGCCGCGCCGACGGCATGAACCAGTGGAAGTCGGCCCATGCCGTCGACACGCCGCTGCGCACGCTGGAGCAGGCGATGGCGAGGGCCGACATTTTCTTCGGCCTGTCGGCCAAGGGCGCGCTGACCCCCGACATGGTGCGCTCGATGGCGCCCGATCCGATCATTTTCGCCATGGCCAATCCCGATCCCGAGATCACGCCGGAGGACGCCCATGAGGTGCGCGCCGACGTCATCATCGCCACCGGCCGGTCGGACTATCCCAACCAGGTCAACAACGTCCTCGGCTTTCCCTACATATTCCGCGGCGCGCTCGACGTGCGCGCCAAGACGATCAACATGGAGATGAAGATCGCCGCCGCCCATGCGCTCGCCGACCTCGCGCGCGAGGACGTGCCCGACGAGGTCGCCGCCGCCTACCAGGGCGCGCGGCCGCGGTTCGGACGCGACTACATCATCCCCGTCCCGTTCGATCCCCGGCTGATCACGGTCATTCCGGCGGCGGTCGCCAAGGCCGCGATGGATTCGGGCGTCGCGCGCCGGCCGATCGTCGACATGGACGCCTATCGGGCGGCGCTGTCGGCGCGGCGCGACCCGATCGCCGGCGCGCTGCAGCGCATTTTCGAGCGGGTGCGCCGCTCGCCCAAGCGCGTCGTGTTCGCCGAGGGCGAGGAGGAGCAGGTCATCCGCGCCGCCCATTCCTTCGTCAACCAGGGCCTGGGTTCGGCGATCCTGGTCGGGCGCGAGGAGCGCGTGCGCCAGGTCGCGGCGGCCGCCGGCTTCGATCTCGCCGACAAGGGCATCGAAATCCACAACGCCCGGCTTTCCCTTCGCAACGCCGTCTACGCGCAGTTCCTCTACGAGCGGCTGCAGCGGCGCGGCTTCCTGTTCCGCGACTGCCAGCGGCTCATCAACCAGGACCGCAATTATTTCGCCGCCGCCATGGTCGCCCAGGGCGACGCCGACGCGATGGTGACCGGCGTCACCCGCAATTCCTCGATCGCGCTCGAAGAGGTGCGCCGGGTCATCGACCACAAGCCGGGCCATCGCGTGATCGGCGTCTCGCTCGTGCTCTCGCGCGGCCGTCCGGTCGTCGTCGCCGACACCGCGATCATGGAAATGCCGAACGCCGAGGATCTCGCCCAGATCGCGATCGAGGCGGCGGGAGTCGCGCGCCGGCTCGGCTACGAGCCGCGCGTCGCGCTGCTCGCCTTTTCGAGCTTCGGCCATCCCCCCGGCGAGCGGACCCGCCACGTCCAGGAGGCCGTGCGGATCCTCGATTCCCAGCGCGTCGACTTCGAATATGACGGCGAAATGGCCGCCGACGTCGCGCTCAACAAGGAAACGATGGCGTCCTACCCGTTCTGCCGGCTCACCGACACCGCCAACGTGCTCATCATGCCGGCCTTCCACTCCGCCTCGATCTCGACCAAGATGCTGCAGGAGCTCGGCGGCGCCACTGTGATCGGCCCGCTGATCGTCGGGCTCGAGAAGCCCGTGCAGATCGTCGCGCTGGGCGCGATGGATTCCGACATCGTCAACATGGCGGCGCTGGCGAGCTTCAACATCGGGGGCTGAGGCAGACGCGGCTCAGCGGGGGGCTGCGGGCGAGCGGATTTCCCATGGAAAATCACGCGACACGGCTGCTGAATCCGGTCTAGATTGAAATCCCGGCAGCCCCGCGGCAAGTCGGACGCGGCCGGACGAAGCCAGGCTGGCGCGACGATGGTCGGCGGAAGGCGGGCGGACGGCGGTTGCGACCGGGGGGAACATGTCGAGCACAGCGAGCGTCGAGGCGAACGACGGGCCGGGCCAGCCCGAAAATCTCGGGGAATGGGCGATCAGCACGGCGCTGATCACCCTGACGCTCGGGGTCGGCCTGCTCTGCGTGCTGGTCCTGTCGTGCACTTTGACGCAGGCGCGCATGTCGACCATCGCCATCGACGGCGTCAATCTCAGCATCTGGAAGCTCGACGACATCCGGAAACAATGGAGCGAAATCCGCAGTCAGATCCAGTCGCATTCGGCTGATCTCGCCGAAGCGGAGCGCCTGAACGGCCTCGCGGAGGCCGACAATGTCGCGTTCGATGCGGAGTACAAGCCGGCGCGGACGCTGCTCGACGCGAATCTGGGCGCTTTCATCGCCGGCGTCGCAGCCTTCGACGCGCCGCTCGCCCAGGCCATGGGCGCCGAGGGGCCGGTCGAGCGCCTGGTCCGCATCGACCTCATCAAGGACGCGCTGGTCAAGGCCCATCCGGAACTGCAGCAGCCGATCGACGACATCGTCAAGCTGGGCGGGCCCTACAAGACGATGGATGAACGACGCATCAAGGTCCGGGAAAGGCTCAAGGACACCAAGGACAGGGTCACGGCGCTGCGCGACAGCCTGGCGTCCTCGCAGGCCTCGCTCGACGCCCTGTTCTCGACCCAGCTCAGCAGCAAGCCGATCGACGAACCGACCCGGGCGCGGGTCGAAAACGCGCTGTTCGAACTCTATACCGGAAGGTTTCCAGGCTCGCTCATCAATTCGTTGATCGTCATGCCGCCCGACATCCTCACGCTCGCGCTCGTCATATCGATGGGCGTGCTCGGCAGCGCGCTGCAGATGACTCACGCGCTGTTCAAGTTCGGTCGGGTCGAGCGCATCGGCGCCTATTTCCTGCGCCTCGCGGTCGGCGCGATCACGGCGCTCGTCATCTTCATCGTCGCCAAGGCGGGCGTTCCGGTGATCGCCGACGCGTCGCGGCTCGGCGGCGACGCGCCGATCAATCCCTATTTCGTTTCGTTCCTGGCAATCATATCGGGGCTGATGTCGGAGAACGCGATCGTCAGCGTGCAGGCGCAAGGGGCCCGGTTCTTCGCGCCCGACCCCGCGGCCGAGCCGCCCAGATGGGCGCGCAGCGATCTTCGCGACGCGTTCCGGGCGGCCAACCGCGATCCGGCCCATGTCAGCCGGCTGCTGGGCGTGGAGAGCGACCAGTTCACCGCCTGGATTTCCGGCAAGGAGCCGGCGCCCGCCAACGTCCAGGTCATCCTCGCCGGCGTGCTCGACACGCCCCGGCGCGACCTGTTCACGGATATCGCCCCCGACGACGCCAAGCCGCCTGGGCAAGGACAATAGGCCGTGGCGCGCGCCGCGTGCGTCCTCTCGCGCAGCCCGCCCGCTTCGTCGAGAACCCGTGGCCGCGCGTCGTCACGCTCTGGCGACGCCGCCGCGGCGGCGTCCGGCCGCGGCGGAGCGCCGAACTGCGCCTGCGCCGGGTCGATCCGGGGTGCGCGAGAGGATTTGCGTCAGACCGGGCTGCTCTCGGCCGCGCGGTCGAATACGCCCGCCGCGATCGCCTCGGGGCCCGGCGCCTCGCCCCAGAACACGACGCCGCGGCCTCCGCGCTTGGCCCGATAGAGCGCCGCGTCGGCGCGCGAGCTCAGCTGATCGAGGTCGATCCCATCGCGCGGCGCCAGGGCGACGCCGACGCTGACCCCGATTTCCACCTCATGGCCGTCGATCTGGTAGCGCGCGGCGACCGATTGGATGATGCGCTCGGCGAGCAGGCGCGCCTGCTCGGCGTCGTGGATGCCGGACTGGATCACGACGAACTCATCGCCGCCGAGCCGCGCCACCGTGTCGTCCGTCCGCAACGCGCGCGCCAGCCGCTCCGAAACGGCCTGCAGCAACGCGTCGCCGGTGGGATGCCCGTACCGGTCGTTGACGGCCTTGAACTGATCGAGGTCGAGGCAATGGATCGCCAGAATATCCCCGGCATGTGCGGTGCGCGCGACAGCCTCCGCGAAGCGGGCGCGCAGCAGGGAGCGATTGGGCAGGCCGGTCAGGGTGTCGCGCCCCGCCAGCAGGGCGAGTTCGCGCTTGGCGAGCAATTGCTGCAGGGTCATCGCGTGGACGTGTTCGACCGCGCCGAGGCTGGCGGCGCCGAAGGCGGCGATGAGGAAGGCCTGCGTCGCGAAGACCGCTGCGGGCGGATAGCCGCCCGCGGCGCCGACATGCGCGCCGAAGGCGATGACGGTCGGCGCGGTCGAGAGGATGAGGCTGGCGAGGCAGATCGCCGGACGGATCGAAATGCGCGCCACCATTCCCGAGGTGTAGCCGAAGATCAGCGCCATGGTCATCATGCCGACGAGCGGATCGTCCATCACGCTGGCGCGCGCGCTCAGCGCACCGAGCGCGGCCGCCAGCGCGAGACTCCCGACCGCGTAGCGGCGCTCCCAGACCCGCGCCTGATCGGCCGGCAGCGGCGAGACAGCGACGCGACGGCGATACGCCAGGATCGACGCGACCCGGATGAGGGTGACGAGCCCGCAGCTGATCGTCAGCAGCAGGGCGACGGCGTCGTCCTTGGCCGCAGCGATGACGCCGCCGATCGCCGTGATGACGACGCCGAGCGCGACCACCGGTTCGAGGTTGCCGAACAGAATGGCGACCTGTTCGACGAATACGGCGTCGGGCACCGGCTTCGACTGCGGCCAGAATCTGAGGGGAATGCGCGGCATGTCGACCTCGACGGCGGAGAAGAGCGCGGCGAAGGGCGGCAACGGTCGCTGCGCAATTGCCTGATATTCCATGATGTTGCGGCGGAACCCGTTAATGAAGTCTGCTCGGCTCGCCCCCGCTTTCGCGGGGATCGCCGTTTTATTTCCCGGGCGCGCGGCCGAAATCCATCCGGCGCCGGATCGGGGGACGCGCCACCCGGGGCGGTCGCGACGGCGCGCGCAAGCGCCCGCGCCTCGCGCCCGGCTATCGAGGACGAGGGCGTGGAGCCCGCGGATCAGGCCGGTTTGCCGCGCGTCGCGAAAAAACTGGCGATGGCCGTCTTCATCTCCGGGGTTCGGCCCGCGGCGCCCTGAAGGTCGCGTTCGAGATCGAGCTGCGCGTCCATCTGGAAGTCGGTGGCCGCGACGATCAGCCGCTTGGTGGCCGCGAGCGCGGCGGGGGCTCGGGTCAGCAGCTGGGCGGCGATCCCGTTCACTTCGTCCGCCAGCGCCGAATCGTCGACGACCCGCCAGATCAAGCCCCAGGACAGCGCCTCTTCCGCGCCGATCCGCTCCCCGAGCATCATCATCGGCGCGGCGCGCGCACGACCGACCATGCGCGGCGCGAACAGCGTGTTGCCGGCGTCCGGAACCAGCGCGATGCCGACGAAAGGTTCCAAGAAATAGGCCGACCGCCCGGCGACGATGAGGTCGCCGGCGAGCGCGACGCCGACCGCGGCGCCCGCGCACGGACCGTTCACCTGGGAGATGATCGGCAGCCGCGAGCGCCGCATCTGGCGAATCAGCGGGTTGAAATGCCGCTCGAGGACCGCGTCGAGGGCGGGTGTCGTGTCGGGATCGAGCGTCGACAGGTCGTAGCCGGCGCCGAACGCGCGACCCGCGCCGGTCAGGATGACGACGCGCACGGACTCGTCGTCCTCGGCGCGCCGGAGGGCGTCGAGCAGTTCGTCCGCGGTCTGGTTGCGGTAGGCGTTGAGCCGCGCCGGGCGCTCGACGACCATGCGCGCGACCCCGCGATCGGCGGCGAAGGAAATATCCTCGTAACGCTCCATGCTTCGGGTCCTTCCCTGTCAACGCGGCGAAGCCGGCGCGAACGGATCGAGGTCCGGTCGCGGCCGCCCGGTCAGCCGCCACGCGAGCTGGGCGACCCGATCCGCCCCGAAGAAGCGCTCGCCGTCGACCAGGAAGAACGGCGAGCCGATGACCTCGTCGGCGATCGCGGCCTCGATCGCCGCCGCGAGGCGCGCCCTGCCCAGCGGTCCGTTCATCGCCTCGTCGGCGTCGTCGCCGCGCACGCCGCTCCGCGCGGCGATGCCGCGCACGACATCGTCGCGCGAAATGTCCTCGCCGTCGACGAAGAACGCCGCGAAGACCTGCCGCCCGAACGCTCGCGCCCGCGACTCGTCGCGTGCGGCGATGGCGTGATAGGCGCGGGCGGCCAGATGGGAGGACAGGGGAAACCGGGCCGGCGGCCGGTAGGGGACGCCATAATAGGCCGCCGATCGCGCGATATCGGCGAGGACATAGTCGCGCCGGGCCGGGACCGCCATCGGCGGGGGCGCGCCCACCGCCTTCAGGATCGCCCAGACCAGGATCGGCCGCCACTCCAGCGCGCGTTCGCGCTCGCGCGCCAGTCTCTCGACCGCGTCGAGCGCGAACCAGGCGTATGGCGAGGCGAAATCGAGATAGAAGCGGATCGGCGCGCGCATTGCTAGAACCGAAACACGCCGTAGCCGGAATCCCCGAGCGGCGCGTTGAGCGACGCGGAAATGGCGACGCCGAGCGCGTTGCGGGTGTCGAGAGGATCGATGATCCCGTCGTCCCACAGCTCGGAGGTCGAGTAATAGGCCGAGAGCTGCTCCAGATAGGCCTTGCGCGTCTCGTCCC
This sequence comes from Roseiarcus sp., assembly GCA_050013915.1. Lineage (GTDB taxonomy): Bacteria > Pseudomonadota > Alphaproteobacteria > Rhizobiales > Beijerinckiaceae > Roseiarcus. The sequence continues at coordinate 6,441 of JBEKEI010000034.1, forward strand.
AGAGCCGGTCGATCTCGCCCTGATCGACGACGCCGCTGTTGCGCTTCATCTGGTTGATCTTGACCTCGGCCAACGTATTGGCGGCCTGGTCGCCGCCCATCACGCCGATCTGATGGTTCGGCCAGGCGAACAGGAAGCGGCCGTCGAACGCCCTGCCGCACATGCCGTAATTGCCGGCGCCGAACGATCCGTTGCACATGACGGTGAATTTCGGCACGCGGCTGCAGCTCTGCGCCATGATCATCTTCGCGCCGTCCTTGGTGATCCCCTTGCGCTCATATTCGCGCCCGACCATGTAGCCGGTGATGTTCTGCAGGAAGACCAGCGGCGTTTCGTTCTGGTTGCACAATTCGATGAAATGGGCGCCCTTGAGCGCGGAATCGCTGAACAGGACGCCGTTGTTGGCGAGTATGCCGACCTTGAACCCCCAGATGTTGGCGAAGCCGCACACCAGCGTCGCCCCGTAGCTCGGCTGGTATTCGTGGAAGCGGCTGCCGTCGACCATCCGCGCGATGATCTCGCGCATGTCGAACTGCTTCTTGATGTCGTCGGGCAGGATGCCGTAGATCTCCTCGGGATCGTAGGCCGGGTCTTCCGGCGCGTCGCTCCGCCCGGCCCATTTCCTCGGTCCGGTCCATTGCGCGACGATTTCGCGGCCGATGTGGATCGCCTCGTCCTCGGATCCCGCGGGATAGTCGCACACGCCGGACACGCTGGTGTGCATCGCCGCGCCGCCCAGCTCCTCGACCGTGACGTCCTCTCCGGTGGCCGCGCGCACGAGCGGCGGGCCGCCGAGGAAAACGGCGCCGGCGCCGCGCACGATGATGTTGTAGTCGGACAGCGCGGGGACATAGGCGCCGCCGGCGGTGCAATGGCCGAACACCAGCGCCAGCTGCTTGACGCCCATCTTCGACAGGATCGATTGATTGCGGAAAATGCGCCCCGCCATGTAGCGGTCGGGGAACACCTCCGACTGCAGGGGAAGAAAGCCGCCCGCCGAATCGCAGATGTGAACGACCGGCAGCCGGTTCTCCATCGCGATGTCGAGCGCGCGCACGATCTTCTTGGCCGTCAGCGGGTACCAGGCGCCGCCCTTGACGGTCGAATCGTCGGCATGGATCATCACCTCCTTGCCGGAAACCACGCCGATTCCAGTGATGCAGCTCGCCGAGGGCGAGTCGCCGCCATAGGCCATGTTCGCCGCGAGCGACGACAACTCGAGAAACGGCGTGCCGGAATCGAGCAGCCGCTCGATGCGTTCGCGCGGCCGCATCTTGTTCTGGGTCCTCAGACGATCGAGATCGCGCTGCGGCCGCACGTTCCTGGCCGCCTCCTGTTTCTCGCGGAACCGGGCGACCATCTCCCTGTTATGGGCGGCGTTGCGGCGAAACTCTGCGCTTGAGGTATTGATCGTCGATCGCAAGCGGCGCATGGCTCAACCCTCCCGGCCGAGCGGTTCGAGCCGCGCGATCACTTCGTCCTTCTCGAATCTCTCTCCTGCCGCGCGGACGACCGTCTCGATGACGCCGTCGCGCGGCGCGACCAGGGCCATCTGCAGTTTCATGCTTTCTATGGTCACGATCGTCTCGCCGCGGCCGACCGCCTCGCCCGCCGCCTTGTGCACCGACACGACCGCGCCCGGCATCGGCGCCTTGACGTCGTCGCGCCCCGCGCCGGCGATTTCGTCGCCGGCGGCGGGATCGAGGATGCTCGTCTCGAAATTCACGCCGCCGAGCCGGACGATCTGACGATCGCCGATATGGGCGCGCGTGAAATGAAAGCCGAAGCCGGCGCTCTCGACCGTCTGGCGGCCGTCGTCCGGGCTGCCGACGACGGCGATTTCATGCTCGCGTCCGTCCACGCTGACGACGAGATGCGGCCGGCGACGCAGGATCTCGATCTCGTGAGGACGCCCGTCGACCGTCAGCTTGAAGACCATGGTCAGTTTCTCCAGCGGCCGATCGCGGCGTGCGGCTCGGGGACCCCGAAGGCTTCGTCGCGGAATTCGTGGAAGCCGAGCGCGGCGGCGATGACCACGCGGTCGAGCGTCGCCGGATCGACCGCGCGCGGCGCGAGATCGGCGGCGAATTGCGAGACGAAGCCGGTGTGCAAGGCGCCGGCGGCGAAGGCGGGATGGGCGAGGATGCGCGCGAGATACTCGCCATTCGTCCGCACGCCGAGAATGGCGAGATCCTCGAGCGCGGCGATCGACCGCGCGATCGCCTCGGCGCGATCGCGGCCGAACGCCACCAGTTTGGCGAGCATCGGATCGAAATCGGTCCCGATCCGCTGGCCGGCTTCGAGCGCGTGCTCGAACCGGACATGGGGCGCGTCGGGAACGCCGAGATACTGGACGATTCCGGTCTCCGGCATGAAGCCCTGCTCCGGGTTCTCGGCGCAGATGCGGCATTCGATCGCGTGCCCGGTCGCCGAGATCAGCTCCTGCGAGAACGGCAGGCCGCGGCCCGCCGCGATCTCGATCTGCGCACGCACCAGGTCGAGGCCGGTGATCATCTCGGTCACGGGGTGCTCGACCTGCAGACGGGTGTTCATTTCGAGAAAGAAGAACCGGCCGTCGGCGCCGAGGATGAATTCGACCGTGCCCGCGTTGCGGTATCTGGCCGCCGCTGCGATCCCGACCGCGACGTCGCAGATCCGGTCGCGCAGCGCAGCCGGGAGATTGGGCGCGGGCGCCTCCTCGATGATCTTCTGGAAGCGTCGTTGCACCGAGCATTCCCGCTCGAACAGGTGGACCGCGTCGCCACGGCCGTCGCCGAACACCTGAACCTCGATATGGCGCGGGCGGTCGAGATAGGCCTCCGCGTAGATCCTGCCGTCGCCGAAATAGCGATGCGCCTCGCTCGCGGCGATCCGGGCGGCTTCGCGCAGGTCAGGCGCGGCGCGCACGATGTTCATGCCCTTGCCGCCGCCGCCCGCCGCCGACTTGATGATGAGCGGAAAGCCGATCTTCGCCGCCTCGGCGGCGAAGGAATCGAAGTCGCCGGAGAAAGCGACCGACGGGACGACCGGCGCGCCCTGCGCCTGCGCGAATTCGCGCGCCGAAATCTTGTCGCCCATCAGGGCGATCGTCTCGGCGTCGGGGCCGATGAAGGTCAGGCCGGCCTCGGCGACCGCTCGGGCGAAACCGGCGTTCTCCGAAAGGAAGCCATAGCCGGGATGGATGGCGTCGGCTCCGATCGCGCGCGCGGCCTCGATGATCTGCGGGCCGTCGAGATGGGCGGCGATCGGGGTTTGGCCGAATATCTGCACGGCCTCATCGGCGACGCGCACGTGCCTGGCGCGGGCTTCGACGGCGTGGTGGATCGCCACCGAGCCAATTCCCATTTCGCGCAGCGTGCGGACGATGCGGCAGACGATCTCGCCCCTGTTGGCGATCAGGATCTTGCGAAACGGCATCGGCGGCGCCGCTTCGCCGACGAGGGGCGCGACCTCGCTCATCGCCGGCTCACGCGCCCGTCCAGCGCGGCGCCCGCTTCTCGGCGAAGGCGGCGAAGCCCTCGCGGGCGTCCTGCGTGCGCACCATGGTGGCGAGCATGAACTGGGCGTATTCGAGCGCGGCGTCGGTCGACATTTCGCGAATCTTGGACAGCGCCTGCTTGCCGAGGCGGATGCCGGTTGGCGATTTGGTGACGACGCGCTCGACCAGCCAGTCGACCTTGGCGTCGAGTTCAGCCGCCGGGGTCGCGAAATTGACCAACCGGGCGCTCGCCGCCTCGGCGCCGGTGAGCGGCTCGCCGGTCAGGCACATTTCCATCAACAGCCGGTACGGCGCGACGCGCAGCAGATAGGGCAGGATCATCATCGGAAACAGGCCGATCTTGACCTCGCTGACGCCCAGCAGCGCATCGTCGCGGGCCACGGCGAGATCGCAGGCGCAGAGCAGCCCGAACCCGCCGCCCAGCGCATGGCCGTTGACGCGCGCGATCAGCGGGAGCCGGCAGGCGTCCATGCGGCGCAGCAGCCGGGCGACGTAGTGGCGCGGGTCGGCGACGTCGATGGTGAACGGCGTTCCGTCCGCAGCCAGCCGCATGTCGCCGCCCGCGCAAAAGGCCTGATCGCCGGCGCCGGTCAGCACGACCGCGCGGATCGAGCGATCCGCCTCCGCCTCGTCCAGGCCCGCGATTATTCCTTCGGCGACCGCCTCGTTGAGCGCGTTGCGGCGCTCTGCGCGATCGATCGAAATGACCTGGGCGTCGTTCTTCCTCGCGAGGGTGATCGGATGGGTCAACGTTTCATCCCTGGTCGCGGATCGTCTGTTCCGACGCTGGCGCGGGAACAAATGATTTCAATTCATCAAGTCTGTCAACTCCTCGCCGCCGCGGCCGCGGAGCCTTCCCGGACGGCCGCGGCGATCGAAAGCCGGCGCTCGTTTCTCCGCTGGGATGGCGGGTCTCGAGTTGACAGGTCCCGTCAAAGCAGTGATGAAATGCGTTCACTAGAGACCGATGAATCAGCAGCCGGCGCCGAGGCGCCGCCAGCTCGGCATCGAATCGTCAGGGAGGGCGCGAGCGCAGATGGAAGGGCAGGGAAGTCCCCTCGCCGCGGCGCCGGCCGGCGACAACAGGCCGGTTGATTTCGACCTCGATCCGGATCGCCGCGCCATTCTCGAACAGGCCGACCGGTTCGCGCGCAACGAACTCTACGGGCTGTCGGCGCGCATGGACGCCGAGGAATGGTGGCCGGAGGGCGCCTTCGCCAAGATCGGCGCCAGCGGCTATTTCGGCGCCACGATCCCGGAGGCCTATGGCGGGGCCGGCCTCGATCTGCTCGCCGCCGGTCTGGTGCTGCAGGCCTTCGCCCGCTGGAACCACGCGCTGGCGCTTTCGTGGGTGGCCCACGACAATCTGTGCGCCAACAACATCTATCGCAACGGCGACGAGCGCCAGCGTCGAAAGTATCTCCCCGATCTCTGCGCCGGGCGCAGGATCGGCGCGCTCGGATTGACCGAGCCGGGGGCGGGCTCGGACGCGCTCGGATCGATGCGCACCACCGCGCGCCGCGACGGCGACCACTATGTCCTCACCGGCGGCAAGATCTACATCACCAACGGCCCCGTCGCCGATACGCTGCTGGTCTACGCCAAGACGGACAAGGAGAAAGGCCCGCACGGCATTTCCGCCTTCATCGTCGAGAAGGGCTTTCCCGGATTCAAGGTCGCGCAGAAGCTCGAGAAGATGGGCTACCGCGGCAGCCAGACCGGCGAATTGTTGTTCGAGGACTGCCGCGTTCCCGCGGAAAATCTCCTCGGCGAGGAGAACCGGGGCGTCGCAATCGTCATGAGCGGGCTGGATCTCGAACGGGCGATGATTTCTCCGCTCTGCCTCGGCGTGGCCGAACGCGCGCTGCAACTCTCGCTCGACCACGCCACGACCCGCGAGCAGTTCGGCAAGCCGATCGGGTCGTTCCAGATGATCCAGTCGATGCTCGCGGAAATGTATGTGCTGGTGGAGACCACCCGCACGTTCACCTATCGCGCCCTCGCCGCCGCCTCGGCGCTCGAGGCCGGCGCGGGCGGGCGCGGCGAAATCCACATGCTGACCGCCGCCTCCGTGATGCACGCCGCCGATTCCTGCCATGCCGTGCTCGACAAGGCGGTGCAGATTCACGGCGGCGCCGGCTACATCTGGGAATCGGAGATCAACAGGCTCTATCGCTCGATCAAACTGATGGAGATCGGCGCCGGCACGACCGAGGTGCGCAAGATGATCATTGCGGGCGAATTGCTCGGGGACATGAAGCGCCATGGATAGGCCCGCGGCCGAACCGGCGCCGCGATTCGGCCTCGCCGACGAAGCGCTCGCCAGCCAGCCGACGATCTACGCCGCCGGCGCCCTGGACGGCCAGGTCGTCGTGGTGTCGGGCGGCGCCGGAGGGCTCGGCCGCGCCGCCGCATGGCTGTTCGCGCGGCTGGGCGCGCATGTCGTGGCGACGGGCAGGGACGAAGCCAAGCTGACCACGCTGGTCGAAGCCCTGGCCGGCCAGGGCCTGAAAGCCAGCGGGCGCGTCGTCGACATTCGCGACCCCGACTCGGTCCAGGCGCTGTTCGAGGCGGTATGGTCGAGCCACGACCGGCTCGACATCCTCATCAACAGCGCCGGCGGGCAGTTCCCGCAAGCGGCGATCGACTTTTCGGTGAAGGGCTGGAACGCGGTCGTCAACACCAATCTCAATGGAACCTGGTTCATGATGCAGGCCGCGGCGCGGCGCTGGCGCGACGCCGGCAAGTCCGGCAGCATCGTCAATGTCGTCGTCGTCACCAGCCACGGCCTCCACGGCGTCGCCCATACGGTCGCGGCCCGCGCCGGCGTGATCGGATTGAGCCGCGCCGTCGCGGTCGAATGGGCGCCGCTGGGCGTGCGCGTCAATTGCGTGGCGCCGGGCGCGATCGAGACCGAAGGCTGGAAGGTCTATTCGCCGGAGGCGCGCGCGGCCTATCCGCGCTCGAACCCGATGATGCGCACGGGCACGGCCTGGGAGATCGCCGAGGCTTGCGTCTATCTCGGCGGGCCCGCGGCCGCCTACGTCACCGGCGAACTGCTCGCCGTCGACGGGGGAAGCCAGCTCTGGGGCGAGACATGGACCATCGGCAAGCCGGATTACTTCAAGGAGCCATGACCGGCGGCGCGGAGTCCGGAGCGTTCGGACGCCGCCGCCGGTGACAGAATTCCGAGGATGACACTTGGCCGCGTTCGATTCGTTGGATGTCGAATCCCTTCGGCGACGGTTGCTGGCCTATCTCGGCCGGCAGGTCGACGAGGTCGTCGAAGTCGGCCGGCTCGAGCGCTTCACGGTAGGGTTTTCCTGGGTGACCTACGGATTTGCGGCCAAATGGGTTGCGAACGGCGCCGCGGTCGAACGCGACCTCGTCCTGCGGATCGGGCCGCCCGACGGGATATTCGCGCCCTACCGCGCGGCGCCGGAATTCGCCGCCCTCAGGAGTCTCGAGGGGTCGGGCGTGCCCACGCCGAAGGCCTATTGGTGTTGCGACGACGCCGAGGCGCTCGGCGCGCCGTTCTTCATCTGCGAGCGGGTCAAGGGCGCGGCGCCGGTTCCCTGGTCCGCCGATGGCGGCGCCGCCTTCGACGAAGCGACGAGGCTGGCGCTCGCCGATCAATTCGTCGCCGCGCTCGCGGCGCTGCACGGCTTCGCCTGGCGCGGCACGCCGGCCGCCGGCATCGAGGGCGCCGTCGCATTGGACCAAACCGCGACCGCGCAGATCGATTACTGGGCGCAACGGATGGGCGACTGGTCGACCCGGCGTCATCCGATGCTCGAATGGGCGCTGGTCTGGTTCCGCGCCCATGCGCCGGCCGCGCGGCGCATCACGCTCGTGCACGGCGACTATCGCATCGGAAATTTCCTCGAGCGCGACGGCCAGATCACCGCGATTCTCGATTGGGAGCTGGTCCATCTCGGCGATCCCATGGAGGATCTCGGCTGGGTCTGCCTGCAGGCCTGGCGCGGACGTTCGCTCCATATGTGCCGCCTGCTGACCCGCGAGGCGTTGCGCGAGAAATACGCGGCGCTCTCCGGATTCCCGGTGGAGACGGCGGCGTTGAACTACTGGGAGGCGTTCGGAACGTTCAAGCTCACGGTCATGCATCTGGGCGCCAGTCATTGCTTCGAGAAGCGCGGCTTCAACGACCTGCGGATGGCGGGGATGGGGGCCCAGCTCCCGCGCATGCTGCTGCAACTCGAATCGGTCCTGGAGCGCGCCGCATGAACAACTCGCTGGAACGGTTGACCGAAGGCATCATCGCGACGCTGCGCACGCATGTGATACCGCACGTGACCGACGCCTACGCGCGCGGCCAGGCGATCGGGGTCATCGACATCCTCAACAACATCGCGCCCCGGCTCGAATGGGCGCGCCAGCCGATCATCGAAGCCGTTCTCAATCGGCGCCGCGCGATCCGCGCCGTTGTCGCCCTCGCGCCCGAGGCGCCGGCGCGTCCCGAAGCGCTGGCCGACGGCGCGCTGGCGCTGCTGGGTTCGGCGGCGCTGCTGGCCGAGCGCGATCGGCTCGACGGCGAAATCGCCGATCTCATGGCGTGGGCGAGCGGGGCTGGCGGCGCCGAAGCGGCGCTGGCGCTGCTGCGCCGGCATGTCCACGACGAGCTGACGATCGAGATGAAGACGACGAGGAAGCCGCTGTTCGCCGAAATCGCCGGCGGTCCCGGCGCGACGCCGGCGTAGCGGCTGCGGAAGACGAGGCCCAGAGCGGGACAACCGGGAGGAGCGACCGTGGAGTACCATCTCGACCCGCGCATGCCGCCGCCCGAGCAATGCGTCCAGCGCTACATGATCGACCGCTGGGCGCGAGAGCAGCCGGAGAAGATTTTTGCGATCTTCCCGGACGGCCGCCGATGGACCTACGCCGAAATGCGCGCAGTCGCGATCCGCACCGCCAATGCGCTGCTCGCGCTCGGCGTGCGCCAGGGCGAGCGGGTGGCGGTCTGGCTTCCCAACAATTCGGACTGTCTGCGCGTCTGGTTCGGCCTCAATTATCTGGGCGCGGTGTTCGTCCCCATGAACACGGCGTACCGGGGCGCGTTGCTCGAGCATTCGATCGGCCTCGCCGGGGCCCGGCTGATGATCGCGCATGGCGAACTCTGCGCCCGGCTTGGCGGGATCGCCCTCGGCGGGCTGCGCGCGATCGTGGCGCTCGGGGGCGCCCCGCCGCGCGTCGAGGGGGTGACGGTCCTGCCGGCGAGCGCGCTGGAGAGCGCCGAAGACGCGCCGCCGCCGCTCGCGCGCCCGCTCGCGCCGTGGGATCTGCAGTCGATCATCTTCACTTCGGGCACGACAGGGCCGTCGAAGGGCGTGATGTCGTCCTATCTCCACCTCCATCAGATGTCGGCGTCCGCGCCGTTCCTCGGCCGGGACGATCGCTACATGGTCAATCTGCCGATGTTCCATTCCGGCGGGGTGATGCCGGTGACCGCGATGCTGATCCACGGCGGCTCGATCGCGATGGTCGACGCCTTCGATACGGATTCGTTCTGGCCGACGGTGAGAAGCGCCGAGATCACCACGACCATCCTGCTCGGCGTGATGGGCGGATTCCTGCTCAAGCGGCCGGCGGCGCCGGACGACCGGGACCATCCGCTGCGGACCTGCACCTATGTCCCGCTCAACGAGACCGCGCCGCAGTTCCACAAGAGGTTCGGGACGCAGATCTACACCCATTTCAACATGACCGAGGTTTCGATGCCGATCGTATCGGCGGCCAATCCCACCGCTCTGGGCAGCGCGGGCCGGCCGCGCCCCGGCGTCGCGGTCCGCATCGTCGACGACAACGACTGCGAGCTTGCGGTCGGCGCGGTCGGCGAACTCGTCGTGCGGCCCGATTGCCCGTGGGCGACCAGTCACGGCTATGCGGGCAATCCCGAGGCCACCGCCGCCGCCTGGCGCAACGGCTGGTTTCACACCGGCGACGGATTCCGGATGGACGCGGAGGGAAATTTTTATTTCGTCGATCGCCTGAAGGATGCGATCCGCCGGCGCGGCGAGAACATTTCGTCCTTCGAGGTGGAATCGGAAGTGCTCGCCTATCCGCCGATCCGGGAGGCGGCGGCCATCGCGGTCAAGAGCGAGATCGCCGAGGACGAGGTGTGCGCGGTGGTCGCCATCCGGCCCGGCGAGCGATTCGATCCCGCCGAACTCATCGCGTTCCTCCAGCCGCGCATGGCCCATTTCATGGTTCCCCGTTACGTCCGGGTCGTCGCCGCGCTTCCTCGCACCCCGACCTCGAAGATCGAGAAGGTCAAGCTGCGCGTGGAGGGTTTGACGCCGGACACCTGGGACCGGGAGAGCGCCGGCATCGTGATCAAGCGCGACAAGCTCGGCCGGGACGGCGGTTGACGCGCTCGGCGCCGCGGCGCCATGGGGAAAGCCAATGTTCGTCGAATTGTCGGAACGGGTGAAATCGCTGCAATCGACGCTCGCGGCGTTCATGGAGGAATTCGTCTACCCGAACGAACGGCGACTGCTCGATCCGGTTTCCGATTCGCGCGAGCGATGGTCGCCGCGCGCGCTGCTGGCGACCCTGCAGGCCGAGGCGAGAGCGCGCGGGCTGTGGAATCTCTTCTATCACGGCCCGGAAGGGCAGGGCCTGAACAACTACGAATACGCCCATCTCTGCGAGACGTTCGGCCGTTCCCTCGCCGCGCCTGAAATCTTCAACTGCGGCGCGCCCGACGTCGGCAACATCGAACTCCTCGCGGCCTATGGCTCGCCCGAACAGAAGCGGCGGTGGCTGAAGCCGCTGCTGGAGGGCGAGCTGCGGTCGTGCTTTGCGATGACCGAACCTCGCGTCGCCTCGTCGGATGCGACCAACATCGAGACCGAAATCCGTCGCGACGGCGACCACTATGTCGTCAACGGGCGCAAATGGTGGATCACCGGGGCGATGTCGCCGCGTTGCAAGGTCGCGATCGTGATGGGCAAGAGCGATCCCGCGGCGCCGAGGCACAGGCAGCAGTCGATGATCCTGGCGCCGATGGATTCGCCCGGGCTCCGGGTCGAGCGCGCGCTTTCCGTCTACGGCTACGAGCACGCGCCGCTCGGCCATGCCGAGCTGACGTTCAAGGACGTGCGCCTGCCGCTCGACAACATCCTCCTGGGCGAGGGGCGCGGCTTCGAGATCGCCCAGGGGCGGCTGGGACCGGGCCGCATCCACCATTGCATGAGGTTCATCGGGCTCGCCGAACGGGCGCTGGCGTGCCTGTGCGAGCGCGCCAGCAAGCGTTTCGCCTTCGGCTCCGCCCTGGCCGAGATGGGGGCCGTTCGCCAGGCGATCGGGCAGTCGCGCTGCGAAATCGAGCAGGCGCGCCTGCTGACGCTCGCCGCCGCCCGGAAGATGGACGAGGTCGGCGCCAAGGCGGCGCGGGCGGAGATCGCGATGGCCAAGATCGTCGTTCCGACAATGGCCGGCGCCGTCATCGACCGGGCGATCCAGGTGCACGGCGGCGCCGGGCTCTCGCAGGATTTCTTCCTCGCCGAGGCCTTTGCTGAGACAAGATTCCTGCGGATCGGCGATGGTCCCGACGAGGTGCATCGCGAGGCTCTGGCGCGGATCGAGCTCGCGCGGCCGAGGTGACGGCCCAGTTCGAAGGAGGCGCGCCATGGGTTCCCATTCGCTTCAGGCCGGAGACGCGGCGGTGACGCCCGCCCGCGCGATCGGCGCGCGCGAGATCGACGCCTTCGCCGAACTCGTCGGCGATTTCACGCCGATCCACGTCGACGCGGACTTCGCCAAATCGTCGCCCTGGGGCGTGCGGATCGCGCATGGCCCGCTGGCGATGTCGACCGCGATCGGATTGTTCACGAGCATGGGAATGCTCGGCGAACGGGTCATCGGCCTCGTCAACCTGAACTGGGATTTCGCCGCGCCGGTCAAGCTCGGCGACGCCATCCACGCGCGCGTGACCGTCGAGAGCGTGCGGGCGACCTCGAAGCCGGGTCGGAGTCTGGCCATTTTCGCGTTCGAGGTCGTCAATCAGGATGAAATCCTGGTCGAGCGCGGTCGCCTGACCGTGCTCGTGCGGTCGGAACAGAGCTGAGTTCGGATGAGCGGAGAGCCGACGATGAACGATTTCCTGATGCGGCGGGAAGACGAGGCGACCCACCGGCCCGACGATTCCGTCAATTTCAACGAGAGCGTTTATACGAACGGCTTCGACGCGAAGACGCCGGTCGGCGGCTGGATGCGGCTCGGCAACCGGGTCAATGAGGGCCATGCGGAGCTGTCGGTCTGCGTCTATCTGCCGGACGGCCGCATCGCCTGCCAGTTCCAGCGTCCCGGGATCGTCGACAACGACCGTTTCGAGGCGGGCGGCTTGTCGTATCGCGTCATCGAACCTCTGACGAGCGTGTCGATGACCTACCAGGGCGAGCTGCTGATCGTCGAGGACGCCGATGCGCTGCGCGATCCCAGGGCCCTGTTCGCCCGCGCCCCGCGCCTGCCCGGCCGCGTGAGCTGGATCCACGAGGCGGAATCGCCGGTGCACGGCGGCGAACCGGTCAACCCCGGGGTCGAGACGCTGTACGGGCGCGACTTCTCGCTCGGACACTTCAATCAGCACGGCCGCGCGCGCGGCGAAGTCACCGTCGGCGACAAGTCCTGGACGATCGACGGTCACGGCTGGCGCGACCATTCCTGGGGTCCCCGCTATTGGCAGGCGATCTATTACTACCGTCTGTTCATCGCCAATTTCGCCAATGGCGACGGCTTCATGCTGCTCAAGATCACCGACCGGGCGGGGGTGTCGCGCCGGCGCGGCGTCCTGCTCGTCGACGGCGCCTATGAGGAGGTCGCCGACATGGACCTTGCAACCGAGTGGAACGAGCGGCGCGACCCCGTCCGCGTGCTGATCGGCGTGCGGACCGCGCGTCGAAAGGCGGCGATCCGCGGCGAGATCCTGCAGCTCGCGCCGCTGCGCAATCGCCGGAAGGTGGGGGATCAGACCCTGGAATCCAGGATCGCCGAAGGCTTCACCAAATTCACCTGGGAAGACCGCCAGGGCTACGGCATGACCGAGTATATCGAGCGGATCGAGGACGGGATCCTCGCCGGCTATCCGCTCTGAAGCGAGCCTGGCCGCCCGATCCGCTCGAGCCGGTCCGCGGCGGCCTCGATCCGGGACAGCGCCTCGTCGACCCCGTCCCGTCCGCGGCCCGGCGCCAGCAGCCCGTGATAGACGATGTCGGCGATCAGGTCGGCGGTCTTCTCGATCTCGAAATCGCCCTCGTTGCGCAGGAACGCCCAGGTTCGATGTTCGATGCAGCCGTAGATCATGTCGCGAACCAGCGTCGGGGAGACGTCCGAGCGCAGTTCCCCCTGCGCGGCCGCCGCCTGCACCACTTCGACGATGCGATGGGTGTAGGCCTGGTTCAACTGGAACAGGCGCGTCTTCCGGTAGGTCGGATCCGGCCGCAATTCCTGGAACACCAGGCGGCTGAGCGCGGGTTCGCGCCGGATGCTCGTGAGATGATGGTGAACGATGAATCGAATCCGATTCCAGGTTCCGCGCACGCTCCCGAACTGTTCGTCGTCGCGCGCCAGCATTTCCTCGTACCAGTGCTCGACGACGCGGACGAGCAGGTCCCGCTTGTTGGTGAAGAATCGATAGATGCTGCCATCGACCACGCCCGCCCGCTCGGCGATGTCGGAAATCAGCGCGTCGCTGTAGCCCTTTTCGGTGAAGACGGCGCGCGCCGCCAGCATGATGTCGATAATTCTTCGCTCGGCCGGCAGCCTGCTCACGCGCCGGCGCGTTCCCCCTTGCGCCATCAACTCGTCCTCTCGGCCGCGCCGGCCAGCTCCGCCGCGGCGTTTGTCGCGCCTGCGCAGGACCGATCCCCGCCTGCGGCGACGGCGTTCGGGTCGGCGCGCACTAGCTCCGCGTCAACCGCTTCTCCATCTCGTGACGCAGGATCTTCCCCGTCGTGCTGCGGGGAAAGTCGTCGAAGCCGACGAAATGAATCTCTCTGGGCCGCTTGTAGCCGGCGAGCGCCCGGCGGCAGAGAGTCTCGATTTCCGACGCGTCCAGCGTCTCGTCGACGCGCGCGACGAACGCGACCGGAATCTCTCCCCATCGGGCGTCGGCCTTGCGAACGACGACCGCGTCGCGGACGCGCGGATCGGCGAGCAGGACGCGCTCGATCTCGGCGGGATAGATGTTCTCGCCGCCCGACTTGATCATGTATTTGGCCCGATCGACGAAATCGTAGCTTCCGTCGGCGTTGCGACGCAGGAGATCGCCCATGCGAAACCAGCCGCCGCGAAAACTGCGGGCGTTGGTCTCCGGGGCGTTCCAGTAGCCGCTGAACACCGTCGGCCCGCGGACCGCCGCCTCGCCGGTCTCGCCGACCGCGACGTCGTCGCCGTTCTGGTCGAGCAGGCGCAGGCTGCACAGCGCGCTCATTCGCTTCGAGAGCCGCTCGGGGACCAGCCCCGGCGGCAGCAGGCTGCCGGAAGCCGGCGCCAATCCGGTCTCGGTCGAACCGAACGTGTTGAAATAGGGCGCGCCGGCGAGGCCGGACAGGCGGGCGATCAGCGCGGCGGGGACGAGATCGGCCATGGCGCCGATCGCGCGTATGCTCCTGGGGCGCCGGCCGCTCGCCTCGAGCAGCGCGACGACGGGTTCGATCGACCCCGGCATCAGCAGCATCCAGCCGAGTTCGGCGCGCTCCATGATTTCAACGATCGCTCCGGCGTCGAATCCGTCGATGACGAACACCGTCGCGCCCGCCATCAGGGCGCCGAGCATCTGATCGGACGACCCCATGTGGAACATCGGCGCCCAGGCGATGAAGCCGTCGGCGGCCGTCGCGCCCAAATCCATGCGCAGCACGGTCATGCGCGCGATTTCCGCGCGATGGCTGATGAGGGCGCCCTTGGGGAGTCCGGTCGTGCCGCTGGTGTAGAGGATCAACAGACCGGATTCCGGGTCGACATCCCCAGCGATCGCCGGCGCTGTGCGGTTCCGGACGAGATCCTCATAGCCGTCCTCGATCACCAGCGTGCGCGCGCCGCGAAGGTCGAGCGCCGACAGGACCGGCGCGAACCGCCGCGAGGCGATGACGAGGACGGGCGAGACGAGATTGACGCAATGCTCGAGCTCCGACGGCGTCAGCCGCCAGTTCTGGCAGGCGACGATCGCGCCGAGCAACGCGGCGGCCAGTTCGATCTCGACATATTCCGTGCGGTTCTCGGACAGGAGGGCGATGCGGTCGCCCGGCCCGACGCCGAGATCGCCAAGGGCGCCGGCGACCCGGGCGACGCGTGCGGCGAGTTCTCCATAGGTGAGCCGCGCGGCTCCCGATTCGATCGCCACGGCATCGGGCGCGCGATCGGCCTGGGCCGCGAACAGGCCGTATACGCCGAGCCGACCCGCGCGACCGACATCGCCCGCCGGGCCCTCGGCGAAGGCGGAATCAGCGGCCATCGCGCGCCCGTCCGCCGGCGATGGCCAAGGCCCTTTGCGCCCCGCCGAGGGGCCGCCCGCCGCGCCGGCGTCGGAGCGCCGGGCCGCCGCGCGCCGCCTCGACGCGCCACCGGATCGAGCTCATCGCCCGCCTCCCCTCGTCCGCCTCCGACCGGCCGGCGGCGCGCCGCGATTGCCGTTGACAAGCGCGCGCCCGCCGTCGTTAATGAAGATAATTCACCAAATGGCGACCGGGCGCAAGCCGCTTCGGACCAACGTCATGGCGGTCTGACGGATCGAACGTCGGGAGGACGCTCATTGGCCGCCCACGGAACAGGGCACAGGTCGGAAAGACGCGACTCTTCGGCGTTGCGGGCGCCCCGCGTTCCCCCGGCGGCGAACCGGCCGCGGCGCGACCGACCCGCCACGACGCTGAAAAGTCGTGCTCATCAACCGCGCCGTCTGGGCGCCCCGTCCGATGCCGCGGGACGGTGAGCCGTTGCTGAGGCTGGAGAATCTGCAGGTCGTCTACGACAGGGCGATCGAGGCGGTCCGCGACGTCTCGCTCGAGGTTCCCGCGGGCGCGATCGTCGCGCTGCTCGGCGCCAACGGCGCCGGCAAGTCGACGATCCTCAGGGCGATCTCCGGCGTGCTGAAGCGGCTGGACGGCGAGATCGTCAACGGCGCGATCCACTTCGACGGCGCGCGCATTTCAGGCGACAGCCCGCGCGAGATCGTCCGCGCCGGGCTCGTCCAGGCGCCCGAGGGACGGGCGCTGTTTGCGACCTTGACCGTCGAGGAAAACCTCCTGGTGGGCGGGTTCACGCGTGCCGCGCGCGAATGCGCCGCGACGCTCGAAGAGGTCTACGCCCTGTTCCCGCGCGTCAAGGAGCGCCGGAAGCAGACCGCCGGCTACCTGTCGGGAGGCGAGCAGCAGATGGTCGCCGTGGGACGCGCGCTGATGGGGCGGCCGCGCCTGCTGATGCTCGACGAACCTTCGCTGGGCCTCGCCCCGCAGATCGTCGAGGGGATATTCGACGCCGTGCTCGCGCTCAACCGCACGCGCGGCCTGACGCTGCTTTTGGTCGAGCAGAACGCGCAACTGGCGCTCGAGACGGCCTCGCACGGCTATATCATGGAGAACGGCCGCATCGTCATGGACGGGGCTTGCGAGACGCTGCGCGCGAACGACGACGTCCAGGAGTTCTACCTCGGGCTGTCGGGCGGCCGGCGCAAGAGCATGCGCGACATCAAGCATTACAAGCGCCGCAAGCGGTGGCTGTCATGACCGCGGCGCTCGAAATCATCGGTGTCTCGAAGCGCTTCGGCGGCCTGATCGCGGTCGACGACGTCAGCTTCGCGGTCGAGCGCGGCCGGATTTGCAGCCTGATCGGCCCGAACGGGGCGGGAAAGACGACCCTGTTCAATCTGATCAGCGCGGTGTTCCGGCCCTCGGGCGGGCGGATCCTGTTCGAGGGCCGCGACCTCGCACGGACGCCGACGCACGCCCTGGCCGGGCTCGGCGTCGCGCGCACGTTCCAGAACCTGGCGGTGTTCAGGCATGAGACCGTCGTCGACAACATCCTGGTCGGCATGCATGCGCGCCTGTCCTGCGGCCCGCTTGCGGCCGCCCTGTTCTGGGGCTGGGCGCGCGCCGAGGAAATCAGGGCGCGCGAACGCGTCGAGGAGATCATCGATTTCCTCGAGATCGAGGCGGTGCGCGATCATCCCGTCGGCTCCCTGTCGTACGGCCTGCAGAAGCGCGTCGAACTCGGCCGCGCGCTCGCGATCGCGCCCAGGCTGCTGCTGCTCGACGAAATGGTCTCGGGCATGAATCGGGAGGAGCGCGAGGACATTGCCCGCTTCATTCTCGATCTGAAGGAGGAGCTCGGGACGACCATCCTGATGGTCGAGCACGACATGGGCGTCGTGATGGACATTTCCGATCGGGTCTTCGTCATGAACCAGGGGCGCAAGATCGCCGAGGGCGCGCCGGCCGAGGTCGCGCAGGACGACGCCGTCGTGGCGGCCTATCTCGGCGCGAGGCGGCCCGCGGCATGACGGCGCCAATCCAGCGGCTGGCCGGAATGACGATCCCGCAGGCGCTGAAGCTGCAGGCCGAAGCGCTCGGCGCCGCGACGGCGCTGCGCGAGAAGCGGTTCGGCGTCTGGCGGCGCACGAGCTGGCGCGACTACTTCGAGAATGCGCGGCGCTTCGCGATCGGCCTCCATGCCCTGGGCTTTCGCGCCGGCGACCGGCTCGCGGTCGCGAGCGACGACACGCCGGAATGGCTCTACGCCGATCTCGCCGCGCAGATGATCGGCGGCGCCTGCCTGGGGATCTACCCGACCAATCCCTGGCCGGAACTGCAGTACATCGTCCGCCACTCGCGCGCGCGCATGATCGTCTGCGGCGACCAGGAGCAGACCGACAAGGTCCTGGAAGCGCGGCGCCATGACGGCGGACTGCCCGATCTCGCCATCGCGATCTGCGTCGACATGAAGGGCATGCGCCACTATCCCCGGGCGAACCTGCGCTCGTTCGCCGAGGTCATGGCGCTCGGCGCCCAGCGGGAGGCGGAGCTCGGGCCGGCGATCGACGCCGCGCTCGCCGCCGGCGCGCCCGACGACGTCGCGATCATCGTCTACACTTCGGGTACGACGGGAATGCCGAAGGGCGCGATGCTGAGCCATCGCAGCATGCTCCACACGTCCGCGGCCGTCGCCGGGGTCCTGGGCCTCGACCACAAGTCCTATTCGGTGCTGTGTTACCTGCCGCTCTGCCACGTCGCCGAGCGGAGCTTCTCGACGATCCTGCAGCTGCTGACCGGCTGCGTGGTCAGCTTCGCCGAGTCGGTCGACACGGTCGTCGTCAACCTCAGGGAGATCGCCCCCAGGGGATTCCTCGGCGTCCCCCGCATCTGGGAAAAGATGCAGCAGACCGTCAACTATCGGGTCCGGGACGCCACGCCGTTCCAGCGCCGCGTGTTCGAACTCTGCCTCGGCCTCGGCCGCCCGATCGCCGAGCGCCGGCTCGCCAACGGCGGGGCGCTGGCGAGCCTGCCCGACCGGCTGCTGTTTGTCGCGCTGCGGCTCATCTGCTTCGACAGCCTGCGGCGCTTTCTCGGCCTCGACCGCGTGCGCGCGGGCTTCTGCGGCGGCGCCTCGGTCTCGCCCGAGGTTCTGTTGTTCTTCTGGACCCTCGGCGTTCCCATCTATCAGATCTACGGGATGACCGAGAGTTCGGGCGTCGCCTTCATGCAGCGCCCGGGCGCGACGGCGTCGGGCGCCTCGGGACTGGCGATCCCCGGCCTCGAGGTCGAGATCGCTCGGGACGGCGAGTTGCTGTTGCGCGGGCCGAGCGTCTTCAAGGGCTATCTGTTCGACGAGGCCGCCACCGAACGCGCGCTGGCGGGCGGATGGCTGCGCACCGGCGACATCGTCGAGCTCGGAGCCGATGGCGAGGCCCGCATCGTCGATCGCAAGAAGGACATACTCATCACCTCGGGCGGCAAGAACGTCACGCCGTCGCTGATCGAGAATGCGCTCAAGGACTCGCCCTATATCCGCGAGGCGATCCTGCTTGGCGACGGACGGCATTTTCTCGCCGCGCTGATTCAGGTGGACCTGGAGACCACGGGAAAATGGGCGCAATCGCGCGGGATATCCTACACGACCTACCGGTCGCTCGCCGAGGCGCCGCTCGTGCGCGAACTCGTCGCCGCCGAGGTCGACAAGGTCAACCGGCGTTTCGCCCGGGTCGAGAACGTGCGCAAGTTCGTCATCCTGTCGAAGGAGCTCGACCATGACGACGGCGAGTTGACCGCGACGATGAAGGTGCGGCGCAGAGCCATCGAGCGGAAGTTCCGTTCCGAGATCGCCGAGATCTACGGGAGCGCCGCCTGATGTCGTTCCTGACCCTGCTCGTCTCGACCGGCCTCGTCAGCGGCGCCGCCTACGGCCTCATCGCGATGGGCTTCGCCCTGATCTACAAATCGACCGGGGTCGTCAATTTCGCTCAGGGCGAACTGGTGATGCTGACCGCCTATCTCTCGTATTCGCTGGCGAGCGTGCTCGATCTCTCCTTCTTTCCGCTGCTGCTGGCGACCGCGGCCGTCGCCGCGGCGGTCGGCCTGCTGATCGAGCGCGTCGTCATCCGCCCGATGCTCGGCGAGCCCGCATTTTCGATCGTCATGGCGACGGTCGGGCTGGCGGTCATCCTGCGCGGCGTGGTCGTGCTGGTCTGGGGCTCCGAGCCGCTCAATTTCCCCGTCGGGCCCGCGACGACGGTGGTGAAGTTCGGCGGCGCGCCGTTCTACCCCGCTCAGCTCTATCTCATCGGCGCGCTCGCCGTCCTGACGCTGGCGGCCTGGCTGTTCCTGCGATTCTCGCGCCTTGGCGTCGCGATGCGGGCGGTCGCCTCGAACGAGACGGCCGCCCTGCTCGCCGGGGTCAGCGTCGAGCGGATTCACGCGGTCGCGTGGATGCTGTCGGCGGCGCTCGCCTCGGTGGCGGGCGTCCTGTTCGCGATCAACTACAAGCTCGCGCCCGACCTCTGGTTCCAGGGGTTGAAATCCTTTCCGGCGGTCATTCTGGGCGGGCTCGATTCGGTCGTCGGCGCGAGCCTCGGCGGGCTCGTCATCGGCGTGGTCGAGAGTCTGGCGCAGGGCTACCTCGGCGAGGGCCTGCGCGAGATCGCCGGCTTCGTCATCATCATCGTCGTGCTGATGGTTCGGCCGTTCGGCCTCTTCGGCAGCCGCGACATCGATCGGGTCTGACCGCATGCGGACCGGAAACTTCAAGGAATCGGTGGGCGGGCTCGTTGCGCTCAACGACAGCCCGACCGCCTGGGCCTGGATCGTCGCGCTCGTGGCGGCGCTGCTGTGCGCGCCGGTCGTGGTCGGCGCCTATGCCCTGACGCTGATGGTCTCGACCCTGATCGCCGTCATCGGGGCGGTCGGCCTCAACCTGCTGACCGGAACGACCGGGCTGATCTCGCTCGGCCAGGCCGGATTCATGGCGGTCGGCGCCTATACCAACGCGATTCTGCTGAGCGACTATCACGCGCCGGTCTGGCTCGCCCTGCCCGCGGGCGGCGCGGCCGCCGCGCTCGTCAGCCTCGTCGTCGGCGTGCCGTCGCTGCGGCTGAAGGGGCTCTATCTGGCGATCACGACGCTGGCCTTCTCGTTCATCATCGATCACGTCATCCTCTATGCGGAGGGCCTGACCCATGGACCCAACGGCGTCTTCGTGACCGGCGCGCGGCTGTTCGGCGCCGATCTCCAGCATGGCGGCGCCCTCTATTACCTGACGCTCGGGCTGACCATCGCGACCATTCTGGCGGCGCTCAATCTCCTGCGCACCCGGGTGGGGCGGGCGTGGCTGGCGATCCGCGACCACGACGTCGCCGCGCGGGTGATGGGCGTGGACCTCGTGCGATACAAGCTGATGGCGTTCGCGGTCAGCTCGTTCTTCGTGGGAATTTCGGGCGGCCTGCTTTCGCTGCAATTGCGCTTCGTCAACGTCGACGTGTTCGCGCTGGTCCTCTCGATCGAGGCGCTCGCCATCATCATCCTGGGCGGTCTCGGCTCCGTCGCGGGCGCCGTGCTCGGCGCGGTCTTCCTGTCGTTCCTGCCGGAGGCGATTCGACTCGTCCTGTCGAGGATCGTCGATCCCGACTCGCCGCTCTACACCGACTATGTCTATGAGCTGCGCGGCATCGCCTACGGCGTCGTCATCGTGGCGTTCCTCCGCTTCAAGCCCGACGGGCTGATCGGGCTGTGGCGGGACATGCGCAAATATTGGAGCAATTGGCCGCTGGCCTATTGAGAGATCCGGATTTCCCGGCTCAGCGTGGGAGGAAGCAATGAGGATTGGAACAGGCGCGCTCGTCATGGCGCTGTCGTTGGCGACGCCCGCTTTGGCGGACGATCCGGGGGTCAGCGACACCGAGATCAGGATCGGCGACGTCAACATCATGACCGGGCCGGCGGCTTTCGTCGGACGGGGCGTGGCGCTCGGCTCGAAAATCGCAGCGGCGGAAATCAATGCGGCGGGCGGCGTCAACGGACGCAAGATCAGGATCGTCACCGAGGACGACGGCTACATTCCCTCCCGTTCGTTCCAGGCGCTGACCAAGCTGCTGAACGAGGACGGCATTTTCGCGCTCAACGGAACCTCGGGCACCGCCAACGTGCTCGCGATGATGCCGCTGATCGTCGAGAACAACCTGCCGACGGTGGTCACGACGGCGCCGTCCGAACAGGTCTACACGCCGGTGCGCCCGTCGGTGTTCACCTTCGGCGCCAATTATTCCGACGCCTTCTACGCCCAGCTGAAATACATCCACGAGCACAGCGAACCGAAGTCCCCGGTCTACGGCGTCATCCGCCAGGACGACGATTTCGGCAAGGAAGTGGAGGCCGGCTATGATCGCGCGGTCAAGGCGTTCGGCGTCAAGGACGGCGTCCGGTTGCGGTTCAAGAAGGGTACGTCGAACTTCTCGGCCGAACTGGCGCAGATGAACCAGGCGGGGGTCAACGTCCTCGCCAATGGCGCGATCTTCGCCGGCGCGGCCAACGTCCTGGCCGAAGCGCGCAAGCTCGACATGGACATCCGGTCGGCCGGCGTGTGGAGCGAGGGCATTCCCGCCTCGGCCAGGCTTTCGGCGCCGGCGGGCTACGACTTCATGGTGGCCGACTATGTCGCGCTGACCGGTCCGGCGACCGACAAGTTCCTGGCGATGGCCAAGCCCTATGTCACGCCGGAGGAACTGGCGGGCGTCAGCCGCTACACCTACGCCACCTATATCGGCCTGAAGACGCTCGCCCATGCGATGGAGCAGTGCGGCAAGGCGCTGACGCGCGCCTGCACGATCGAGCAGCTTCGCCAGATCAAGAATTTCGACACCGGCGGCCTCAGCGCGCCGGTCAGCTTCGACAATCCGAGCCAGCTCGGCGGCGCCGAAGTGGCGGTCTACCAGTTCGACGCCAAGAGCCTGACGTTCAAGGCGCTGACCGACTTCGCGAAATACTGAGGGTCGAGTCATCTCGATCGCTCGAGTCCGTCCCCGGACGGCCCTGCGATTCACGGGCAGGGAGGAGGGCGCGGCGCTCGCCCTTCTCCCCTCCCCGCCCTTGCGGGGAGGGGCCGGGGGTGGGGCGTTCAGGGGGGTACATTGCCGATGCGCGACGACGAAGACCCCGCCCTGCGCCGGCGCGCGAAGGCGATGCGACGCGACATGACCCCCGCCGAGCGCCGCCTGTGGTGGGCGCTGCGCCGTCGGCTGGCGCTCGCCGGCACGCATTTCCGGCGCCAGGTCGTGATCGGCCGGGCGATTGCCGACTTCGCCTGCGTCGCCACGCGCCTCGTCGTCGAGGTCGACGGTGACCAGCACGGCGCCGATGCGGCGCAGGCCTATGACGCGCGGCGCGCATTGGGCCTGGAAGCGGCGGGCTGGCGGGTGCTTCGGTTCTCCAACGCGCAGGTTATGCGGCAGATCGACGAAGTGCTCGACACCATCCTCGCCGCGATCGAGGGGCGGCTTTGAGGCTCTGAAGGCCCCACCCCCGGCCCCTCCCCGTAAGAACGGGGCGGGGAGGGCGCCCTCCGCTCGCTGTCCTGACGCAGGCCCGTCCGGGGAAGAAGTCCACAGTCCTTCCAAGCGATCGGTGTGTTGAGATCATGACATCGGTCGCCTGTCGAGAGTCGAGGAAAACAAAGTCGAGTCATCTCAATCACCCGAGTCCACCCCGCGACAGCCGTGCGATTCATGGGGAGCGGAGGAGGGCGCGGCGCTCGCCCTTCTCCCCTCCCCGCTCTTACGGGGAGGGGCCGGGGGTGGGGCGTTCGGGGGTATAGACCGGGTAGATTGCTGACAGTTTGGACCGGGACGATTGCTGACAGGTCAAGATGGCGGGGAAGGAGGACTTCCCATGGGGTTACGGTAGCAGTGCACTCAATTCGCGTCTCTGCCTGTGACGCCGCCTCTTGTCCGGGACGTTGAGGCGGTAGTCCCGGCGGCCCGCCTCGAACGGCGACGCCGCTCCCTCCCCGCCCGTTCCGGCGCCTTCGCCGGATGACTTCGTCGCCGGAGGGCGACGGCGTCTCGTCGGCGCGGCGTTTGGCGTCCCGACGGGGGAAAGCTCACGACCAGCGCGCCGATCGTCATCGTGAGCGAGCGTCGGTGGCGAAGCGATCCAGACCGCGGTCGGCGCGGCTTCGGCTGGCTGGCTTCGTCGCTTCGCTCCGTCGCCATGACGGCGGCGGCCAAGGCCGCGCTGCCTGCAACCGTCGAGGCGACCCGGCGCTCCGCCTGCCCCGCCGGACCGTCTGTAAAAAAGAAATTTAAGAAAGTGCTTCCGATATTCCGAAAGATCGGCTATCCTCTCACCATTGGTCCCCCGTCCAGGAGCCCGGCCCATGACCGACCCCGCAGCGCCCACGCCGCTGCCCGCCGCCGTCAGCGCGGTCGAGCGCGATGTCGTCGAAGCGCCCTCCGAGGCGGTCCCAGCAATTGCCGGCCTTGGTTCGTTCAGGGCGCCGTTCGGCCTTGTCCCGACGCTTGCCGCCCGCCGGGGCCTTCGAGCGCCCGGAAAGCGCGGGCGCCGCGGGGGCAAAGAGCTTCCTACTCGCCCGCAAGCCGTTGGTATCCCGCTACATTTCAAGAACTTGGAATACCATCGCCCAAGCTTTCCAAACCCCTTCAAAGCGCTTCAAGAACACTTCAAACCACTTCAAACCACTTCCAAACGCTTCAAAAAATTTCAAAAAATTTCCGGGCCTCGGCGAGGCGGAGGGATGGCGGGCCGACCAGGCGATGGGCTGGGCGGCGCCGGTCGGCTTGGTTCCATCGCTATCGCTGCCGGGGCCCTTGGAGCGCCCCAAGCCAAGGGCGGCTCGGGAGCCCCGCGCGGGCTTCCTTTCGCCTGCAACCCGCTGATTCGCCTCGATCGGGCGAAAGGCGAATGTCCAGATATTTCCACATCGAAGGGATTTGTCGGGCGATGCGGGCGGCGCCGGTTCTGATTTGGTTCGTCATTACCGGCCCGCTGCGTCGCGTCAAGGGGCGCGGCGACGGCGCGGCCAGGACATTCCGCCGCGACGGGAATCGCGCCTGAGCGAGAGGGCAAGGGGATGAGCTGTCGACCTGAGGCACGCAAACGCCCGACGCCGCGGAGCCACGCCGCCGTCGCGCCGTCAAGTCAGGGCGATTGCTGCGCAATCGCCCGGGGCCAAGAGGCCGCTGCTTCGCTCCGCTCAGCCCCTCCTGGCGATCGCAAGC
>JBEKEI010000035.1:0-30374 GCA_050013915.1 Roseiarcus sp.
AGACCCTTCTCCCGCTCTTGCGGGAGAAGGTGGCGCGAAGCGCCGGATGAGGGGCTGCCGGCGGCTTTCAGCCCTGCGACCGCCCCTCACCCCAACCCCTTTCCCGCGCGCGGGAGAGGGGCTCTCCGCGCGTTTGGTATTGCTGGGGCCGCGCCCCTCGCCTTGACGGCGCCACCCCCGCCCGCCGGGCGGGTGGCAAGCTCCGCGCGCCGCTCGACCGCTGGAAGGCGCCGGCCGACTGGCGCGGCGGTCGGCGCCGAGGACCTCTTCGCCTACATCGCCGCCGTGATGGCGCATCCGGCCTTCACGGAGCGCTTTCGCGCCGATCTCGTGCGGCCGGGCCTTCGCGTGCCACTGACCGCTGACAAGCTGCTTTTCGACGAAGCCGTGGCGCTCGGCCGCGAAGTGGTCTGGCTGCATTGCTACGGCGAGCGCTTCGTCGATGCCGCCGCCGGCCGGCCGAAAGGGCCGCCGCGCCTGCCCAAGGGAGAGGCGCCGCTCATTCCCGCGGAAGGCGCCATCCCCGGCGCGCCCGAGCCGCTGCCTGAATCCATGGACTACGACGCGGCCAAGCGGCGCCTCGTCGTCGGCAGGGGCTTCGTCGAGAACGTCTCGCCTGCGATCCGAAATTACGAGATTTCCGGCAAGACCGTGCTCGATCAATGGTTCAGCTACCGCCGGCGCGACCGAACCAAGCCGATGATCGGCGACAGGCGGCCGCCATCGCCGCTCGAAAAGATTCAGCCCGAAGGCTGGCTCGCCGAATATACCGAAGACCTGCTGAATCTCCTCAACGTGCTCGGCCGCCTGGTCGCGCTCGAGCCGCGGCAGGCCGAATTGCTCGACCGGATCGTGGCGGGGCCGCTCGTCGCCGTCGCGAGCGAACAGAAGCCGGGGACAACGGACGACGAACCGTCGCCTTAGCTCGCGTCCTCTGGCAGACTCTGTTTTCCGATTCCCTTCGCGACGAGGACGAGCGGACCGCCATGGCGCGCCACGATCAACTGGACCTGTTCGGCGACAACCAGCCGGAGCTGCCCGGCGTCGAGACGACGGCGGCGGTGTATCGCGCCGACCCGGACAAGGTGCGCGCCGAACTGCTGCGCGTGCTCGCCCAGGCCCGGGCGGCGCAGAGCTTTCCGTGGGACGCGCGCCGCACGCAATATTGGCGCGTCGTCTTCCCGCAAATGGCGAACTGGCTGCCGGAGGCGGAGGCGGCGCAGCTGCGCTTCGATTTCGCGACGGAAATCAGCCGGCTGGACGCGGCCTGACGCAGGGCGGGTCGTTCGGCGTCGCGGCGCCCTGGCGAGGCGCCACACGCTCTTGACAATCCAGATAACTCTATGTCACAGAGTTATCCATCGTCAACTGTCCGCCGTCTCGCCCGATCTTCCATCCGCGGCCGGGGCCCGCCGCAATTCCCCGGGAGACCCGCCATGCGCCTGCGCCTCGCCCTCGCCGCCGCCCTGATCCTCGCCGCGCCCGCCGCCTCGGCCGCCGGCTTCCGTTTCCTCGAGGTTCCCGCCGATTCCGCGGGGCCGGCGTTGCGGGGCGCGGTCTGGTCGTGCTGATCTCGCACGGCGCGGGCGGCTCGTTCGGCAGCCCATTTCGCGTTCCTCGCGCCGTGCCCGCCGGGAATCGCCAAGGCGCTGGCGGCAATCTGCGTCGACCCGCCGGACTTCGACCGCGCCGCCTTCCACGAAAGGTTCGACGCCGAAATCGTCGCCTTCTTTCGCCGCACGCTGGCCGAGACTCGACAGCCCTGAGCGCGCGATGGACATTTCCGGCGCCGCCTCACTCCCGAAGGAGCCAAATCCCCATGTCCATTTTCACGATCCTCGGCCACACGCCGCTCTGGGTCTGGCCGCTGCTGGCGTTTCTCGTCTATCGCGGCGTGGCGGCGATGCAGCCGCGCGCCGTCTCGCCGGGCCGGATGCTGATCATTCCCGCCGTGTTCCTCGTCTGGGGATGCGCGGGCCTGATCGGCACGCCGGGCGACCCCGTCTGGAGCCTCGCCGCCTTTCTCGCGGCAGGGGTCGCCGGGCTCGCGCTCGGCCGCGGCCTCGCCGCGTTGTCGCCGCCGCCGGGCCCGGCCGGGCCGGGGCTGATCGCGATGCCGGGCTCGCCGGTGACGCTGATCCTCATCCTGGCGGCGTTCGCGACCAAATACGCCGGCAATGTCGCGCTCGCGCTCGCCCAGGACGCCGGCGCGCGCGCGTTCTGGTCGACCGGGCTCGCGGCGGCGGGCGGCCTGTTCGCCGGTCTGTTCTGGGGCCGGACGCTCGGCCTGCTCTGGCGCGCCCTGGGCGCGACGGGAGAGGCCCCGACGCTCGCCGGACTGGCGAGGATGGCGCTGTCGCCCGCGGAGCGGACCGGCGCGGCGCAAGGCGACGGCTGACCCGTCGCAGGCGCGCCGATGGCGGCGGGGGCGCAAGAGCAGCCGGCCGCGCGCGCGCTTAGTTCGCCGCGGATCGGCATGGCGCGCGCGAGCGCGATAGGCTCGCCCTGCGCGCCGCGCCTGCCTGTTCGACGCTCAGAAATGCAAGCCGAGAAACGACAGCACGACTCCGACGACGACGACCAGACCAACGACGTAGATGATGGCGTTCATGACAGTCTCCTGCGCCGGGATATGCGAGCACAACGGCGCGCGGCGACCGAAGTTCCCGACGGCCGTCGGCGCGCTGGCCGCCGCCGCGCGCTTTCGGCCGCGACCCCGGCGCAGGATTGCCAGGACGAAACCCCATCGGGCGCACAACCTGGCGCCGGCCGTGCGGCGAGGCGGCGCGGGCGTCGCCACTGGCGGGCATGGTCGAACCCCTGTCTGCGTGACAACTCACGACCGATAGGGCGCTTCCGCCGACCGCGGGTCAGGTCTGCGCCCCGGTCGACTCCGAGACACCATGCGCCCGAGACGCCTCGGATTGGAGGTCTCTGGCCGCCTGGGCGGAGATTTCAAGCAATTTTCTCGTGTACCATTTCTTGTATTTCTCCAGGTACCATCGAACGATCGGCGCGTTGCGGCACGTATCTTCCACAAAAGAGCGCCAGACGGCCCAATCGCCGGCAGTCATATTGGGTCGTTGCAGACAGACGTGCTCGATATAATTGCAGACAATTTCGGTGGAATACAGGATCAGGACGCGATTTTCGCTGTCGTCCTCGAGATTTTTTCCTTCATAAAAGTACGGATATGTTTCCGGGTGTTCGGCCAGAAATCGCAATATTTCAAGGCTTTCGCCGGTGAGGCGTTCGTGGGTCGTGCCCCGGATGGTGCGCTCGACCTGGCCGAGCTGTTTGGTGACGAAATAGACGCCGATGCCGGCAATGACAGCGGTCGCAACGGCCGAAACTGCCTGGACGATGTCGGCCATTTCATGCCACGCCATCTGACCCTCCTCCCATTTCCACGACTATCGCCACATCGGTCATCTGGCGGACGGGTGAGCCGCCAGCCGAACTCGGAGCGCGGACTGGAGTGCGCCCGTTGTCGATGCGCGCTCGAACGGGCTCGAGACGACCGCGACCGCGAGACCGCTTCCGAATTCATCGGGTCCTGCGACGGGTTCAATGACGGGAGCGGAAGGCGCCTTGCAGGCATCGGCGAGCCGTCGACTTCTCCCATCGCGTCGCGTCCTCCGGCGCGCGAGGCCCGGACGGGCGTGACCGCGGTCTCGGCGCGCTACGGGCCGGCATGCGCCTCGACCGGCGGCTCAGCCTCCTCCATCTGGCCGCTCCGCCGGCAGGGTGAAGGTCGCCCGTCACGGCATCAATCCCAATATCGGAGCCGGAACGCGTTTTGTTAAGGATTGTGGCCTTTTTGCGACAGCCAATCCAGATGGAGCTGGCTACCCTTGTTGCGACGTGTGGCCGGGCGGGTTTTCCATCGAATTGCCGCGAGTGCGCCTTGCCCGGCGGTCGCTTGAACCAGGGAGCTGCCAATGAGGCGTCTCGCCGATTTCTGCGCGGGCGCGATCCTCCTGGCCGGGCTCGCGGGATTGTCCGGTTGCGGAACCTATACCCCTGATGTTCAGGAATTTTGGGCGACCAGCGGCGACACCGACGAAAAATTGAAATTGATCGTTCGACAGGTGGAATGCGAGCTGAGACGAGCCGCGCAACTGGCGATCAGCAGCGACATCAAATTGGCCAACGACTCCGGTCAGGGGAGAAAACTGAAATTCCTCGAAGACTGGGGCGCCGACACGAATTTCATCTTCACCGTCGAGGAAAAAAGCACGCTGACTCCAAGCGTCGGATTCAACAGCCTGCTTCCGAACGTCGTGACGAAATTCGCCGGCGGATTGACGACGACGACGGCTCAGTCCTATTCGACGACCATCGGGGCGCAATTGTCTTCCGATGGATATCGCCAGGACAAAGTCCACGTATTTTTTAAACTGGCTGATCTCATCGGACCCGAAAACAAGTTGGGAACTTACGCCGATATCTTCGCCAGGAAGTGCCTCACCGGCGAGAACGCGACCGGAACCGTGTTTCTGGAAAGCGATCTCAAGCTTTACGAATGGCTGCGCGCGGTGACAAACCTTCAATATAGGGAGCAGGCCCATTATGAGATTCCCGACTCGTTCGCGACCTCTTCCGGGGTTATTTCCCACGAGGTAAAATTCGAGATCGTCTCGTCCGGGAACGTGACCCCGATGTGGAAACTCGCGCTCGTATCCGCGAATACGGGATCATCGCCGCTGTTCGCGGCCAGCCGGGACAGAACCCAGGACTTGATCATAACGCTCGGGCCGCAGAGCAACGGAGAGTTGAAGACGCCGGGTCTGAACGCAGCCTTTGCATCGGAATTGGCTGCGGCGATCAGGAGCGCGTTTACGATGCCTCCCCAATGAGCCAGCTATTATAGGCCGACGCGACGAATATTTGAGCAAGGGGGGCGGAAATGGTCATGAAGTTTGGACTCCCGGTCACAATTGCCGATGCGCAAGGCCTCGCCTGCGAGGATATAATCAATACCTACATGACCCTGTCGGCGGCGCAAAAGAAGGCGTGGCTCAAGGCCGCCTCGGTGGCTGGCGGGTGCATCCGGCTCTCGCAGCCGGACGATCCCCAGGCGATCCAGATCAACATGTACGATCAGAACTCGAACGCCTATGCGGGATGTTCCTGGAAGGACAGCGATCCCTTCTGACGAGGCGTCGCGGGATCGGCGCCGGCGCAATCGCGAGGCGTCCTACCTCTGCTCGTATGCGCGGTTTGGCTGCCTGCGGCGGGGCGCGAGCAGCGGTCGGCCTTTGACGCCGTCCGGGAACTGGGCGGGGCCGGTCTGGTCGCGCTCGCTCCTCGACAGGGCGACGATTCCGGCCCGCTGCCGGTCCGCCTCGTCGTCCGGCGCCGGCGCGACGCGCGGCGGCGGCTGGCTCCTGGGCGACGGCGGCCAAATCTCGCCGATGCGGTCGATCAGCGGCGCGCAGCGGTAGACCATCTGGGCGCGGCTGTAGACGCCGAGCTTGGCGAATATCCGCCTGAGATAGGTCGCCACCGTCCATTCGCTGATCTGCAGCCGGTAGGCGATGTTCTTGGTCGCGTAGCCGCGCGCGACCAATACCGCGATCTCGAGCTCGCGGCCGGTGAGGCGGCTGGCGAGTTCGCGCCCCCCCGGATCGTCCGCCGCGCCCGCGCCCTCCGCGCCGCTCGCCGTCGCTTCGAGCACGACGAGATCGCAACCGAGGATCTGGAAGCGGCTCAGTTCCTTCAGCGGCGACGGGCTTCCAAATTCGCTGGCCAGCGCGATGATGAAAGTGCGCTCGCCGAGCTCGAGGCGACCGACTTCGCCGTCGCTCTGCGCGCGCTCCCCGACCGGGCTCGCCGATTCGGCTTCAAAACTGGACTGCTCTCTCATCTGGCGTCGAGCTCCGCTTCGCCTCGAATGGCGCGATCGCCGCCGCGTCAGGCTTCGAGGAAATTGGCCGACCGTAGAATCAGATTCGAAATCCCGCGCGAGGTCCTTGGTTCTTGGGCTTGTCCGGCGAAGTCGGCGCCGCCCGGCGAAGCAGCGCCGCGGCGGGCGGCGGTCAAAGGCGGCGGCGGGCGATTTGCCCAGGCTCGCAGCCGCGCTCGGACGTCATTGGCGACATCGACGATCATTGGCGAGTCTGACACTGAAGCTGGTTCGTGTCGACCCGCCGCGGCCGCGCACGGAGGGCGCCTCCGGTGACGGCTCGAACCGTCGTTTCCGCTCGGGGCGGTCCTCATGCTCCTGGCCCATCGCCCAGCGTGTCGCCGCGCGCCCGATGGGCGGCGCGATGGACCCGCGCATTGGCGGGAGCGGCGAGCCGCGACGGCGCCGACTGCCGGCTGCGCGCGACGAGCGGCGTGCGCGCGCGCGGCGCGATGAAGTCGCGGCGTTGATAGAGGAAGGCGATGTTGGCGCCGTCGTCGCGCACCGGCCGCAGGCAGGCGGCCGGTCCGGTCAGCAGGACGCAGACGCCGGGGCCATGCGCGCTGACCGTGCTGTCGCTGTGGACGACGACGCCGATCGTCGTCCGGCCGCTGCGCCAGGCGGCGCCATAGCGCGTGTCGCTGTCGAGCACCGCGACGATGTCGCCGAACCGCAGCGTGTCGAGGCGATGGCGCCGGCGGGTCGGCGCGTCGAACAATTGGATGTCGAAGTCGCCGCGCCAGACGCTGTTCTTGCCGAGACCCGAGCCGATGATCGCGGCGGGCAGCGCGTGGGTGACGGGCGCCTCGAGGATCGCGCCGCGCCGGCGCAGGCCCCAGCGCCGCAGCAGGCCCGGGGCGCAATTGGTCACCGCGATTTGCGGCAGGTCGAGCAATTGCAGGCCGAGGCCGCAGGAATAGATCTGCACGCGGTCGCCGATGGCGAGCCGCAGCAGCGTCTGGAGGTTGAAATCGACCAGCACGTGGTTGACGCCGCCGTGCTTGCCGGTGACCATGCCGGTCGCGCCGGCCGCGCGCCCGGTCGTCACCCGCGCCAGATTGCCGACGCAGGCGCTGGTCAACAGCGCGAGATTGGGGCCGTCGCGGCCGCCGATGATTTCGCGGCCGTTGTTGTGCAGCGCGACGCCAGGCTCGACATGGTCGGCGGCGAGGCCGACGCAGGGGTCGCCGATGCGGCGGTTGATGGTGATGCCGCCGGTGCCCGGAAGCACCCGCGCGACGCCGTCCTGGCCGATCCGATAGGGATTGGCGCGCCCGACCGGATGGGCGATCTGGCCCAACACCGCCTGCATCACCAGTTCGTCCGAATTGATGCGCAGCCGGGCGCGGTCGTCATCCCCCATGGCCGTGCTCCTGCGGCAGGTCGTACCAGAAGGCCTGCGCGTCCTCCCACGCGCTCTTGACCTGCAGCGGCTCGCCCTCGGCGAGCAGGTCGAGCTCCTCCCCGGCGCCGGCGAAGCCGTGGCCGGCGGGCACGCGGAAGCGGTCGGGGACGACCAGATGCACCACGGCGAGCCCGAGCCCGCCCCAGAGGAATCCGGCGAGCCCCGCCTCGACCAGGAGGTGCAGCAGCAGATTGCGCTCCAGCGCGACGAGGTCGTCGCCGACCTTCAGCCGGCGGCAGGGCAGGCGCCAGGTCTGCAAATGGCGACACAGCAGCGGCGGCTGGTCGGGCTCGGCCGCTTCGCGCTTGCTGAGCAGCACCGCGCCGGGCACCACCGCGGCGAGCGCCGCTATGTCGCGGGTGACGGCGATCCCCGGGCCGCTCGCCTCGGCGGTATGCGGCAGACGTTCGTCGAGCGCCTCGGCCATCGCCTCCCAGCGCGGCACGATCGATTCCTCCATTCCCGCCGGCAGGCAGCTCTCCCGCAGCGCGTCGCGCACCCAGCACAGCGGACCGCCGACGTGACCGGCTTCGTTGCGCAGCCGCAGCCAGATGCGCAGGGCGTGGCGAATCTCTTCCGGCGTATGGTGGCCGCCCAGCGATTCGGTCAGCAGCCTGGGCTGCTGGTCGTAGAGCGGCGCATTGTCGAGAATGTTGAGAAACTCCGGCGCCAGCCACACCTCGGCGTGCGTCGTCAGTCCGCGCACGAACGCCGCGCCCTCGTAGGACAGGCACAGATGCGGATCGGGCACGCAGCGCCAGCGCCGACGGCTGATCTGCACCGACAGATCGGGCCACAGTTGCTCCCGGCCCATTGTCCCGGCTCCCGGCTAGAGATCGGCCAGCGCTGGTTCTGCCTCGCGTCTGCCGCGGGCGCCGAGCACATCCTGCATCGCCGGCGCGACCCCGACGAACCCACGGCCTTCGCGGGTCATGCGATAGGCGGCGAGCCAGGCTTCGGCATGCGGACCCATCGGGCGCATCTCCGACTGGAACAGCAAGGGGTCGATGCCGGTCTTGAAGTCATGGTCGGCGACGAACTGCAGGATGCGCCGGCCGCTCTCGCCCATCTTGGCGCGCTGGGAAATCTCGGCCATGCCGCCGAGATAGCGCTGCGAGACGATCTCGACGACGTTCCACTTGGTGTTGGCGTCGAACGCCTTCTTGATGTCGGGCGCGTCGAGCAGGTTGAGCACCTGGCGGAGATAGTGGCCGGTCTCCATCGCGACCGCATAGATGTTGCCGTAAGTGGCGCGGTCGAGCGCATAGCGCAGGTCCAAGCCGAGCCGCTGGACCGTGGCGACGCTGCCGAACGGGCGCTGTTCGATCGACTGGCCGCCGCGGATGACTTCGCCGATCAGCAGGTCGCGGAAATATTGCGCCAGCGACACCATGAACCCGACCATCTGGCGATGGAAGTTGCGGTTGACGACGGCGCCCGCCGGAGCTGCGTTGATCCCGTAGTTGAACGCGCGACGATAGGCGGTCTCGCGGTGGCGCAGCGAGTAGCGCAGCGGCTGCCATTTCTCCAGCAGATAGAGGCCGCGCGCGCCCGGTCCGCGCTGGATCCGCATGCGGCCGTGATGGAACAGCCGCAGCAGCACGTCCGCCACCTGGAAGACCTTCGAGCGCTCGTATTGGTAGATGAAATAGAGTTCGGCGGCGGCGTGCAGCTGGCTCGGCACCACGCTGTCGTCGAAATCGGGCTGGACGTAGGGGTAGCCCATCTCTTCGAAGGCGATCGGGCCCTTGCGGCCGAAGCCGATGAGATCGAGGAAGCCGTCGCCGGCGGGCGGCGCGTCGGCCCCCTCGCGCGACAGTTCGGCGAAGCGGTCCTCGAACTGCTGTTCGTAGGCGCGCCGCTCCTCGGGCGCGATCCCGGCGAGCTGATCGTGGATGAAGCGGTCCCAGAGTCGCTGGATCGTTTCCGTATGCTGGATAGTCATCGATCGGCTCCTCGGCTCAATGGTGCGGACGCGGCGCCGGACGCGCGGCGCGCGGTGTCTTGTCCTTATTTGCTCTTACGGGATGATTTGCGGGTCGGCGCAGCCGGGCGGGCAGGCTTGTCGTCGCCCGTCGGGCGCTCGACCGCCTCCACTTCCTGCTCGAGCGCAACCGTCGCCGCTTCCACAACGTCGAGTTCGACGCCCATTCCGGCCACGATTTCGGACAGTTCGCCCGACCGACGCACCGCGCCCTCGAGGCGCGCATGGAGGCTGTCGAGCCGCTGGGCGGCGCTGTCCTGGCCCAACTGCAGCGCGCTGGTCTGCTGCGTCAGCGTCTGAGTCGTCGCCTGCAACCCGTCGATCCGGGCCTGCTGGGCGCCTTGCCCGGCCTGCAATTGCGCGAGACTGGCGCCGAGGTCGCTGATCCTGGCGAGGACGTCGGCAAACGGCTTCTGCACCGACTCGGCCAGGGCGGCGGCGACGGCCTGGCCGATCGCATCGGTCGAAGCCTTCTCGATCGCCGTGGAGGCGAGCAACCTGGTCGGCTCGGCGGCCGTCTGCGCCGGCGCCGCCGCTACGGGAGCAGGCTGCGCCTGAGGAGCCGCCGACGGCGCGCCGGCGCCAGCCGGCGCGACCGCCTGGGCCGCGTCGGGCCTGCCGTATGGCATACTCATCTTGCCCAGATGATCGCCGACCCGGTGCAGCCGTTCGACCATCTCATACAGCAGCAGCGCGCTGATCGAAGAGACGCCGAGCAGCGTGCCGCGAACCTCGGGACTGTCCCTGAAGGTCGCGAGTTCCCTCAGCATGTGGAGCTCGTGCGCGGTCACCAGGCTGAATTCAGCCTCGTGCAGGTGAGGCGCAGGCGCGGCGAGCGTCGGCGCGCCGTTGGAACTGGTTGCGGGGCTCATCAGACTCTCCTGGCGATCACATCGAGGCTCTGCTCGAATTGCGGCGGCAGCGCCGGCGCCATCCGCGGCAGCTGATGGACCTTGGTTTCGTAGCGGGCCTGGTCGATGACCCTGCCCAGCAGCGCGAAAATCGTCTGCTGGTCGCCGGCCTCGGGCGCGACCGTGCGCACCAGATTCTCCCATCGCTCTTCGAGGCTCGCCTGCACGCGCAGCTCTTCGGCCACGCCCTGTCGCCGGCGGTCGTCGAGGTGGCTGGGCACCTGGGTCAGCGACAGCGAAGCAAAGCGGTCGAACGCGCGCGCCAGGTGGGGAACGCCGGCCGTCGCATTGGCGTAATCCTGCTTGATCGAATTCAGGTCCGCCGTGAGCCGGGCGTCCTGGGGAATCGGGCCGTTCTCGAACGCGGCGGCGCCGTGGTGGAGCAGCCGATGGATGACGTGGACGATCGCCCAGAACGCGATCGCCCGCCACTCGGTCGGTCCCCCTTCGTTGGTCGCCGAGCCCAGCGCCAGGAGATCGATGCCGCGGTCGAGCTCGAGCAGCAGCATGTCGAGCAGCACCTGCGGCTGCACCCCGCGCGAGCTGTTGCTCGGAAACAGATTGTCGAAGATCGTCGCGAGCGTGCCGCGCACGGAAATGAGATCGAACAGGGCGTTGTCGTCCTCGACCTGGTTCATGCTGTAGAGGCCGTAGAGGAGGATCGGCGGCCTGGCGATCCGCAGCAGCCGCAGGCCGCCGGCGGGCTTGAACGTCTCGGCGAACAGTTCGAGCGCCTGCAGATAGGATTCCATCGGCGGCGAACGGTCGAAATGGCCGTCCTCGCGCGCCATCGCGCCCGGCGCCACGATCGCCATCCGCCTGAACCGCTCGATGTCGAGCTGGGCGGTCACGCCGAGCGCGCGCAGGCCTTCGGACGTGCCGTTCTGGGCGCGGCCGATCAGCGCATCCATCGTCTGCGCGACCTCATTTTCGAGCAGCAGCGAGCGCAGATCGCCCTGGCCCTGCTCCTCGAGCCATTTGTAGAGCCGTCGATAGGCGTCGATGCCGCGCGGCCAGTCGTCCGAGCCATAGGATTGCTGGGCGCCGCCGTTGAAATTGCGCAACGCATAGACCACGGCGTCGCGTCGCTGCTGCAGTTCGGGCAGCGGGACCTGCAGCAGATAATAGCCGGTGGCGAAGCCGACGCTGGCGAGCGACTCGCCGAGCATCACCAGCAGCACCGCCGACACTTCGTCCAGCGCCTTGCCGAGACGCCTGAAATTCTGGGTCATGCCCGGCGACAGCGAGCCCACGAAGCGGGCCATCCGGCCGTATTCGCCGAGCTGGCGGCGAACCGCGATCACCTTGTCGCGCTGGGTCGGGTCGAGACCCAGCCGCGCCGCGTTGCGCCCCTGCGCGACGGCGCTGCGGATCGCGTCGCCCCAACCCTCCATTTCGGGGGTGATGTCGTTGGTGAGCGGGTTGTTGGTGAGGTCCTGCAAGGCCTTTTCGACATCGCCGTTGGCGATGCGAAACTCCGCGTCGGAGGAGGTGGGCTGCGCGGGCGCCGCCGCCGGCATGGTCGGCGCCTGGAGAAACGGCAGGCCCAGCGCCTCCTGCCTGATCCCGGCCGCCTGCGGCAGATCCTGGTAGTACGCCAGCAGCCCCTCGGCGATCTGCTTGGGATCGCGCGGATTGGTCACCTTGAGCTGGTTGCGCAGCATGTTGTCGAGCGCGAGGCTCGCCGCGGACGCCGGGCCGGGGCGAGAGCCGCCCGAGCGAGGCGCGCCGCCGCGTGGCGGGCCGGCAAAGCCTGCGCCGTTCGCGAAGCCGTTTGGGGGGAAGGACATGGGCTACCTCATCTCGCTGAAGGCACGGGGTCAGGCGGCCAACGCCGCCTGGGCGGCGCTGATCGTGGGTGGGGCCGGCGGGTGTTCGCTCGCCAGGCGGGCCACCACGCGCCCGGAGAGCGCGAGCGGCCGGATGCGCCCGGAGCCGAGCGCATAGCTGGCGGCGCTGACGAGATGGCGGGGCGGCAGCGCCGCGTCGGGCGCACGGCCTTCGATCAGCCGGCGCGTCCCCGCCTCGATCGCTTCCTCGTCCTCGCGGCGGAACACGATGATGTCGGCGAGCGCGCGATGGGCGAGATTGCGCCGCGTCTGGAAGGCGATCTCGTCGACGACATGCGGCAGCAGCGCGCCGGCCGAGCTCAGCAGCCGCTGCGGCAGCCGGTGGAAGCGCCTGACGTCGTAGAGGCGGCGCCACACACGCTCCATCCGCGCCGCCTGGCCGCCGAAGCCCATCCGCCGAAGCATCTCGGTCAGGATCAGCACCCGCAGGAAGCCGGTCGGGTGGACGCCGCCATGCCGATAGGTCAGCGCGCGCGGCGCCGGATGGGTCAGGAACAGCGCCATGCCCCAGGCCGCCGCCGGCCCGCCGAGCAGCAGCGCGGTCAGGTCGGCGAAAATCTCCTTGTGCCAGCGGCCGTAGACGGCGCCGAGCACGGGATCGCCCGAGGCGGTCAGCACGCGCCTGGCGACCGCCGCCCGATTCTCCTGCCAGACGCCCATGTCGGCCTGCAGGTTGTGCGCGCATTCATGGAGGAACACCGACTGCCAGGGATTGTCGCGGTCCCACGGAATGCGGATCATCGGGAACGGATTGGACTCGCCCAGCAGGCGCGACAGCATGGCGCCGCGGCGCTGCGTCGCCGGCGAGTAGCCATGCTCGAGATAGGTGACCGGCGCCAACGCCGACTTGGCGCCGAGCAGGCGCGGCGCCCCCTGGCGGACGGCGTCGTAGCAATCGTTGGCGATGACGTCGTGCGCGGCCAGCACCGGGGCGAACGAGCTGCCGCGCTGGGCGAACACCTCGAAGAACATGCCGAAGGCGCGGCGGGCGCGATCGATCTCGCGCTCGACCAGGGCGATGTCGATCAGCACCCGCTGAAGCCCGGCGTGGGTCCATTCGCGCTCGACGATCTCCAGCCGACGCGCAATCTCGCGGTCGATCGAAGCGAGCCGGGCGTTGGCGGCCTGAAAATGCGCGGGCGAGGGGGTGAACGGCAGATCCTGCGGCCGGATGCCGACCGAGGCATAGTCGATGCGCGCCAGCCGCCTCGCGCGGGCCGCGAGCCCGATGATCCGGGCGCGCAGGAACGTCCTGGCTTCGCTGACGGAATATCGTTCCATGACCGATAGTCCTGCTTGCCCGCCACACGCGCCCCGGTCCTCCGACGGACCGGGGCGAGGGAGTTGCAGAGCTTCGCTTCGCCGTGCGGCCCGCTCGCTCCGCGCTTCCCGTCGGTTCAGATCGACTGGATGGTCAGCGTGACCGGGCCTTTCAGCCGATAG
Organism: Roseiarcus sp.; assembly: GCA_050013915.1. Lineage (GTDB taxonomy): Bacteria > Pseudomonadota > Alphaproteobacteria > Rhizobiales > Beijerinckiaceae > Roseiarcus. The sequence goes on from JBEKEI010000035.1 coordinate 13,502, forward strand.
GTGCGCCGCCGGCAGTTCGGGCAATAGCCCCCGGCGACCGCGCCGCCCGGCGAGCCGCCGCTGCGGGAGACCCCGACTGCCCGGGACTTGCCGCCGGCGCCGTAGCTGCCGAGGCCCGCGCCATAGCCGCCGAGCCCGACGCCGTAGCGGCTTCGGCCCGTCTTGCGGAGGCCGCCGGCGCGATGTCCGGCGCGTCCGGTGCGCAGCTTGGCGCCGACGCTGGCGAACTTGCGCAGCGCGCGCGGCGAGCGCACCGCAAGCCGCGCGGCGCGCTTGACCAGATGCGGCAGATGCTTGACCGGCAGCTGCTTGCGCACCAGCAGGTTGCGCGCGGAGCGCACCAGGCCGGGCACGGCGGCGACGGCCCGCACGCCATGCTTGCGGGCGATCTGCCTGGTGACGGTCGAGACCGCCTTGACCAGCTGACGCCGCTGGACGCGCGGAATCACCGCGGCCTTGTGCTTCAGCGCGCCCCGGATCGCCAGGCCGGCGATCGCGGGCGAGAACGCGTCGAACGCTTCTTCCTCGTCGGCGAAATCGGAGAGATCGTCGAGCGCGTCCATCTCGTCGCCCTCGTCGGCGAGCACCTTGCCGATGAGGTCGGCGGCGCCGCCGATCAGCTGCGCCTGCGGGATCGGGATCATCTTGGCGATCGGCCCGACCTTGCGCGCGACATTGCCGACCGTCTTGAGAACCTTGCGGAAGCCGCCCCAGAACTCGTCGGCGTCCTCCGCCTCCAGGGCGTCGGTGACCGCCTCCTCGAGTTCGTCGAGCGAATCCTCGCCCTCGAACGACTCGAACTGGTCCTCGGCGGAATCTTCGGCCGAATCCTCCAGCTCGTCGAGTTCGTCCAGTTCGTCGGACTCGTCGCCGGCGTCGTATTCGTCGGCGCCTTCGAATTCGTCCATGGCGCTGTGGCCGCTGCGCCCCTCGGGCTCGGCCATCAGGTCTTCCATCAGATCGTCTTCAAACCTGTCGCTCATCGAGGGTCTCCTTGTGATCGGGCGATGCGCCCGGGTCAGCGTGCGTCGAGCGTCATCTCCACGGGACCGCGGATGACGATGCGGCGCGGGCTCGACTTCCCGCTCGGCATCGGTTGGTATTCCTCGTCCTGGGCGGCGCCGCCGAACGCGCGATCGAGCGAAAGCTCGGCGACGATCCGCGCCGCGATCCGCCGCATCGTGGTGGCGATCTCCGCCGCTGGTTCGCCGCGCCCGGCGCTCTTGCGCGCCAGCAGCCCGGCGGTCGGCAGCAGCCTGCGCAGGCCGGCGGCGCCGCGCGCGGCGGCGATCGCCCGCGCCGTCTCCAGCCAGGCCGCGATCAGCGCCTCGCCATCGGCCTCGCCGAGCCCGGCTTCGGCGCGCGGCAGGGAGCGAGCGACCGTGCGCGCGGCGAGCGCGGCGCAGATCAGGGCCGCATCTGGAGGTTCCGCCTCGTCGACGACGACGTCGATGAGCCGCTCGAACGCGGCCGTCTCGCCGGCGCCGGGATTGCCGGCGCGCCGGAAGCTGCGCCGGATCGCCGGCGAAATTTCCGCCTCGGCGGCCGCGCAGAGGATTTCGAGGAACGCCGCGCGTTCGCCGGTCAGAGCGCAGGCGACGGAAGCCGACGGGACGGCCGCCGACGCAATGGAGGGCTCGGCGGAGGCCGCGGCCGTGCTTTCGGGCGACCCGGCGCCCGGAGGCTCGCGGTCCTGGCTGCCGGCGTCGACGCGGTCTTCAGCGTCGGCGGCTTCGACCATGCGGAGCGTGTTCTCCGCGCGATCCGGCGCCGGTTGGTCGGCGCTGTCATCGCGACGCCGCAGCGGCTCCATTGTCGGCTTCTGGCCCATCTGACGCTCCTGGCGCCCCGAGGGATCGAGCGGACGACCCTCGGATGCCGGGCGAATACGACACAAAACGCCGGTGGAGATAAAGTCGCACGATGCGGGTCCCTCGGACGCTGTAACTCATCCGAGCGACAGTCGGCGCGATTCGTCCTTATGCGAGAGAAGGCGTTTGCTGGAGAGCGTGGGCCGTCGGCTCACGCTTCGAGGCCGCAAGAGGTATGGTCGCCGCCATGACCCGCTTGTTCCAGGAAGCCGTCGCCACCGTGTCCGCCTTGCCCGAGGACGTGCAGGACGAGCTTGCGCACATGCCCTCGCAATTGGCTGGAATCGCGCAGCCGATATACGCGCTTACGCCGGAGGAACGCGCCGACCTCGCGGAGGCCGCACGCGGCGAGTTTGTGACGGACGAGGACGTCCGCGCCCTGTGGGCGAAGTATGGCCGGTGAAGCTTCGATACGCCAAGCGGGCCGTCGCGCAGATCGCCGCGGCGCTCGACCATGTCGCCGAGCGATCGCCGCAAGGCGCCCGCTGCATTCGCGACCGCCTGGTCGCTATATCGCCGCGCTTCTGCAGGAGCAGCCGCACGCGGGCCCCGTGACCGACCGTCCGGGCGTCCGCCGCCTCGTCACGGCCCCTCGTCGCTAATTGATCGGTCGCGCGAGGCGACCGGCAAGCTCGAACCGAACGCAACGGCCAAATCCATTGCCTCGCCGCAACCGAGACGAGGCGACGAGGGGCCGAAACCAGACGTATTCAGCCCCTCGGGAATTCAATGGTGCGGCCAAGAGGACTCGAACCTCCACCCCGGTTAAAGGACTAGCACCTCAAGCTAGCGCGTCTACCAGTTCCGCCATGGCCGCATCGCCGACGCTCAGGGGTCACCCGGCGCGAGCAGGCGCGTCGTCTAACAAATAGCCCTGGGGATGACAAGGCCGCGCCGGGCGGCCGGATCGCGTGAAATTAGTTGTAATTTCGCAACATCGGCCGGGCAAGTCTCGCGCGGCCGAGATCGCGCTGGGCCACGCCGCGATTGCGCCATAAACCCCGCGCTAATTCCCTTCATGCAAGAAACGACAGGGGATCGTTCGACCGCCGCTCGGGGGCGCCCAGCCCGGGGCGGGGCCGCTCGAACGTCAAATTCGGAGTTGGGATGAGCGCGTTCGCGTTCGACGGGCATCGTCGGGGTCGAGTCGGGCTGGTTGCCGCGGCGCGGGCGGCGCGCGGCGGCGTTCTCCTGGCGCTGGCGCTCGCCCTGGCGGCGAGCGGTCCGGCCTTCGCGCTCGACGGCTCGCAGCCGACCACGCTCGACAAGATTCCGCTGAAGCTGTTCAAGAGCGCCCAGCAGGCCTTGCGCGCCGGGATCGACGACCTGCGCGCGGGTGACGCCAAATCCTCGGTCGAGGCGCTGAAATATGCGGCGGCCGGCGGCCAGTCGCTCGCCCAGTGGAAGCTCGGGCGCATGTATGCGCAGGGGCAGGGCGTCCCGCACGACGACTATCAGGCTTACCAGTATTTCGACCAGCTGATCGAAGCCTATAACGAGGACGATCCGGAGCGGCGCGACATAGCCGCGGTTTCGAACGCCTTCGTCGCGGTCGGCGTCTATTGCCTCAACGGCATCGCCAATTCCGAGCTGAAGCCCGATCCCGAGCGCGCACTCGAAATGTTCCAATACGCCGCGACCAATTTCGGCGACCCCGACGCCCAGTACAATCTGGCGCGGATGTATATGGACGGGGCCGCGGGCCTCGCCAAGAACAACATGCGCGCGGCGCGCTGGCTCGCGCTCGCCGCCGAAAAGCATCACCATCCCGCTCAGGCCGTGCTCGGCCATCTCCTGTTCGAAGGCGACGGCGTGCCGCGCCAGCGCGCGCGCGGCCTGATGTGGCTCGCCATCGCCAAGAGCGCCGCGCAGGGCCCGAAGGACGAATGGGTCAGCGACCTCTACGCCAAGGATTTCGCCGCCGCGAGCGACGAGGACCGGCAGGTCGCCGCGCTCTATCTCAGCGACCATACCCGCGGCGCGCTGCCGCCGCCGCCCGACCCGATCTCGCCGCAGGCCGGCCTGCTGCCGGCCGGAGGCTCGCTGCCTCCGGCGCCGGGGCTGTTCGGCAGCGTGCCCATGCCCGAGTTCGACGCCGGCGACGCCGCCCCGGCGCCCTGAACGCCTCTATGCGGCCGTCCCGTGGAGATCATAGGCGTCGGCGCGGTCGATCTTCACGCTGACGATGTCGCCCGGCCGCAGCGGCCGGCGCGTCGCAATATGCACCGTCCCGTCGATCTCGGGCGCGTCGCCCTTCGAGCGGCCGGTCGCGGCGGACGCCCCTCCGATGTCGACGATCGCCTGGACGCGCTTGCCGACCTTGGCCGCCAGCCGCCGGCCGCTGATCGCCTGCTGGCGCGCCATGAATCGGCGCCAGCGGCTCTCCTTCACCTCGGCGGGGATCTGGGGCAGGCCGAGGTCGTTGGCGCGCGCGCCGGCGACCGGCTCGTATTTGAAGGCGCCGACGCGGTCGAGCCTGGCCTCGTCGAGCCAGTCGAGCAGGAATGCGAAATCCGCCTCGGTCTCGCCGGGAAAGCCGACGATGAAGGTCGAGCGGATCGTCAGCTCGGGGCAGATCGCCCGCCACGCCCGGATGCGCTCGAGCGTCTTCTCCTGGTTGCCCGGCCGGCGCATCGCCTTCAGCACCGCGGGGGCCGCGTGCTGGAAGGGAATGTCGATGTAGGGCAGCACGTTGCCGCCGTTCATCAATGCGACGACCTCGTCGACATGCGGGTAGGGATAGACGTATTGCAGGCGGATCCAGGCGCCGAGCGTCCCCAGCTCGCGCGTCAGGTCGAGGAATTTCGCGCGCACCTCGCGGGCGCCCTCGGGCCGCGCCCAGGGACTGGCGGCATAGCCGATGTCGAGGCCATAGGCGCTGGTGTCCTGCGAGATCACCATCAATTCGCGCACGCCCGCCTTCACCAGCTTCTCGGCCTCGCGCAGCACGTCGGCGGCGGGCCGGGAGACCAGATCGCCGCGCAGCTTCGGGATGATGCAGAACGTGCAGCGGTTGTTGCAACCTTCTGAAATCTTGAGATAAGCATAGTGGCGCGGGGTCAGCCGCACGCCGTCGCCGGGGATGAGGTCGACGAAAGGGTCGTGCGGCGCCGGCGCCGCCCGCCGGACCGCCGCCATCACGCTCTCATAGGCCTGCGGTCCGGTGATCGCGCTGACGCCGGGGAAGGCGTCGCGGATCTGGTCGGGCTCGGCGCCCATGCAGCCGGTGACGATCACCTTGCCGTTCTGCGCCATCGCGGCGCCGATCGCCTCCAGCGATTCCCTCTTGGCGCTGTCGAGGAAGCCGCAGGTGTTGACGATCACCGCATCGGCGCCGGCGTGCTGGCGCGCGAGTTCATAGCCCTCCGCGCGAAGCTGGGTGAGGATGCGCTCGCTGTCGACCAGCGCCTTGGGGCAACCGAGCGAGACGAAGGAGATGCGCGGCGCCGGCCGGGCGGGCGGGGCGGGGGTCTGGGTCATGGCCGTCCGCTTGCCACGACCGCCGGCCCGGCGCAATGGCGGGCGCGCGGCGGAACTCAGGCCACCGCCACGCCGGGATCTTCGATGAGGTCGAGCTCCGGCCCGAGCGGGACGATGCCGTTCGGGTTGATCGAGGGATGGCTGCCGTAATAATGGCCCTTGATGTGGCGGATGTTGACGGTCGCCGCGACGCCGGGGTGGGCGTAGAGTTCGCGCAGATAGCGCGAAAGATTCGCATAGTCGGCGATCCGCCGGATGTTGCACTTGAAATGGCCGACATACACCGGGTCGAACCGGATCAGCGTCGTGAACAGGCGCCAGTCGGCCTCGGTGAGCCGTTCGCCGCACAGATAGCGATGCATCGCCAGCCGGCCGTCGAGCCAGTCGAGCGTCGAGAACAAAGCCCGCGCCGCCTCCTCGTAGGCCGCCTGGCGAACCGCGAAGCCCGCCCGGTAGACGCCGTTGTTGACGGTCGCGTAGATGCGCTCGTTGAGCGCGTCGATCTCGGCGCGCAACTCGACAGGGTAATAATCGCCCGGGGCGGCGCCGACCCGCTCGAAGGCGGAATTGAACATCCGGATGATTTCGGAGGATTCGTTGTTGACGATCTGCGCGGTCGCGCGGTCCCACAGCACCGGCACGGTCACGCGGCCGGTATGGGCGGGGTTCGACGCCGTGTAGACTTCGTGGAGGTAGCGCGCGTGATGGATCGGATCGGGGATCACCCCGGGGCCGGGCTCGAAGGTCCAGCCGTGCTCGCCCATGCGCCAATGCACGACCGAAAGGCCGATCATCCCCTCCAGCCCCTTCAGCTTGCGGAAGATCAGCGCGCGATGCGCCCAGGGGCAGGCGAGCGAGACATAGAGATGGTATCGTCCGGCCTCGGCCTTGAAGCCGCCGGCGCCGGACGGGCCCGCCGCCCCGTCCGCAGTGACCCAGTTGCGGATCGGCGAGGAGGGTCGCACGAAGCGTCCCTCCGCGTCGGTCGGAAAGGCGCTCTCGTTGCTCCAGACGCCGTTCAGAAGGAACCCCATGCGCCTCGCCTTTCGCTCCGCCGCGCCGCTCGCGCGCGCCTTATAAGCGGATTCAGGCGTCCCGATGCAAGCCCGCGCCGCGCGGGAGCAGGCATGCGCGGCGCGGGAGCGCCGGACGCGACGTTGGGAAAGGGGGAGCGCGGCCGGGCGCGGATGTCGGGCGGGTTGGCTCGCCGGCGAACCCGCTCGCCGGTGTCGCGGCGGCAGTCGGGCGCCGGCGATCGCCCTGCCGGCGCGCGATGCGTGGTCGGGCCCGTTCTTTCGCGCCTGACCTCGCCTCCGGCCGAGCCCCGAACTGCCGGGGCCGGCCCGGGCTTCGGGATCTGGCATCTCCCGCCGACGGGGCGGCTAGGCGCCGACGCGCCCTCGCACGAGCAATTCTATCGCGGCACGCAGCGGAAACCCTGGCCATTCGGGAATGCCTCCGACTGCATGCCCCGGGTGCAGGGGCCGACGTCCGAGAATGCGGCGCGCCCCTCGTGCATTCCGTGATGATGATGATGCCAGGAGTGATGGATGCTGTGCTCCTGCTCGAGGACGCCGGTCGGATCGTCGGCCCAGGCGCCGCCGGACGCCAGCAGCAGCGCAAGCACCGCGCCGGTCGTGAGAATCGTCTTGGTCATTTTCAGCTCCTTTTTGGCTATCGCAGGGCAACGCTTGCGGCGGACGATGGTCGCGCGATACACTGCTCACGATCTCGTGAGACGAAGGGCGGACCGTCGCGCCGTCGCTAGCCGGGTTGCGGAGAACGGCGTCATGGACGAGGAAGAAGCCTATCGTCACGCAAGACGCAGGGTCCGGTCGATCAAGGCGTTCTATCTCAACTGCCTGATCTTCGCCGGCGTGATGATCCTGCTGTTCGCGATCAATCTGGCGACCGCAGGCCCCTGGTGGGTTCAGTGGCCGCTGCTGGGTCTCAGCCTCGGCCTGGCGGCCCATGCGGTCGCGGTGTTCGGGGTTTCCGGCTGGCTCGGCGGCGACTGGGAGGAACGCAAGATCAGGGAACTGATGGCGAGGAAGCCGGAGCACTGAGCGCGACGGCGCGCAGGAGCCGGAAGCCCGATGAAAATGCTGTTCCAGTCGGCCAAGTTTCTGCTGCTCGACATGGCCTCGACGTTCTTCTTCCTCGGTCTCTACCTGCTGACCCGCGATGTTCGGCTCGCGGTGGTCATCGCGATTGCGATCGGCCTCGCCCAGATCGCATGGGAGATCACGCGCCGCCGGCCGATCGAAGCGATGCAATGGATGAGCATGTTTCTGGTCGTCGCTGCGGGCGTGACGACGCTGCTGACCAATGATCCGCGCTTCGTGCTGATCAAGCCGAGCGTGATCTATGTGATCGTCGGCGTCGTCATGCTGAAGCCGGGCTGGATGAACCGCTATCTTCCGCCGATCGCGGTCGCCATTGTGCCCGACGTCGCCGTTGTCTTCGGCTTCATCTGGGCGGGGCTGATGTTCACGACCGCCGCGGTCAACCTCGTGACCGCTCTCGAATTGAGCCCGGCGGGCTGGGCGCTGTTCATGGGCGTGTTCACGGTCGCCAGCAAGGTAGGGCTGTTCCTGATTTCCTTCGCCGTGATGCGGGCGATCGGGCACAGGCGCCGCCTCGCGATCGAGGCGCGCGCCGCCCGGACGCCGGTCAGCGCGTGAAGCGGCGCCTGCGCCTTGACATTGGCCGCTCGGCTCGGAAGGTCGCGCCATGAAAGCGTCGTCCTCGACCCCGATCGACCGTCCCGACCGCTACGCGCCGGACGGTGGCTACGCCTATTGGCGCCTGGGCCTTTCGCTGCTGATCAGCACCCTGGTCGGCGCCGGCATGTGGGCGGTCATCGTCGTCCTGCCGATGGCTCAGGCCGAGTTCGGGGTCGACCGCGCGGCGGCCTCCTTGCCCTATTCCGCGATGATGGTCGGTTTCGCCTTCGGCACGATCGTGCTCGGCCGCATGGCCGACCGCGCCGGTATCGTCGCGCCGACGCTGATCGCGGGGGCCTGCCTCGGCGTCGGCTTCGTCCTCGCCGGACTGGCGCCCGATCTCGCGCTGTTCTCCGCGGCGCACGGCCTGCTGATCGGCGTCGGCGCGGGGACCGGCTTTGCGCCGATGATGGCGGATGTATCGCACTGGTTCGTCAGGCGGCGCGGCATGGCGGTGGTCGTCGTCGCGTCGGGCAACTATCTGGCCGGGACGCTGTGGCCGCTGGCGATGAACGCGACGATCCCGCTGTTCGGCTGGCGCGCCACCTATGGCGCGATCGGGATCGTCATCGCCAGCAGCGTGATCCCGCTCGCTCTCCTGATGCGCCGGCGGCCCTCGGCGCAGACGATGGCGCGCGCCGAGGCGGCGACGCGCGCCGCAAGCGCCGACGTCGGCGTCTCGCCGAGGCTGCTGATGGTCCTGCTGGTCGTGGCGGGCTTTTCCTGCTGCGTCGCGATGTCGATGCCGCAGGTGCACATCGTCGCCTATTGCGGCGACCTCGGCTACGGGGTGGCGCGCGGGGCCCAGATGCTTTCGCTGATGCTGTTCCTCGGCATCGTCTCGCGCATCGGTTCTGGCTTCGTCGCCGACGCGATCGGCGGTTCGGCGACGCTGCTGATCGGCTCGTTCATGCAGGGCGTCGCGCTGCTGCTCTATCTGTATTTCGACGGGCTGGCGTCGCTGTTCGTCGTGTCGGGCATTTTCGGCCTGTTCCAGGGCGGCATCGTGCCGATGTATGCGGTGATCTGCCGCGAACTCCTGCCGCCGCGCGAGGCGGGCGCGAAAATCGGCCTCGTGGTGGCGGCGACCATCTTCGGCATGGCGTTCGGCGGCTATGTCTCGGGCGTGATCTTCGACGCGACCCATTCGTACCGGCTGGCCTTTCTCAACGGCGTGCTGTGGAACGCGGTCAATTTCTCGGTCGTCGGCTGGCTGTTCTGGCGCCGCCGCAAGCCGTCCGCCAAGCCGCGGCTGATGGAGGCGGCGTGACGGCGCGCCGGGACTGGTCGCGGCGGCAGGGCCGCCCCGACGGGCGGCGGCGGCGCCGCCGCGGCGAAAGCAAATGGGGCCGCCGAGACGAAAAGCCTCAATGCGGCCCCAACCACAAACCACTGGGAGGACAGGTGCTGCGGCGCCACGGAAACGCTTCGGTCGCCGGATGGTTGCAAAACCCCTCGAGGGTGGCGAGCGGGGCGTGACGACGATCACGCCCGTTCACTGCGGCGCTTGGCCGGGCGCCCCGGGCGGTTCGGTGAATTCGACGGCGATCGCCGCCGCCGCCAGAACCGGGGCAGGGGCCCGCCCGGACCCTCGACCGGGTCGGCGTTCGGCCAGGCGAGGCCGGCGATCCGGGCGAGCATCGCCGGCGTCGGCGCGTCGCGCCTGATGTCGCCGCTCTGGTCGGGCGGAGAGGCGCCGACGACGAGGAAGTCGGCGGTGGCCGAGAGACGGCGATGACCGGTCCCGGCGGGAAGCATGGCGACGTCTCCCGCCGCGAACGCGATCTCGCGGCCGCCCGGCCCGCCGAGCATCAGCCGCGCCGATCCCGCCGCGCAGCCCAGCGCTTCGTACCCTTCCGAATGGTGTTGGTGGAAGGAATGGACGTCGTCGCGCCAGCGCGGCGGCCAGCCGTTGCGGGCAAAGCGCGCCTCCAGGGCGCGGGCGGCTTCCTCCCGGCGGGCGCCGGGACGGCGCCGCGATAGAGCAGGACGGGCAGACGCGGATTGTTGGGAATCGAGCCGTCTGCGGCGAACAGCAGGGCGTCGGGCGGCATCAGCGAGGGGTCGGCCTCGAGGCAGGAGGCGGGCGCCGGCCGGTCGGGCGGCTCAGTGCGAAACCGGCGCAGGCGGGGGCCCGGCAATGTCTTCGAATTCGGCCGCGGGCGCCCCCCAGACGACGAGGCGAGGGCCGAAGCGCACGTCGATTCGATCGGGCGCCAGGGGACGGGCGGACAGAATCTTGTAGCGGCAAAGGACCGTGCCCTCCGCCCCGGGCGGAACCTGCCACTCGCGGGCCGCGGGCGAACTCGGCTTCAATCGGATTCGCGGCTCGCTCGTCACGATCGTCTCCGTCTATGGAGAACGGACTCAAACCTGCACGCGCCATCAACTGTCATGATCGTCACAATAATGTTGCAGTGCAAGAAAGCAAGCGAATGAATCGCGCGCTCGCGGCAGGGTCGCTCCCAACGGGCCCGCTCCGGAGCCGCCGGCCGCCGCGGCGCGACCGATTGATGCGGCCGCGCCGGCGGGCTAACAGGGCGCATGCGGACATTGGTGATCGGCGCCGGAGTCATCGGGCTCGCCGTGGCGAGGGCGCTGGCGCGGCGCGGTTGCGAGGTCGTCGTCGCCGACCGGGCGGAGGCGATCGGGACCGGCGTCTCCTCGCGCAATTCGGAGGTGATCCACGCCGGCATGTATTATCCCGCGACGAGCCTGCGCGCGCGTCACTGTGTCGCGGGCCGGCGCGCGCTCTATCCCTATTGCGAGAGTCGTGGCGTGCCGCATCGCCGGCTCGGCAAGCTGATCGTCGCGACCGACGACGCCGAGGCGCGCAAGGTCGAGGCGATCTTCGCGCAGGGGATCGCCAATGGCGTGGAGGGACTGGGCCTGCGCGACGCTGCCGGCCTGCGCGCGCTGGAGCCCAACCTGCGCGGCGTCGCGGCGCTGCTGTCGGCGCAGACCGGCATCGTCGACACCCATGCGCTGATGCTGTCGCTGCTCGGCGAGATCGAGGATCTCGGCGGCGCGCTGGCATTGCATACGCCGGTCGAGCGACTGACGCGCCAAACCGGGCGCTGGGTCGTCCGCTTCGGCGGCGCCTCGCCCGATGCGATTGCGGTCGATGCGGTCGTCAACAGCGCCGGGCTCGACGCGCAGGGGATCGCACGCCGCGCCGAACCCTATCCGGCCGCGCGCATCCCGCCGCTGGTCTACGCGAGGGGCAATTATTTCGGCTGCGCCGGTCCGCGGCCGTTCTCGCGCCTCGTCTATCCCGCGCCGGTCGAGGGCGGGCTTGGCGTCCATGCGACGCTCGACCTCGCCGGCCGCGTCCGCTTCGGCCCCGACGTCGAATGGATCGACGCGCTCGACTATCGCGTGGCGCCCGAACGGGCGGATGGCTTCTATGTCGCGATCCGCCGCTACTGGCCCGGCCTCCCGGACGGCGCCCTGACGCCCGACTATGCGGGAATTCGCCCCAAGCTCACCGGGCCGGGGCAGGCGGCGGCGGATTTCCTCATCGACGGCCCCGCCGAACACGGCGTCCCCGGCCTCGTCCATCTCTTCGGCATCGAGAGCCCCGGGCTGACGGCGAGCCTGTCGATCGCCGAGGATGTCGCCGATCGGCTGGAGGCGTGAGGCGGAGCGCCCATCGCAATTCGGGGGTTCGCGGCCGGCTCGCTATGGCGAGAGGCCCGGCTCCGGCGTGCGCGCGACGGCGTTTTGCGCCGAGCCCATGAAACCTTGCCGACCGAGTTCGAGCATCAGCTTCAACAGGCTCTTTTCGGACATGATGCTCGGATTGCGGGCGGCGCAGAACCAATGCAGTCCGAACAGCGGCTCGCTCGCGAGCGTCCGCGCCGCAAAGCCCATCGACCAGTTCCCGAACAGACGTTCGGGCGCGATGGCGTTGCTGAGGATCCTGATATTGGCGTGCCGCGGATCGCGACGAATCCGGTCGAGGGTTTTCTCGACGAACTCGATTTCGCCCTCGAGCGCCTGGGCGAACCAGCGATCGTCGTAGACGAGCGCGCCGGTGATCTGGCGCCGGCGGTTGCGGCTCACCGCGACCCTCCGCAAATCGGCGAGCTGCGCGTCGCGCTCGGCGGGCTCGATCCTGCTCTCGCTGAAATAGACGATCCGGGACAAGGGCATCGATGTCGTCTCCAAGGTTGGGCGAAGGGTTCGCGTGAGACCGCGGCCGTCACGAGGCCAGGGCGTGGGCCCTTTGGGTCTCGAGATGCAACGGGAAGCTGGCGGCGTCGAGGAAGCCCAGGACCTCGGCCGCCGGCATCGGCTTGCCGAAGAAATAGCCTTGCATGTCCTTGCAGCCGAGCCTGCGCAGGGTGCGCACTTGATTGTCGGTCTCCATGCCTTCGACGATGCAGGCGAGCTTCAGGTTCCGGCACATGTCGATCATCGACTTGACGATCGCCCGGCAGTCCGGGTCGGTCTCGACCTCCCTGACGAAACTGCGATCGATCTTGATCTTGTCGATCGGAAACCGTCGGACGTAGCTGAGGCTCGAATAGCCGGTGCCGAAATCGTCGAGCGATATGCCGACGCCGAGAGTCTTGAGGGTCTGCAGGGCCGCCTTCGCCTCTTCGAGATCCTTTATCAAGGCGGTCTCCGTGACCTCGAGGTCGATTCGAGCCGGCGCGACGCCGCTGTTCTCGATGATCGCGACGATGTTCGAGATCGCCTCGCGCGAGGCGAAATCGCGCGCGGACAGATTGAAGGATACGCGGACTTCGTCGGGCCAGGTGCTGGCCTCGGCGAGCGCGCGGCGCAGCAGCGTCCGGGTCAGCTTGTTGATGAGATCGCTGCGTTCGGCGACGCGGACGAACACGTCGGGAGGAACCCTGCCGAGGGTCGGGCTGTGCCAGCGCGCGAGCGACTCGAAGGCGATGATCCTGCCGCGCTCGACATCGACGATCGGCTGAAAATGCAGCGACATTTCCGATTGAAGATCGGCGTTGCGCAGGCAATGCTCCAGTTTCGCCAGATCGTGGATCTCGGTCTCGTGGCCGATCGAGAAGATCGTCGTGCTTCCGCGCAGATGCTGCTTGGCGTGGCTGAGCGCGTATTTGGCGCGCTCGAACAGCAGGGGGGCGGTCGCTCCGGCCTGCGGGAAGGCGGCGAAGCCGACGGAGCCCGAGATCTCGACGACCAACCCGGGCAGCGCGAACGGAGTCTGCAGGACATTGCAGATGCGCGCGCCGAGCGCCCTGATGTCGGCTTCGTTCATGTCCCCGTCGATGATGAAGCCGAACTCGTCGCCGCCGAGCCGCGCGAGCAGGGTGGTCCGGTCGCACAGACCAGCCAGCCGTCGCCCTGCCTCGATGAGGACGTCGTCCCCCACTGCGTGGCCATAGAGGTCGTTCACCGACTTGAAGCCGTCGAGATCGACCAGGCCGATCACAAGGGGTTGCTGATCGCGCGCCGCCTCGTCCAGATCCTCCTGGAGCGCGAACAGGAATTGCCTCCGGTTCGGCAGGCCGGTGAGGCTGTCGAGATTGGCGAGGCGGGCGTTTTCCACCAGGCTGTCGACAAGGCCGCGCTGGTAGTCGATCATGTTGGCGAAATCTCGCCAGAACACCAGCAGAATGTAGGTCATGGCGGCCGATACGAGCAGCATGCTGATCGCGACGGCGATGTAGACCGGGCGGCCGGTCGCAAGAAGGAACAGCGCGAACGGGATGGCGGTGACGCCGGTCATGACCAGGGCGGCGGCCCGAAGGTGCATCATGCAGAACGTGCAGCTCAGCAGCGTTGTGGCCAGGTAGAACAGAATATGCCCGTGGGCGTAGGCGTCGCCGTAGTGGAACAAAGCGAGCGCCCAGACCAGCAGGATGAACGAGCAGGCCGGGCCGACTATGGCCGTCAGCCTGAGCAGAAAGCCCGCATCCGCGTCGCTGATCGGCCGGCGGGCCAATCTCGCCCAGTCCAGCCCGCGCCAGAAATAGCCGATCGTGACGAACGCCGGAAAGTAGATCGTCAGGCTGTCGGGGGCGGCGCCATGATGGGTGTATGCGACCGCCAGCGTATTGACCACCGTGATGAAAAAGAGCAGCGGAATCTGCCGGGAAAGCGCCTTGATCTGGGCCTGCAGCAGATCCGGCTTGCCGGTCTCGACCCGGAACAAATTGAGGAAAGCTGCGCTCGACATCCGGACTCCTAGACCTCTGGCAATCGTTGCCGCCGCCTCGCGCTCGGGATCGAGCCCGTTGCGCCCCATTCGCATTCGCGTCGCGCCTCCCGTCGCCATCGCCGCAACCGCCGCGCGGGCTCGGCGATCGAGCCTCCGGATTCGAGCTTCGCGCGAAGCCGGTCGCCTTCCTGTCGGCAGGCGCGGCAAGGAAATGCGTCGCGACGGCTGCATTCTCGGCGCTCGATCGAGCCTGATTTGTGGAAGCGATCGGGTGTAGAACCCAAAGAGGCGGGAGGCGTCATGCCCTCGACCGGCGGACCCGATCGGTTCAATTCGGCCGATGTTGGCGATCAGACATTAATTTAGTCTGCCGGGCCCGCTCGCCATCGCGCGGGCGGTCCTCGAGCGGCGATCGACGGCCGATGCGGCGACGGCAGCCGGTGTGAAAGCCGCGCCGGATTTCCGCATCGGCGGGGCCGCGCGACCATCCTCGCCGGCGCATGGTTAATTAACGCATCGCTCCCAAGGTCGTTCGGATCGAATCGATTGGGCGGCGATCTCCTGCGGCCGGGGCGCGCCGTCCGTTCGGCTTCGATCCGCGGTCGTCGCGCGCTCTTTTCAGCATGAAGGGGTTGGTCGAAGTGGGGATCGACGATCTGAAGCTGCGGACCAAGACGCTGATCCCGCTCGTCGTCATGGCGCTGGCGGGAATGGGCATGATCGCGTTCGGCGCATTCCAGCTCGTCAGCGTCAGCGGCAGGGCGAGCCAGATCGTCGAGCGCCGCGACCTCGCCGCGACCCAGGTGGCCCGCGCGGCGCGACAAATGCTCGACGTCGCGGACGCCGTGTTCGCTTCCCTCGTCTACAGCGGCGACAGCGCCGGGGGCCGGGCCGCCAGCGAGCGGTTCCCGGCGAGGATCCAGGAGGCCGACGAACTGCTGAACCAGGCGATGACGCTCGTCCCCGACAAGGCCGCCGAAATCGGGCGGTTCGGGGATCGCTTTCGAACGCTCGTGGCGAAGGCGCGACAGCCGTTCAAGATCGGCGAGGATACGCCCGGCCTGGAGGACGGCCGCAGGCTGAAGCCGGAGGACCTCGATCGGTTGGCCGAGGGCGCGCGGCTGATGACCGAAGTCGACTTCGCGACGCATCGCCTGATCGACGACGTCTCGGGCTTCAATGACGCCCTGCTCGCCGAAAACGCCGCGGCCGCCGCCGCCTTGCGCGCCCAATCGAGCCGCGCGCTCGTCGCGATGGCTGCGGTCGGACTGCTCGCGACCCTGGTCGCCGGCTTCCTCGCGCACTGGGTCGCGTCGTCGAAGATCGCGCGCCCCCTCGTTCGCCTGGCGCGCAGCATGGCCTTGCTCGCGCAAGGCGATCTGACCGGGGTCATCGGCGGGCAGGATCGCCGCGACGAGATCGGCGACATGTCGAAGGCGATGCAGGTGTTCAAGGACAATGCCGTCGAACGGAGGCGCCTGGAAGCGGAGGCGGCGCGGCACGGCGCCCAGGCCGTCGAGACGCATCTGGAGACCAGGCGGCTGGGGCTGGAGAACGCGCGCCTCGCCAACACCGACGGCCTCACGGCGCTGCCGAACCGGCGGCGCTTCCTGACCGCGCTGGACCAGACGCTCCGCCCGGCGACCCGTCATGGCCGCCGCTTCACGGTCGGGCTGATCGATCTCGATGGCTTCAAATCGGTCAACGACCTTCACGGCCACGCGGTCGGCGACAAGGTCCTCGTCGAGACAGCCCGACGCCTGCGCGAACTCTGCGACTCCGACACCCTCGTCGCACGGCTCGGCGGCGACGAGTTCGGAATCATCGTCGAGGCCGACCTCAGCGAGGCCGAGATTCGGGCGCTCGGCGCCCGGCTGTGCGAAGTCCTGGCGGCGCCGGTCGCGCTGCCCGGGATCGTCGTCGAGGTTTCGGGTTCGATCGGTTTTGCGGTCTTCCCGCAGGCCGGACCGAGCGCCGAACTGCTGTTCGAGCGCGCCGATTACGCGCTCGCCCACGCCAAGGAGCATCGGCGCGGACGCACGGCGATCTTCTCGATCGAGCACGAAGCCGAAATCCGCCGAATGGCGAACATGGAAATGTGCCTGCGCCACGCCGATCTCGAAACGGAGATGGCGTTGCATTTTCAGCCGATCGTCGACGTCGTCCGCGGCCGGACGATCGCGTTCGAGGCGCTGGCGCGCTGGACCAGCCCGACGCTCGGCAGAGTCGCCCCCGACGTGTTCATCCGCCTCGCCGAACGCAGCGATCTCATCAACAGGCTGACCGCCGTCCTGCTGCGCAGGGCGCTGGCGCAAGCCAGGACCTGGCCGGAGGCCATCCACGTCTCGTTCAACCTTTCCACCCGCGACCTCGCCTCGCGCGAGGCGGTCGGCGGCATCATGGCGATCATCGAGGAGAGCGGCGTCGCGCCGGGCCGCGTCGATCTCGAAGTCACGGAGACGGCGTTGATCCGGGACGTCGGACAGGCCAAGACTGCCCTGCTGGCGCTGAGGGCGATGGGCGTCGGCATTTCGCTCGACGATTTCGGCACGGGCTATTCGAGCCTGAGCTTCGTGCAGCAGTTTCCGATCGACAAGATCAAGGTCGACCGCAGCTTCGTCCGGGAGGTCGAGACGAAGCCGGCC
>JBEKEI010000036.1:0-30283 GCA_050013915.1 Roseiarcus sp.
AGGTCACGGTTGCAGACGGCCCCGGCGGCGCGGCCGATGGGACCGGCGAACGCAACGACCGCGAACGCCGGCCAGGTCGTCCGGCTTTCGCCGCGCGCCCAACGGCGTCATCCGCCGACGCGCGCCGCGTCGTGGCGACGAGGATTCCCTTAACCACGGCTGCGTCCATCGTGCGACGCCGGCGCGACGGCGCCGACGGCGCCCACCGGTTAACCCGAACGCAGGATTCTTTGCCCAGTTTGATTGACGGATTCTTCTTGATAATTCCATCCGCGGTCGCCTGACAATTCGGCCGATCGCCGCCCCAGCATTGGAAACTCGCGCCGTGAACACCGAGCTTTTGCCGATGTGGGACAGAGCCTGTCTGCGCCTCTGGCGGTCGAGCCAGGGGAAGCTGTCCGATCGCGTCTACGCCGATCTCATCAGCTACCTCTACAAGGACTCCGAGCTGCCGATCGCGGCGAGCGCGATCTCCACCGTGTCTCTCATGACGCTCGTCGCTGGGGTCGACCAGATCGGCGCAATGCCGCTGGTCGCGATTCCGTTTCTCGGGGTCAGTCTCTTCAGGGTGCGCCACGCCATGATTTTCGAGAGGCTTTCGCCTGATATACGCGATCGCGATTCCTCCCTCTACGGGGCCCATTACGCGATCCTGACCCTGAGCATGAGCATACTCATCGCGATCATGACCGTGATGATCATGGTGTACGGCTCTCCCCTGTCGGCCGTCGCGGTGACCGCATTGGGCGTCACCATGGCGTCGGGCAGCGCGGCGCGCAACGCCTCGATGCCCCGTCTCGTCAAATGGCAAACCAGCGTCGTCGTGCTGCCGATCGTCTGCGGCCTGTTGATCTTCACGCCGGGCGCCATCGCCAAGCTGGTGGCGATTCTGTCCCTGGTGTTCCTGAAGGGGATGCAGAAGACCGCCAGCCGGATTCAAGAAGACACGATTGAAGCGCGTCAACAGAGGGATCGCGCCATCCGCATGGCGCGTCATGACGGACTGACCGGCCTTCCCAACAGATCCTATTTCACTGAGCTGCTCGCGGCGGAACTGGGCGCCGGCGGCGATGTCGGAATCCTCTATATCGACCTCGATGACTTCAAGAACGTCAACGACTCGCAGGGCCATCCCGCCGGAGACATTCTCCTGCATCTGGTCGCAGGTCGTCTGACCGGTCTCCTCGATCCGAAGCGGGGCTGCGTTTCGCGGTTTGGCGGCGACGAATTCGTGCTGATGACGAGGGACGATCCAGTCGCCGCCGCCGAGGAGGTCCTGGCTGCGTTTCGCAAGCCGTTCTCCCTGCCGGCCGGCGACGTTCGCATCGGCTGCACGATCGGCGTCAGCACGAGCGCAATGTCGCGAACTTCCGTGGACCTGGTCAAGGACGCCGACATCGCGCTTTACGCGGCAAAGGCCACGGGCCGCCAATGCTTTGCAATATTCGACGCCGGGATGGAAATGGCGGTCCGTGAGAAGGCGCTGTTCGAGACGCGGCTGCGCGCGGCGGTCGAGGCCTGCCAGATCACGCTGCACTATCAGCCGATCGTCGATCTGAAGACGCTGGAGATCGTCGGCGCCGAAGCGCTCGCCCGCTGGACCGACGCCGAACTGGGCCAGGTCCGTCCCGACATCTTCATCAAGGCGGCCGAAGAAATCGGCCTGATCGAGACCCTCGGCGAGAGACTCCTGCTGACGGCGTGCAAGGAGAGCGCGCTCTGGACCAAGCCTGTCCGGGTCGCCGTCAACATCTCCCCGATTCAATTCAAGAACCCGGATCGCCTGAAAGCAGCAATCCGCCGGGCCCTGGCCGAGTCCGGGCTGCCCGGCTCGCGGCTGTGCATCGAGATCACGGAAGGCACCATGATCGACGACTTCGAGACCGTCCGGAAGACGATGCTGGAGATCAAGGCGATGGGCGTGCGCCTCGCGCTCGACGATTTCGGATCCGGCTACTGTTCCTTGAGCTACCTCGAACAAATTCCGTTCGACAAGATCAAGGTCGACCGAAGCCTGATGCTGGCCGCCATGAAGAATCGGAGCCAGGAAATCGTCATCCAGATGGTCGCGCGAATGGCCGCCGAACTGGAGGCCGAAATCGTCGTCGAGGGAATCGAAGAACAATCCCAGGGAATCCGCATGCTCCAATTCGGAGTGACCCAGGCGCAAGGCTATCTCTATGGACGCCCGTCGGCGGACCAATCGGCCTACATGGACGCGTCCGCCTCGGGAGAAGCATCGTCCAAACGTCGCGCGTGAGGCAGCTCCAGCCTGGCGCTCCGGACAGGCGCCGATCGCGACGCCGGCCCGGATCCTGCGCTGCGCCCTGAAGGCGTGTCGCGCCACGGTCTGTCCGCCAGCAATGCCGAGCCCTGCCCGACTTCGCTATTTTCTCTTTTACAGAAATTTGCTTGACTCCTGCCATTCCCCGGGCCATTATCGAGATCGGGAGGGAAGGGCGGTCCGAGCCAGGCGAACCGAAGGAGATTCATGACTGCGCCCGGGCCCGCCGAAGGCCCCCAAGACGCGTAACTCTCGAGGCGCCCCTTCCTTCAACGTCGAAGCGCCCTTCGAGGCGATCCTCGCGGTCGCCGACTTTGGTTCGTTCGCGGCGCCATTCGGCCTTGCTCCGGCGCTCATCGCCGCCAGGGCCTCCGGCGCCCCGCAAGCGCGGGGGCCGCGGGGTCACAAGAAGCTTCCACTCGCTCGCAAGCCCTTGGAATCCCAATAAATCTTATGAAGTCGGGACATGTTCCAAAACTTGCCAGAACTTTCCAGAAACCTTCCAGAGCCTTCCAAAGATTGCCAAAGATTGCCAAAAATTTCCCCCGGTCTCAGGGCCCGGGCCACGGAGGGACGATCGCCGAACCGCGGCCGTGCCGCCGCTCTGAGGCGCTCATCCGGCCGGCTGCGCCGGGGCGGCGCTTCACGCGACATTGGTGTGGGCGTATTTCTCCAGGAGCCGGTGCGGTTTCTTCAGCGCGTCGCGGCGGAAGGGGTCGCCGAGCTCCTGGGTGACCATCGCTTCGATGACCGTCGTCCGGCCCTGTCGCTGCGCGGCGCAGGCCGCCTCGAGCGCCGCGCCGACGTCGCCGAGCCTGTCGACGGTCACGCCGTCGGCGCCCAGCGAGCGGGCGACCTCGGCCCAGCTCGGATTGGCGAGGTTCACGCCGACAAACCGGCGGGCGTAGAAATCGACCTGGTTCTTCTTCTCCGCGCCCCATTGCTGGTTGTGGAACACGATTGCGGTCACCGGAATGGCCTCGCGCACGCAGGTGAGGAGTTCGCCGAAGCTCATGCCGAAGGCGCCGTCGCCGACATAGGCGACCGCCGGGCGGCCGGGCGCGGCGACCTTGGCGCCGATGATGGTCGGGAGCGCATAGCCGCAATTGCCGAAGCTCATCGCCGCGAACATCGAATTGGGCCGCTTGAACCGGAGGTAGGAATTGGCCACCGAACAGATGTTGCCGATGTCGGTGGAGACCATCGCGTCCTCCGGCATCGCCGCCTCCAGTTCGCGCAGCAGCTGGCGCGGATGCATGAACGGCGAATCCGCGGCGACTTCGCGCGACCAGGCGTCGGTCTCCTGCGTCCAACCGGCGAGTTCGCGCTCCCAGGTCTGCTTTTCCGCCGCCACGCGGGCGAGGCGGCCCTTCGCCTCGTCGCCCGCGCCGAGGCGCCGGTTGGCGAGCCGGTACGACAGCGCCTTGGCCGCCTCGCGCGCGTCGCCGACGATTCCGACGGTGATCTGCCTGACGAGGCCGAGCATGCGATGGTCGGCATCGACCTGGATGATCTTCGCCTTGCCCGGCCAATAGTCGAGCCCGTGCTGCGGCAGCGTGCCGAACGGGCCGAGCCGCGTGCCGAGCGCGAGCACGACATCGGCCTCGGCGATCAGCTTCATCGCCGCCTTGGAGCCCTGGTAGCCGAGCGGGCCGCACCAGAGGGGATGGTCGCTGGGGAAGGAATCGTTGTGCAGATAGGAATTGACCACCGGCGCCTGAAGCTGCTCGGCGAGCTGGACGGCCTCGCCCACCCCGTCCGCAAAGATCACGCCGCCGCCGGCGACGATGACCGGGAATTTCGCCGCGGCGAGCAGGTCGGCCGCCTCGTCGAGGCTCGCCTCGGCGCCGGCCCCGCGCAGAATCCTCTTGGGCGCGAGGATTTCATAGTCGGCCTCGCCGTAGAAATTGTCGCGCGGAACGTTGAACTGGGTCGGGCCGCGCTCGGACGCCGCCATGTCGAAGCAGCGCGCGAGCAGCTCGGCCATGCGCGGATGCTTGGCGACATGGGCCTGATATTTGGTGATCCTGGAGAAGATCGGCAGCTGCTCGGTCTCCTGGAACCCGCCGAGCCCGATCGTTCCCGTGCCGGTCTCCGGCGTGATCGCGACCACAGGCGAATGCGCCCAGAAGGCGGCGGCGATCGCGGTGACGAAATTGGTCACGCCGGGCCCGTTCTGCGCGATGCAGACGCCGTGGCGGCCCGAGACGCGCGCATAGCCGTCCGCCATATGGGCGGCGCCCTGTTCGTGGACGGTCGGGATGAAGCGGATGCCCGCCGCCGGAAACAGGTCGAGCGCGTCCATATAGGCGGAGCCGACGATCCCGAAGACGTCGGTGACGCCCTGGGCGACCAGGGTCTCGACGAAGGCTTCGCTGGCGGACATGCGCGGCATCGTGGCGGTTCCCTGGCCTCGGCGCCCATCGGCGCGCGGCCGATGGGAGGGGCGGCGAACCTGTTTCACCAGTCGCGGCTTGTCAATGCCGCGCCGCGCGAGGCGGGAATGCGCGCCCCGGCGGCCCTCGTGACGGCGAGGCTTGTCAAAAGGACCAAGCCCGTTCAAGCTGGACGGGTTGCAAAATCGCCGCGCCGGAAAGGCGCGAGCCCGGGAGGAAGCAGATGAATAGACGTGAGACGTTGAAGCTGTTGGGGAGCGTCGCGCTCGCCAGCGCGGCCGGCGCGCCCCTAGCCCGGGCGGCGGCCGACCCGACCATGGTCACCGTCGTCAAGATCGCCGGAATTCCCTGGTTCAACGCGGTCGAGAAGGGCATTCTGAAGGGCGCCAAGGATTTCTCGATCGACGCGACCATGATCGGCCCCGCCAATGTCGATCCGGCGCAGCAGGTCAAACTGCTCGAAGATCTCATCGCGAAAAAGGTCAATGTCATTGGCCTCGTGCCGCTCGACGTCAAGGTTTGCGAGCCCGTCCTCAAGCGCGCCCAGGCCGCCGGCATCAAAGTCATCACCCATGAGGGGCCCGAGCAGGAAGGGCGCGACTGGAACGTCGAGCTGATCGATTCGGTCCGGTTCGGCGAGGTCCAGATGCAGCGTCTGGCCAAGGACCTGGGCGAGGAGGGCGACTATGTCGTCTATGTCGGCACGCTCACCACGCCGCTCCACAACAAGTGGGCGGACGCGGCGATCGCCTATCAGAAGGAACATTATCCCAAGATGAAACTCGTCGCCGACCGCTTCCCCGGCGCCGACGAGATCGACACGTCCTATAAGACCACGCTCGACGTCATCAAGGCCTACCCCAACCTCAAGGGCATCCTCGGCTTCGGCTCCAATGGCCCGATCGGCGCCGGCAATGCGGTGAAAGAGAAACACCTCGGCAAGAAGCTCGCGGTGGTCGGCACGGTTCTGCCTTCCCAGGCCAAGGACCTGATCGCCGACGGCATCATCCGTGAGGGTTTCCTCTGGAATCCGACCGACGCCGGCTACGCCATGGTCGCGGTGGCCAGACTCGTGCTCGATGGCAAGGAGATCAAGGACGGCATCGACATTCCCGGCCTCGGCAAGGCGGCGGTCGACGTGCCCGGCAAGCTGATCAAGGTCGACAAGATCATGCGGATCAATTCCGAGACGGTCGACGGGCTGATCGCCGGCGGGCTCTAGGCTCGGCGCCGGAGCCGCCGGCGCTGATCGCGCGCCGGCGGCGCCGGCCGAATATGCGTGGGCCGCCTCGCGCCTCGAGCCCGGCCTCGCTGTCGAGGCCTGCATTCTCTTGTGACGGCGAGGGCTGATCTTCTTGGCGAATTTCCTCGACTTGCAGGCCATTTCCAAGCGGTATGGCGGCGTCCACGCTTTGCGCGACGTCGCCATGACGCTGGAGGCGGGCGAGGTGCACTGCCTCGTCGGGGAGAACGGGTCGGGCAAATCGACCCTGATCAAGGTCATCGCGGGCGTGGTGCGACCGGAGCCGGGCGGGCGCATCGTGATCGAGGGCCGCGATTACGCGCATCTCGACCCCGTGCAGTCGACCGCCTGCGGAATCCAGGTGATCTACCAGGATCTCTCGCTGTTCCCCAACCTCACGGTCGCCGAGAACATCGCCATCGGCCGCCATCTCGGCGCGCTGCATCTGGTCAGATGGGGCGTCATCCTCGAGACCGCACGGACCGCGATGGCGCGAATCGACGTCGCACTCGATCCGCACGCGAAGGTCGAGGATCTTTCCATCGCGAGCCGCCAGCTCGTCGCGATCTGCCGCGCCATGGCGGCCGACGCCCGGCTGGTGATCATGGACGAACCGACGGCCTCGCTGACCCGTCACGAGGTCGATGCGCTGCTGCGTCTCGTCGCCGAGCTGAAGAAGAAGGGCATCTGCATCCTCTTCGTGTCGCACCGGCTCGACGAGGTGCTCGAGGTCGCCGAGCGGGTGACGGTGCTGCGCGACGGGGCCAAGGTCGGCGATTTCGCGGCGCGCGAGATGGATGACAGGAAGCTCGCGATGCTGATGACCGGCAAGGCCTTCGCCTATGAGACCGGAGAGACGGACTTCTCGGGCGCCCAACCGGTCCTCTCGGTCAACCGCCTCACGCGCCCCGGCCATTATACGGACGTCAGCCTCGACATCCGCGCCGGCGAGATTGTCGGGCTGACCGGCCTGCTCGGGGCCGGGCGGACCGAATTCGCCCTGTCGCTGTTCGGGATGAACCCGCCGGCTGCCGGGGAGATTCGCGTTGCCGGCGAAAGGCTCGCGCTGGCGACCAATCGGCAGGCGATCGACGCCGGCATCGCCTACGTCCCGGAGGACCGGCTGACGCTCGGACTGGTGCTCGAGCAGCCGGTCGTCTCCAATATCCTCATTACCATCCTCGACGAACTCGCCGACGGCGTCGGCCTGGTCAGGGAGGCGACGCGGCAGAGCGTCGCCCGGCGCTGGATCGACGATCTCGCGATCAAGGCGCCCAAGCCGGACAATCCTGTCAGGACGCTTTCGGGCGGCAATCAGCAGCGCGTCGTGCTCGCCAAATGGATGGCGACCGGGCCGCGCGTGCTGATCCTCGAC
The DNA here is from genome assembly GCA_050013915.1 of Roseiarcus sp. Lineage (GTDB taxonomy): Bacteria > Pseudomonadota > Alphaproteobacteria > Rhizobiales > Beijerinckiaceae > Roseiarcus. Next base: position 7,299 of record JBEKEI010000036.1, read on the forward strand.
AGCCCGACGGTCGGCGTCGACATCGCGGCCAAGGACGGCATTTACGCAGTCGTGAAAGCGCTCGCCGCGCAGGGCGTCGCCGTTCTGCTGATTTCCGACGAGATACCGGAAGTCTACTATCACGCCCATCGTGTGCTGATCATGCGCCAGGGCAGGCTCGTCGGCGAATGCCGTCCGCACGAGGCCAGCGAAGCCCAATTGCGGGACGCGGTCAATGCTTGAAGCGGCGCCGGAGCGCGCATCCTCGATCGCGCGCGCCGAAGGCTCGTCCCGGTCGGCCGGGGCGAGGCGATCGATCGTCGGCGGACTGCGCCGATTCCGCCGCAGCCACGAATTCTGGCTGCTCGCCGTCGTGGTCGGCTTCTGCCTTGCGCTCGGGCTGACAACCGACAGCTTTCTCACTTTGCAGAACCTGTTCGATCTCCTGACCTCGAACGCCTTCGTCGGCATCCTGGCGGCGGGGCTGCTCGTCGTCCTCGTGGCGGGCGGCATCGATATTTCCTTCACCGCCACCGCATCGGTCGCGCAATACATCACCCTGAAGCTGGCGCTGGCCTATGGGCTCGGCTGGTTTGCGATCTTCGCGATCGCCGGGGCGGTCGGAATCGCCTGCGGACTGATCAACGCGATCTTCATCACCAAGCTGCGGATATCCTCGATCATCGTCTCGATCGCGACCCTGAACATATTCTACGGCCTGCTGATCTTCTTCAGCGGCGGCAAATACATCACCTCGTTGCCGAAATATTTTCGCGACGGCGTCTGGTGGTTCGAATACGACGACGCCAATGGGGTTCCCTATGCGCTGAACCTGCAGATTCTCGTGCTGGTCGTCGTCTTCCTGGCCACCTGGCTCCTGCTGAACCGGACCAACGCCGGGCGCCAGATCTATGCGATGGGCGGCAACCGGGACGCCGCGCAGCGCCTCGGCTTCCATGTCTTCCGGCTCAATTGCCTGGTCTATTGCTATCTCGGGCTGATTGCCGGCATCGCCTCGCTGGTGCAGGCGCAGCTCGCCCAGTCGGTGACGCCGACGGTGCTGGTCGGCAAGGAGCTCGACGTGCTCGCCGCGGTCGTCCTCGGCGGGGCTAGCCTCACCGGCGGCGTCGGCACTGTGTTCGGCACGATCCTCGGCGTCACGCTGCTCGCGATCCTGCAGAACGGTCTGGTGCTGGTCGGCGTCTCCTCATACTGGAGCCAGCTGTTCGTCGGGCTCATCATCCTCGTGGCGGTTTCGATCACCGCCTGGTCGGACCGTCGGCGGCGCCGGGCCAAGGCGATCAATTGATGGACATGAGACGATGAGCGCGCAGACATGGACGCGGGATTGGCCATCGCTGCTGCTACGGATCGCCCGCGGCGGGGCCGTGCCGACGCTGTCGCTCGTCCTGCTCGCGCTGCTGCTGATCTTCGGTCTGCTGCTCGGCGACCAGCTGTTCAGCGTCGGCGCCCTGCAGTCCATGGCCTTCCAGCTGCCCGAACTCGGGATCCTCTCGCTCGCCATGATGGTCGCTCTGCTCTCGGGCGGCCTCAACCTGTCGATCATCGCGACCGCGAATCTGTGCGCGCTCACCATGGCCTGGATCCTGACCACGCATGTCCCGGCCGCCCATGGGTTCATGTGGGGCGCCTGGCAGGTCGTCGCCGTGATCGCCGGGATCGGGGTGGCGGCTGCGATCGGCGTGTTGAACGGCGCGGTGATCGCCTATCTCGGGGTTTCGCCGATCCTGGCGACGCTCGGCACAATGACGATGTGCAAGGGGCTCGCGATCGGGCTGACACGCGGCAACGTCATCTCCGGTTTCCCCGAACCGATCGTCTTTCTCGGCAATGGGACGATCGGCGGCGTACCGGCGGCGCTGCTGATCTTCCTCGCGCTGTGCGCGCCGGTCGCGGTGCTGCTGAACAGGAGCCCGTTCGGCCACAAGATCTACATGATCGGCTCGAACGAGAAGGCGACGCGCTTTTCCGGCGTCGACACGCGCCGGGTGGTGCTCTCGGTCTATGTGGCTTCGAGCCTGCTCGCTTTCGTCGCCGCGCTGGTCATGATGGCGCGGTTCAATTCCGCGAACGCCTCCTATGGCGAGAGCTACCTTCTGGTGACGATCCTCGCCGCGGTGCTCGGCGGGGTCGATCCGTTCGGCGGCTTCGGCAAGGTCGGCGGCCTGTTGATGGCGCTGATCCTGCTGCAGGTGATCTCGTCCGCCTTCAATCTGTTGAACTTCAGTCCGTTCCTGACGGTGGCGATCTGGGGCGCGCTGATCATCGGCGTCGCCGGCCTGAGCGTGGTTCGCGAGAATTTCACCGGGGCACGGCGTTAGGGCGGCCGGCGAAGCATTCGTGGGTCCGACGCGGGATCCGGCAAGGGGAGGAACACGATGATTCGGCTGGGCATGCATTCGAGTCTGTGGACGACCGCGTGGACGCGCGAGGGCGCGGAACTCAGCGTCTCGGAGGCGGCGCGGCACGGGCTGGACGTGGTCGAGATCGCGCTGCTGGAGCCCGACAGGGTCGACGTCGCCCATTCCCGCGCCCTGTTCGACCGGCACGGCGTCGCCCCGACCGCCTCGCTGGGGCTGCCGATCGAGGCGGCGGCGCCGCTGCATCCGGAAAAGGCGCAGGCGTTCCTATTTCGCGCGCTCGAGGTCGCGCACGCGCTCGGCGCCTCGACGCTGACCGGCGTCACCTATTCGACGCTCGGCTATCGCACGGGTTTGCCGCCGACCGACCGCGAATATGAGACGATCGCGCGCGCGTTGAAGCCGGTCGCCGAACGGGCGGCGGACGTCGGCATGACGCTCGGTCTCGAGCCTTGCAACCGCTACGAGACGCACCTGCTCAACACGGTCCGGCAGTCGCGCGAACTGGCCGAGCGGATCGGCGCGCCAGCGGTGATGATTCATCTCGACACCTATCACGCCAACATCGAGGAAAAGAGCTTTTCGGCCGCGCTCGAGGACGGCGCTGGCCTGGTCCGCTATGTCCATCTCTCCGAGAGCGACCGCGGCGTGCCGGGCTCGGGCAACGTCGACTGGAAGAGCGTCATGACCGCGCTGAAGGGCGCCCGTTTCGACGGCGATCTCGTCGTCGAATCCTTCGTCACCATGATGCCGCAGCTCGCCAGCGCGCTCTCCGTCTGGCGGCCGGTGGCGCGCGACCGGGCCGAAATCCTCGATGTCGGCCTGCCATTCATCAGGAGCATGGCGCGCGCGACGGGCCTGCTCGCGGATCGGGGCTGACGCCCGGCAATGACGATGGAGTACCTCCCGGTCGACGTAAGCGGACTTTGCGCCATTCTCGACGCATTGCCGGCCGTTCGCGCGCTCCTGGGGGGTCGGCCCCCGCAATGGCGCGTGCGCGAGGTCGGCGACGGCAATCTCAATCTCGTCTTCATCGTCGAGGGGCCGGCGGGCGGGGCGGTCGTCAAGCAGGCCCTGCCCTACGTGCGGCTGGTCGGCGAATCCTGGCCGCTGCCGCTCGAACGCTCGTGGTTCGAATATAATGCGCTCGTCGAGCAGGTGCGCTGGGCCCCGCGCCTGACGCCGCGGGTCCACCATTTCGATCGTGCGCAGGCGATGATCGTCATGGACTACCTTTCGCCGCATGTGATCATGCGCAAGGGTCTGATCCGGGGGATCGAGTATCCCCGCTTCGGCGGCGACATCGCGGAATTTCTCGCCGAAACGCTCTTCCACACGTCGGTGCTGGCCGGCTCCGCGCACGACCACAAGGCGCGCGTCGCCCGGTTCGCGCCGAACGTAGCGCTCTGCCGCATAACCGAGGACCTGGTGTTCACCGACCCCTATCGGGAGGCGCCGCTCAATCGCTGGACGCGGCCGCAACTGGACCCGCAAAAGCGCGCCTTCGAGGCCGATTCGGCGCTGAAGACCGAGGCCCAGGCGCGCAAGTTCCAGTTCCTCACCGCGGCCCAGGCGCTCATCCACGGCGACCTGCACACCGGTTCGATCATGCTGACGCAAGAGGACACCCGCGTCATCGATCCGGAATTCGCCTTCGTCGGGCCGATCGGCTTCGACGTCGGAGCGGTGATCGGCAATCTTCTGCTCGCCTATTGCGCCCAGGAGGGTCACGAGGCCGCGCCCGGCGACCGCGACGGGTATCGCGCCTGGATTCTCGACCAGGTCGCGGCGGTATGGATCGGTTTCCACGATCGGTTTCTCGCGCTCTGGCGGGGGGCGCGCCATGGAGAAGCCTATGTCGCGGGTCTGTTCGCGGCGGAGGCCGATGAAACCGCGCTCGAAGCGGAGCGCGCCCGGTTCATGCGGACGCTGTTTGAGGACTCGCTGGCCTTCGGCGGGCTCGAGATGATCCGGCGCATTCTTGGCCTGGCCCACGTCGAGGATCTAGAAAGCGTAGCCGATCCCACGCGTCGCGCGGTTTGCGAGCGCCGGGCGTTGCGGCTCGGGCGCGCGCTCGTGCTGGGCGCGCGGTCCCTTTCCGACGTCGGCGACGTGATCGAGGCGGCGCGCGAGACGGGCGGCGCGCTCAGCCGCGCAGAACGCGGCCGGCGACCGCCGCGAGCTTCCTGACCAATTCGGGATCGCGGGCGTCGGGGTGAGTCATGATCGCATTGTCGAGCGCATGGTCGGAGCCGACCGGGCAGGGTTCGTGCTCCGCCGGCAGGTCGCGCAACACCCGGGACAGTAGCGCATTGGCGCGCCTGGCGTTCGCCTGCACGACCTTGACGACCGCCGCGACGTCGACGGCGCTGTGATCCTCATGCCAGCAATCGAAATCGGTCACCATCGCGATGGTCGCGTAGGAGATTTCGGCCTCCCGGGCGAGCTTGGCCTCGGTGGCCCCGGTCATCCCGATCACGTCGGCGCCGCGCGCCTGGAAGCCCAGCGATTCGGCGAGCGAAGAGAATTGCGGGCCCTCGATGCAGACGTAAGTTCCGCCCAGATGAACAGCGATCCGCTCGGCCGCCGCCGCCTCGCCGATCCGGCGCTGCAGACGCGGCGCCACCGGGCGGGCCATTGAAACATGCGCCACGCAGCCATTGCCGAAAAAACTGGTCTGCCGCCGATAGGTGCGATCGTCGAACTGGTCGACCAGAACGAATAGCCCCGGATAGAATTCGCGCCGGAACGAACCGCAGGCCGAAAGCGAAATGATGTCGGTGACCCCCGCGCGCTTCAGCGCGTCGATATTGGCGCGGTAATTGATTCCGGACGGCGACAGGCGGTGCCCGCGGCCGTGGCGGGCCAGAAAGACCGCCTCTGTCGCGCCGACGCGGCCGAATCGCAGGCTGTCGGAAGGCTCGCCCCACGGGGTCGCGACACTCTCTTCGCGCGCGTCGCGCAGCGCGTCGAGGTCGTAGACCCCTGAGCCGCCTATGATGCCGACGATCGCCTTGGTCATGCGCCTCAGCTCCGCGTTGCGTCGACCCCATCGTTCGAGCGCGCGAAAAGCCTATGCAAACTCGATGCCGCGGGGCGGCTTTGGACGGCGCGCCGCCGCCGCCCGACCAAACCGATTTGCCCGCTAGTGAATCTTGCCCCACACCTTCTTCTTCGTGAAATAGAGCAATACGGCGAAGACGATGAGGAACACCATCACACGAAAGCCGATCTTTTTGCGTTCCGCCAGTTTCGGCTCGGCGGCCCAGGACAGGAAAGCGGTTACGTCCTTGGAGTAATTGTCGAGGGTTGCCGGCGTGCCGTCCGTATAGTCGACCGCGCCGTCGGCGATCGGCTGCGGCATCGCGATCTTGTGGCTGGGGTAGTAGAGATTCCAGTTCGGGTCGTCCGGGTGGGTGTAGCCGTTGAGGATCCCGTGGATGTAGTCGGCGCCGACTTCCTGATATTGCACGAACGGCAGCGCGTCGAAGATGAACCAGGGGAAGCCGCGCTCGTATTTGCGCGCCTTGGCGAGCACCCACATATCGGGCGGCGCCTTGCCGAAGGTGGCGGCGGCCGCTTCCGGATTGGGATAGGCGTCGGGCGGCGGGATGATGTCGGAGGGGATGCCGGGACGCTTGAAGATTTCGCCCTTGTCGTTGGGCGAGTCATTGGTGACCTGGTAGGTCGCGGCGAGGGCCTTGATCTGCGCCGCCGTGAAGCCGGGTCCGTCGGGGTCGCCGAGCGTGCGAAACGGAATGCTGAGGCGGTGGCAATTGCCGCAGACTTCGCGATAGACCTTGAAGCCGCGCTGCAGCTGCTCCCGGTCGTAAGTTCCGATCAGGCCGGCGAAACTCCATTTCACCCTCGGCGGCGAGGGCGATTCGTCCGCCGAGTCCGCCGGGGCGGATTGGGCGGGCGCCGGCGCGGGATCGGCCGCCCACGCGACCTCGACGACGATCATCGGGAGCGCTGCTGCCGCGAGCGCCAGGGCAACGTCTTTGAAACGGATCATGGCTGATTTCCCTGAGCGATCGGTTTCAAATCATTCGGCCGGCGCCGGCGCCGGCGCGCCCTTGGAAAGAATCGCGTCGGCGATCGAGGCCGGCAGCGGCTTGGTCTTTTCGAACAGCCCAAGCAAGGGAAGAACGATCAGAAAGAAGGCGAAATAGCACGCTGCGAGGATCCGGGCGGCCAGCGTCGTGTTGTCGGAGACCTCCTGCGAACCCAGCCAGCCCAAGCCGAGGCAGGCGGCGACGAACGCCCAGAAGAACACACGGAAAGCGGGGCGATACTTGGCCGACTTGACCGGCGACGTGTCGAGCCAGGGAAGAAACGCGAGCAGCGCGATCGCGCCGAACAGCGCGACGACGCCGACGAGCTTGTTGGGGATCGCGCGCAGGATCGCGTAGAACGGCAGCAGATACCATTCCGGCACGATGTGCGCCGGCGTCACCAGCGGATTGGCCATGTTGTAATTGTCGGCGTCGCCGAGATAGTTCGGGATGTAGAACACAAACCAGGCGTAGACGATGAGGAATACGCCGAGGCCGAGCGCGTCCTTCAGCGTCGCATAGGGCGTGAAAGCGACGGTGTCGCGCTGGACGTTCTGAACTTCGACACCGTCGGGGTTGTTCTGCCCCGTGACGTGGAGAGCCCAGACGTGGAGCACGACGACGCCCGCGATCATGAACGGCAAAAGATAATGCAGCGAGAAGAAGCGGTTGAGCGTCGCGTTGTCGACCGCGTAGCCGCCCCACAGCCACATCGAGACGCTCTTGCCGACGAGCGGGATGGCCGTGAAGAGATTGGTGATGACCGTCGCGCCCCAGAAGCTCATCTGCCCCCAGGGAAGGACATAGCCCATGAACGCGGTCGCCATCATCAGGAGATAGATGATCACGCCGAGGATCCACAGAACCTCGCGCGGCGCCTTGTAGGATCCGTAATAGATCCCCCGGAATATGTGCATGTAGACGGCGAGGAAGAACATCGACGCGCCATTCGAATGGAGATAGCGCATCAGCCAGCCGTAGTTCACGTCGCGCATGATGTGCTCGACAGAGTCGAACGCCATCGTCGACTCCGGCGTATAATGCATGGCCAGAACGACCCCGGTCACGATCTGGGCGACGAGCATGAACGAGAGGATGGCGCCGAACGTCCACATGAAATTGAGATTGCGCGGCGTCGGATAGACGATGAACGAGGAATGGATCAGCCCCATCAGCGGCAGCCGGCTTTCAAACCAGCGGCCGATCGTGCTTTTGGGGACGTAGGTCGACGATCCGCTCATAACTTTGGTTCTCTGGCAACGAGGGGAGTCAGAATTCGGGCCGACGCTCGCGGGGCCGCGGCCCCTGGATCACCCGATCCGCACTTTCGTGTCGGACAGGAACGCATATTCGGGAACTTCGAGATTGAGCGGCGCAGGTCCCTGTCGGATGCGCCCGGAAGTGTCGTAGACCGATCCATGGCACGGGCAGAGCCAGCCGTCGTATTTGCCTTCGTGGCCGAGCGGCACGCAACCCAGATGCGTGCAAATGCCCACGACGATCAACCAGGGCGCCTTCTTGACACGGTCGGCGTCGGTCTGCGGATCGCGCAGTTCGCTGATCGGGGTGTTGACCGCCTCCTCGATCTCCTTGGCCGTGCGGTGGCGGATGAACACAGGCTTGCCGCGCCACTTGACCGTGACGATCTGACCCTCCTGGATCGCGCCGATGTCGACTTCGATCGCCGCGAGGGCGACGGTCGACGCGTCGGGGTTCATCTGGTCGATCAGCGGCCAGACGATCGCCGCCACGCCGACCGCCCCGACCGCGCCGGTGGCCAGGAACAGAAAATCCCGGCGGTTCGGATCGACGATTGCCGCTTCAGACAAGTGAACCCCCAATCCTGGCCTCGATGCGCCCTGCACGCGGCGAACAGTCTTGCTCTGGCCGGCGCGGCGGGCGCCGGCCCGGCAAGTCTATCGCACGCCCTGGATGCGCCGGATCGACCTGTCGTTTGCGGCTATTTCGCACCGTTCGCTGTGGTTGTCCATAGGTGCGCCGGGTGCTGCGGGCGCGGCCTGTCGTCACGGTTCGCGAGGCCTGCGGGCGGCCGGATCGGCCTCCTTAGGGCGCTTGACTACCAAGACAGTCGCTCATCCATGATTGTCGCCCTCCGGCCACCGTTGCGTCGGCTGGCGTCCCGCCGGAGCCGCACGAGGAGCCGATGCGCGCCGTCGCATCCCGATCCGGCCCGGAATGCGCTCGTTCGACGTCGGCGTGCGGCTCGCCGCGCTCGGCGAGGCGATGCGCCGGATCGCGCGCGGCGAGCCGCAAGCGGGATGAATCCCGCCGCCGTTTCGTTCGGCGCGGCTTTGGGGCAGAATGGGCCGATCGCCGAAGGCGCGCGCGAACGCGTCGAGCGTCGGCAAGCGACCGGCGCGCATGGCGCCATGCTCGCGGCGGGAGGACCTGACGGTTTGGACGACAAGATCCGCATCCTTATCGCCGACGATCACCCGCTGGTTCTGGGCGCCCTCAGGCAGGCCCTGTCGAGCGCGATTCCGGGCGCCGAGATTTTCGAAGCGGCGGATCTCGACAGCCTTTCGGCGGCGCTCGAAACGACGCCCGAGATGGACCTCGTCCTCCTCGACCTCTCGATGCCCGGCGTGCGCGGCTTTTCCGGGCTGATGTATCTGAGGGCGCAGCACGCGGGCGTGCCGGTGATCGTCGTGTCCGCCAACGAGGATCGCGCGGTCATGCGCCATTGTCTTGGTTTCGGCGCGTCCGGCTACATACCGAAATCGCTCGACGTCGAGACGATGCGCCGGGCGGTGCGAACGGTGCTCGACGGTGGGCGCTGGACCCCGCCCGATCTCGACCTCACGACGCCCGACGAGTCGAGCGCGCTGGTGCGCCGCCTGTCCTCGCTGACGCCGCAGCAGGTGCGGGTGCTGATGATGCTGAGCCAAGGCCTGCTCAACAAGCAGATCGCCTATGCGCTGTCGGTGTCCGAGGCGACGATCAAGGCGCACGTTTCGGCGATCCTGCAGAAGTTGGGCGTCGAAAGCCGGACCCAGGCGGTGATCGCCGCGGTGAATTTCGAGAAGGGACAATGGCCGGGAAAATCGCCGTGAGGCGGGGCTCGCGCGCGCCATTGCGCGCCGGCCCGGGGCGACGCTAAACTCGTCGGGCCGTAGGGGACGCGGAGCCGCCGGGTTCGACCAAGCAGGCAGAGAGCGCTCGACGATGATCCGCACCATTGAGACCAAGCCGTTCGCCGACCAGAAGCCCGGCACGTCGGGCCTGCGTAAGAAGGTCCCGGTATTCCAGCAGGCCCATTATGTCGAGAATTTCATTCAGTCGATCTTCGACTCGCTTGAAGGCTACGCCGGCAAGACTCTCGTGGTCGGCGGCGATGGGCGCTATTACAATCGGGAGGCGATCCAGAAGGTGATCAAGATCGCCGCCGCCGCGGGTTTCGGGCGGCTGGTGATCGGCAAGGGCGGCATCCTCTCGACGCCGGCGGTGTCCTGCCTGATCCGCGGCCGCGCCGCCTACGGGGGCGTCATCCTGTCGGCGAGCCACAATCCGGGCGGCCCGGACGGCGACTTCGGCGTCAAATACAACATCGGCAATGGCGGCCCGGCGCCGGAGAAGGTCACCGACGCCGTTTTCGCCCGCACCAAGACGATCGACCGCTACAGAATTTCGGACGCGCCGGACGTCCAACTCGACGCGATCGGGACGACGATCGTCGAGGGCGCGACCGTCGACGTCGTCGATCCCGTCACCGAATATTCCGCTTTGATGAAGACGCTGTTCGATTTCGACGCGATACGCGCGCTGTTCGCTTCGGGCTTCCGGATGCGTTTCGACGCCATGCACGCGGTGACCGGCCCCTACGCCCACGCGATCCTCGAAGGGGAACTCGGCGCGGGCCCGGGGACGGTCGTCAACGGAACGCCGCTGCCCGATTTCGGCGGCCATCATCCCGACCCCAACCTGACCTACGCCAAGGCGCTCTACGATCTCCTGATGTCGCCGGCGGCGCCCGATTTCGGCGCCGCCTCGGACGGCGACGGCGACCGCAACCTGATCCTAGGCCGCGGTATTTTCGTCACGCCGTCCGATTCGCTGGCGATGCTCGCGGCCAATGCGCATCGAGTCCCCGGCTATGCGGGCGGCCTGGCGGGGATCGCGCGCTCGATGCCGACCAGCGCCGCCGCCGACCGCGTCGCGGCCCGGCTCGGGATCAGATGCTACGAGACGCCGACGGGGTGGAAATTCTTCGGCAACTTGCTCGACGCGGGGCTTGCGACCATCTGCGGCGAGGAGAGCTCGGGCACGGGGTCGAACCACATCCGCGAGAAGGACGGGCTGTGGGCGGTGCTGCTCTGGCTCAACATTCTCGCCGTGCGCAGGATTTCCGTGCTCGATCTGGCGCGCGAGCACTGGTCGCTCTACGGCCGCAATTATTACGCGCGGCACGACTACGACGAAGTCGACCTCGCCGCCGCCAACGGCCTGATGACGGCGCTGCGCGACCAACTCGCGGGCCTGGCGGCAACGCGGCACGGCGCGCTGGCGATTCGCGTCGCCGACGATTTCGAATATCACGATCCCGTCGACGGCTCCGACACGAAGGCGCAGGGCGTGCGAATCCTGTTCGAGGACGGCGCGCGGATCGTCTACCGTCTTTCGGGCACCGGAACGGTCGGCGCGACGCTGCGCGTCTATCTCGAGCGCTATGCGCCAGCGGAAGGCGATCTGGCGGAGACGACGCAGAATGCGCTCGGCGACCTGATCGCGCTGTCGCGGACGCTCGCCGGGATCGAGCCGCGACTGGGGCGCTCGGCCCCGAGCGTGATCACCTGACGGCGGGTTCGAGCGCGGCGACCGCCGCCTCGAGGATTTCATCGGACAGCGCGGGATCGGCCGTCGCGACGCTCCGCGCGAGGGTCAGCGCGCCGGTGAGCGCGGCGAATTGCATGATCGCCTCCGCGCGGCTTCGGCCTCCGTCAGCCGCGGCGCGGACGAAGGCGTCGAGATAGCGGCGCAGCCCGGCGGCATATTCCTCGCGCACGACGTCGGGCTGGCGGCCGACGTCGCCGGCGAAGGCGACCATCGGGCAGCGCGCGGCATCCGCGTCGCGCGCCTCCGCCGAGACGTAGCTGCGCCGGTAGGCGTCGAACGCGTCGGCGCGCCGGCCGGGATCGGCGATGTTGGCGATTGCCGTGACAGCGGCGACGGATCGCTCGAAGACGTGCGCGCAGGCCTCCGCCTCGAGTTCGTCCTTCGAACTGAAATGGTTGTAGAAGCCGCCATGAGTGAGCCCCGCGGCCTGCATCAGGTCGGCGATATTGACATGATCGAAGCCCTTCGCCCTGAACAGGGCGGCGGCGCTCTCTACGACCCTCGCCTTGTTCGCCTCGGCCTGCTGCCTGGTTATCCGCATGCGATTGACGCCCGACTAATGATGATCTATGACCTCATTGAATAATGATGGTCATCATCATTCCCTAACCCCTTCGCGCCTCCCGCGCAAGGCGCCCCGTGACGGAGCCCGCCAATGTTCGCAGCCGCGCTCGCCCGCTTGATGGCGCGCCACGGAATTCATTACGGCTGGGTCGTCATCGCCGTCACTTTCGTGACCAGCCTGACGACGGCGGGCGCGGTCGGCGTGCCTGGCGCGCTGATCCTGCCGCTAACCAAGGAATTCGGCTGGAACACCGCCGAGATCTCGACTGCGCTCGCGGTCCGCCTCGTCCTGTTCGGGCTGATGGCGCCCTTCGCGGCCGCGCTGATCGAGCGCTACGGCGTGCGCCGGGTCGTGCTGACCGCGATCGCGATGATCGTCGCCGGCCTGTCGCTCGCGCTCGTGATGACCCGGGCCTGGCACCTCGTCCTGCTCTGGGGCATCGTCGTCGGCGTCGGCACAGGCATGACTGCGCTGGTGCTGAGCGCGATCGTCGCCACACGCTGGTTCTCGCAGCGGCGCGGGCTCGTGCTCGGTATGCTGACCGCGAGCTCAGCCACCGGCCAGCTGGTATTCCTGCCGCTCGCCGCCTGGCTCGTCGACCGCTTCGGCTGGCGCTATGCGCTCGCCCCTTCCGTCATCGGCCTCGGCGTCGCCGGCGCGCTGGTCGCCCTGTTCATGTGCGACCGCCCGTCCGACGTCGGCCTCGTCCCGTTTGGCGAGGCGGCGCCCGCGCCGGGCGCCCCGCCCGCCGCCGCCGCGCCGGCGCCGGCCCCCGCCTTCGGTCGCGCCTTCGCGGTATTGGGCGAAATCTCGACGAGCCCGACCTTCTGGATCCTGTTCGCGACCTTCTTCATCTGCGGCCTCAGCACCAACGGCCTCGTCCAGACCCATTTCATTTCGCTGTGCGCGGATTACGGCATGCCGGCGGTCGCCGCAGCCTCGACGCTCGCTATGATGGGCGTGTTCGACTTCTTCGGCACGATCCTGTCGGGCTGGCTGTCCGACCGCTTCGACAATCGCGCGCTGCTGTTCTGGTACTATGGCCTGCGCGGCCTGTCGCTGCTCTATCTGCCCTATTCCAGCTTCACGCTCTACGGCCTGTCGCTGTTCGGCGTCTTCTACGGTCTCGACTGGATCGCGACCGTCCCGCCGACCGTGCGGCTCAGCGCACGCGCGTTCGGCAAGGAGCGCGCCGGCGTCGCCTTCGGCTGGATTTTCGCCGCCCACCAGCTCGGCGCCGCGACCGCGGCCTATGGCGCCGGCCTCTCGCGCAGCGTGCTTTCGAGCTACCTGCCCGCCTTCTTCGCCGCCGGCGTCATGTGCCTCGTCGCCGCCGCGATCGTCTGGCTGATCCGCGCCGCGCCGGCGCCCGCGGCGGCGGCGGTCGCAGCGCGCGCGGGTTGACGACGGGCAGGCGATCGTCAAGCCCATGAACCGAGCGATTTCGGCGCCGCGATTTCCTCATCCGCCGACGGCTGCCGCGGCTCGGCGGCCATGGAGCGATGGGCGCCGAGACCGCGCGACTGCTGGCCGGCAGCGACGAGGGTTGCGATCGATCGACCTCGCCAATGCGCCGCCGCCCGGCTCGCGCCGGTTATCGGCCAGCCGGGCCGCATGTTCGATCGGCGCGGATCGGGCGGGCGCCAGGCGCGCCGCATGATCATTCCGGCCGAGACGATTGGAGGATTCGCCCGCCGGCAGCCGCCGGGCGGGTCGGATCAATGTGCGACTTTCTTCTTCCATGCGTCGAAGGCGCCGCGCAATTCGATGAGCGGCGCGGCGCGCGGATGGTCGTCATTGAAGACGTCGAGCGAGACGATCGAGGTCGCCGAGTCGTATTCGCCGAGCGCGGCGTCGAGCAGGACGGCGCTCATCGCATAGAGCGCGTCCGCGTCGACGTCCTTCGGCACGTCGTAGAACAGCGCGACCTTGACCTTGTCGTCGAATTTGGCGAGGTAGCGGATCCGATCCGCGCAGACCAGGACATCGCCGACGCGAATTTCCAGGTTGGCCAGATTCTTGCGCTCGCGGAAGCAGAAGATGTTCCACTGCGTGGCCTTCGGCGCCGCCCCGACGACCTCGACCGCCCGTTCGAACGCCTCGAGGCGCCCGTCCGGAGTAATGCAGAAGTCGAGCCGGCCGCTTTCTGCCCCACCGAATTCGACCGCCAGGGCGGGATCGATGTTGCCGAGACTGCGGTGCAGGTCATGCATCAGCGGCTCGCCGGACGTCGGATCGTTCAGGCGGATTGCTTGCGCCAGGCGCGCCTCGCGCGCGAGGAACGCGTTCCAGAATTCGGCGATCGGATCGGATTCACGAGACACCGTCATCGCCACAACCTCCGGAACACCGGCGGGATTATCGCGGAGACGAGCCGAGAGTCCATCGCGCGCCCGACGTGCGGGGCGCGAAGATGCGCGAGGCGATGAATGAAACCTGAATCGGCGACCGGATCGAGCCGCCGCGCGTCGGCGACGCCACACCGCGAAAGGACCGGCCAGCCTATAGCTGCTTCTTCATATCGGCCTTGGTCATGTAGTTGAATTCCAAGATCAGCACATCCTTTACGACCGCTGCGTTCATGCGCGTGTTGACCCCCTGCACGAGGGTCTTGGCGAACTTCGTCAGATCGTATTTCTTCAGGTTGCTGAAATCGATGGTGTCGTCGGCATAGATCGCCCGGAACGCCTCGTCGAGCAGAAAAGCCTCGGCCGGCTCCTCGTTGTTCTTGATCAGTTCGGTGTCCAGCGAATAGGTCAGCTGGGTGATGATATAGCCCTGGATCGCGCCATCGGCGATCTTCGGGACCGTGAACTCCCGCGTTTTCTTGAATTCGACGGGATGTACCGGCCGCTCGGTCCCCGCCTTGGCGACCTGGCTCGCTTTCCAGTACGACGCGGCGTAGCTCGACGCCAGCGTCATCACGCACGCCCAAACTCCGATGAGGACGAGTTTGAGCATCGCGCTATTCTCTCCAGGCGAACTCTGAATAGGTGCCGTCTGACTGCCCCGCCTGGATCGTCCGCGCGATGATTTCGGAAACCTCGTGGACAGCTCTCAGCTGGACGCGGAGCAGCCGGCGGTTGTCCTCGAGTTTCGTCTTTAGCCCGACCAGCGCGACGCGCAGCGACAGGCTGATGTCGGCCCCGGCGAACAGCGGCATCAGGCGGGTCAGTTCGAGCAGGCCCTGGCTCTTGCGCAGATTGAACTCGTGGTAGTCGACCGGTCCGCCGGCGGCGATTCTGGCGTTCTCCGACTCAAGCGTGGCCTGCAGGCGCTCAATGGCGAGTATCAGCATCTCCACCGAGCCCGCCATGCGGGCCGAGGCGATGGCGGACGAGGCCATCATCCTCCGGGACGCCGAGGCGCTCATGTCCGGTCGCCCAGGCTGACGAGCGAGGCGGCCCGGCGCGCCGAGCCGTCCACGATCGCTCCGGCGCCGCGGATCGCCGCGTCGGCCAGCGCGCCCGAGGCGATCGCCAGGTGGCGCCCGGGCAGCGGATGCGTCGCGAACAATTGCCTGGCGATGCCGAATGCCCCCGACTTGGCGATCTGCCGCGCAATCTGGTCGGACAGCATCGATTTCCATATGTCGCCGGCGGTCCCGTCGCCGTAGACGCTCGTTTCGTCCTTGGGCAGGATTTCGTCGACGAAGCTCTTGAGGATCGAGGCCTCGAAATCGATCTGAGTCCGCGCCGCCTTCGCGGCTTCGGCGTCCTCGGCGCCGATCGTGGGAAGGCGGTCGCGCATGTCGGCGGCGTCCGGCGCCGGCGGCGCGGCAGCCGGCGTGGCGGGCTCGGCGGCCTCCAGCACCTTGGCGAAATCGTCGGGACCGCCGACGGCGCCGGCGCCGAGCGCGGTCAGCCGCTGGGTCACCGCCTGTGCGCGCGCCGGGTCGGCGGCCTTGAGCACCTCGAGGACGATATCCGAGGACGGTTTTATGGCCATTTGGGTCTTCCGTGCGCTACGCCGCGCATCCGCGCCGTCAGCGCCATCATCGGCCGCAGGGCTTATGCCGAGCTTGCGCGCGCCCTGGAGACGGAGCGTTCGATGGCCTCGGTGAGATCGATGCGCTCCTGATGCACGCGATAGGCCGCGTCGGCCCGGTCGACGACCCGCTCGATGAGTTTGGCGCGCGCACCCTGCTCGAGCGCGAGCCGGGCCTGGCTGGCATGCTGCGCCTTGACCGCCTCGATCTGCCGGTCGATGCCGCGCAGCCGGCGCGTGCCGTTCTCGGTGAGGACGCCGCTCGAGAAGGCGTCGCGGTCGATCGCCTCGATCGTCGCCTTCTGGGCCTCGACCAGCGCCACGCGCTGCTGATCGAGCGCGGCGAGCTTCCAGGCGCTCAGCTTATGCAGCTGATCCTGCAGGAGCTGAATCCGCGCCAGAGACTTGCGTCGCTCTTTCATCGTCTATCCCGCTGAAAGCCATGCCGAAAATCCGAGCACGAACTGGTCGAGGTAAGATTTTATGATAATGTAGGTCAAAATCAGCCCGCCACCGATCACGAACGGAGTCGAGATGAAATAAATCGATATTTGCGGTGTGACCCTGTTGATTATGCTTACCGTGATCTGGATCATCACTGTATAGATGATGAAAGGTGAACTAATCCTTAATGATATCTGAAAAACTTCTGCGAGCATCTTGCTGAACTGAAACAGTGAAAAGCCGACGTCAAAATCGGGCTTGATCGGAATTGCGCTATAGGAAGCGGCGATCCCGCGGAAGACCTCCCAGTGGAGATCCGTGATGAAGATCAGCGCGGTCGCCGACATGGTGATCAACGAAACGAACGGCGGCAGCACCTCGGGCTCCTCGGAAAGCACGCCGAAGGGATTGCTGAGCCCGATCGCGAGCGCGCCGGCCATCGCCAGCGTCTCCAGCGCGAGCAGGAACAGCCGGCCGAGCACGCCGATCGAGCCGCCGACGAGGAGTTCGACGCCGATATAGCGCAGAGCCTGGATCGGCTCGTCGCCGAGCGCCTCGGGCGGCACCAGCGCGATCAGCATCGGCGCCAGCGACAGGGTGACCGCGAGCGCGAGAAACAGGCGGACCTGGAGCGGGATCTGCGAGCTGGAGAAGCCGGGCATCAGCATCAGGCAGGCGCCGATGCGGCAGAACAGGATGAACGTCCCCAGAACGAGGCGCGATCCGAGCGCGGTGTGCGGATCGAGGCCGAAATCCGACGCGAAACTCGTCAAGAGATCGTCCCCAGCGATTCCACGTCGAAGCCGCGCGCGATCTCGAGCTGCGACAGCACGGCCAGGGTGGCGAACATGCGCTCGAGGATCATCCTGACGTAGGGGCGCGTCTCGGAGGTCGCCACGACGGCGAATTGATGGCCGGAGTCCATCCGCGTGCGGATGGCGGCCGACGCCTCGGCGCCGAATTGCTCGACGAGGCGCGGATCGATGTCGAACTCGACGACGTCGCCCTTGGCGTCGCGCTTGAGACTCTGGTGGAACACCAGATCCCAGCGATTGCCGAGGCGCAGCACCTTCAGCACGCCCTTGTCGGTGAGATCGCCGCAAATCTGCTGCGCCATGCGGATGCGCACGTGCTCGGCGATCTGCTCGGGCCGGCGCGCGTGCGGAGCGATCTCGGCGATCGCCTCCAGGATCAGATGGAGATTGCGGATCGAGACGCGTTCGGCGAGCAGCAGCTTGAGTACGGACTGCAGGCCGGAATAGGAGATCTGCGAGGGGCAGATCTCGTCGATCAGCCGTTTGTATTCGGGGTCGAGCCGATCGAGCAGCGCGCGCATGTCCTTGTAGGACAGGAGTTGCGCGAGATTGTTGCGGATGACCTCGCTGAGATGGGTGAGCAGTACGGACAGGGCGTCGACCGTGTTGAAGCCCTGGCGCTTGACGTCGTTGAGGAACGCGTCCGAGACGCTCATCGCCTTCATTCCGAAGGCGGGCTCGCGAACCTCGTCGCCCGGAACGTCGGGCTTCTTGCCATCGCCGACGATGACGAGGAACTCGCCGAGCCGCAGTTCCTGGGTCGCCACCACCGTGCCATGAATGCGGATCTGATAGGCCTTGGGCGGGGCCTTGAAATCGTCGGTGAGCTTGATCTCGGGCACGACGAATCCATACTGGCGCGCGAACTTGCGGCGCATCTTGGCGACCCGCGAGCCGATCTCGTCGTGGGACGCGAGGAACTTGGAGGTGAGCTGCCGGCTGAGGCACAATTCGATCTCATAGGCCTTCAGCTGCTCCTTGACCGAGCCGCGCGCCTCGGCCCGCGCCTTCTGTTCGATCGCGTCCTGCTCCTTCGCCACGATCGCCCGCTCCTTCTCCTGTTGCTTGGGGATCGAATAGCCGACGAAGGCCATGACGCCGCCGAGCAGCGCGAACGGCCAGAAGGGAAGGCTCGGCACCGCGCCCAGGATGAACATAAGCAGCGCGGCGAGGAACAGCGCGTGCGGATAGTTGCTGAGCTGGCCGAGCACCGCCTTCTCGGTCGAACCGCGGGCGCCGCCCTTGGCGACGAGCAGGCCGGCCGCGAGCGAGATGATCAGCGCGGGAATCTGCGAGACCAGGCCGTCGCCGACAGACAGCTTGGTGAAGATGTCGGTCGCGCTGGAAAGGGTCAGGCCGTGGCGGGTGACGCCGATGACGATGCCGCCGAACACGTTGACGGCCAGGATGATGAGGCCGGCGATCGCGTCGCCGCGCACGAATTTCGAGGCGCCGTCCATCGACCCGAAGAAGGAGCTCTCCTCTTCCAGTTCGCGCCGGCGGTGCTGGGCCATCTTGTCGTCGATGAGGCCCGCCGAAAGGTCGGCGTCGATCGCCATCTGCTTGCCGGGGATGGCGTCGAGGGTGAAGCGGGCGCCGACTTCGGCGATACGCGTGGCGCCCTTGGTGATGACCAGGAAGTTGATCGTGATCAGGATCATGAACACGATCATGCCGATCAGGAAGTCGCCGCCCATCACCAGATTGGCGAAGCCGCCGATGATGTAGCCGGCCGCGGTCATGCCCTCCGCGCCATGCGACAGGATCAACCTCGTGGTGGCGATGTTGAGCGCCAGCCGCAGGATCGTCGCCACGAGCAGGACGGTCGGAAAGGCCGAGAATTCGAGCGGCTTCTGGATCCACAGCGAGACCATAAGGATCAGCACGGACAGCGCGATCGAGCAGGCGATGCCGAGATCGATGAAGACGGCGGGAACGGGCAGGAAGAAGATGCAGAGGATGAGGACGATGGCGACCGCGAAGCCGATGTCCTTGCGACCGCCGCGGCTCGCGGCTGCGACGCTCGGCACCGCGGTGATCGACATGTTTCACCCTCTCGACTGACCCGCGCGGAGAGTGCGGCGCCAAGCTTGCGCGAGTCTCCCCAAGCCCGGATGCGCGGGCCGGCGCGGTGGTCGGCGGCGCGGGCGCGCGGGCCTCAGAAGCCCTTTTCGATGCGCCCGTAGACCATTTCGGTGAAAGAGTAGACCTGGCCGCCGATGAACGGCGCCGTGAGGCTTACGACGATGAAGATGACGACGATCTTCGGCACGAAGGTCAGGGTCATCTCCTGCACCTGGGTCAGCGCCTGGATCAGCGCCACGACGACGCCGACCGCCATCGCAGCGGCCACCGCCGGCCCGGAGCCGACGATGATCGTCCAGATCGCGGCCTGGATCAGATCGAGCGCGTCCGCTTCGTTCATGAACCGATGCTCACGCCGGCGGTCAGCGCGACCGTGCTCCCCGACGTGAGGGTCGCCGTCGACCCGCTCGCGCTGACGGCGACCGAGGCGACCACGCCCGAAGTCTTGCCGTCGGTCGAGGTGATCGTCTGGCCGATCAGCTGTTCGGCCTGCGAAAGCGACGAGGTGGTCAGCAGCGAGGTCAGGGTCGCGTTGGTCTGCATGGCCTGCTGCACGCCCGATATGGTCGCGAGCTGGGTGACCGACTGCGTCGGGTCCATCGGCTGGGTCGGGTCCTGGTTCTTGATCTCCGCGATCAGCAGGGTGAGGAACTGGTTGTAGTCGACGGCGGCCGTGGGCGCCGCCGAGCTCGCGGACGAGGCGCCGGCGGAGGCGGTGGAGGAAACCGCGGAGGTGGAGCTGACGGTCATGGCGGATGCCTTTCAGGCGGCGTGAGGGGCGACGTTCTTCTGAGTCCCGATCATGGTCGCCTCTTCCAGGGGAAACAGGGCGCGCAGGGCTTTCATCGCGTCGAAATAGCGCGCGGAGACGACCATCCCGTCGACCGCCTTGAGTCCGGACAATATCTGCCGGCTCTCGAAGGTCCGCAGCGCCGCGTCGATCAGCCTGCGCGACAGCTCCAGCGCCGCCGAGGTCCCGCTCGGATCCATCAACATGATCTGAATGACGAAATAGATCTGGCGCAACGGCGTGTTGGCGTCGTTCGCCTGCATGACGTGCGCTTCGAGCAGGAATGTCACGTCGTTGAGCAGTTCGATCGAGACCTTCCGGTCGACGCGCAGCACCGCGCCGTTGATGTAGATCTTCTCGTCTGCGCGCAGCGAAATGTTCACCGGACCCTCACTTCAATCCGTCACGGATGATTTCGGTGATCTCGATCATGGCGGTCAGATCGCTGGCCTTGCCCGAGCGAACGAGCTCGATCTCCTTGACCATCCAGATGCCGATCGAGATCAGGCCCGCCCGCAATTCCTCGGGCAGCTCGTTCTCGGGATTGGCGAGATCGTCCATGAAGATCGACCACAGGCGCCGATAGTAGAACAGCGCCTCGACGAGTTGGCGCGATCCGGGGCCCTTTTCGCGCGCGGAGCGCAACAGGTCGAGCGCCTGGTCCAGCACGCGCCGCTCGAGTCCGCGCATCTCCTGCGGCGATTCTTCGGCGACTTCTGCATAGGAAAACTGATACATTTCTCGCCCTCGATGACTACCGGAACGCCTTCGGTCGAAGCGTAGGCCGCTGCGCGCGAATGCGTCGAAGAATGGTCTTGCCGCCCGCCTCGCCGCGACGAGGCCGGCCGGCGCTAGAGATAGTTCACCAGACTGAGTTTCTGCAGCGCCGCGGTCAACGAATAGGCGGTCTGGATCTGCGTCGTCAGCGCACTCACCCGCGTCGCGGTCTGATAGGCGTTGACGCTGTCGAGGTCGTTCACTTGGGTCTGCAGGATCGTCATCTGCGCCGACATGTTGGTGTTCGAGTCGGTCACGCGCTGCTGGACCGCGCCGAGCGTCGCCGCCGTCGAGGTCAGCGAGTTCATGGCGTTGCTCACGAGACCGCTGGCCGCGGTGACGACGCTCTGCATCGCGGCGGCGTTGATCGAGGTCCCGGTGAACTCGTTCATCATCGTATAGGCCTGGGTAAGATCCTGGAAGCCGGGCTGATTCAGGTTGGTCGACGTGTCGACCGTTTCGCTCGGCGAAATGTTGCTGCTGATGTTGGCGCTCGAGGCCGACGACCAGTTGCTCGTCCAGGCGGCGCCCTGGAACTGGCTGGTGAAGGCCGGCGAGGCGAGGAACGTCTGCATCTGCCCGGCGGTGACGGTCTGCGGCGTCGCCGCGGGCGACAGGCCGGCGAGATAGGAGGAGAACGCGGCCCGGATCGCGGTCTGGGCATTGTTGGGCGCCGCGAAATAATTGGTCATCGGCGCGACGCCGGAATTGATGCCGCCGAACACGTACTGGCCGTCGACGGAAGTGTTGGCGGTCGCGGTCAGGGACTGAAGGTTGTTGGCGCCGAGGTTCTGCAGCGAGGTTCCCGAATAGGTCAGCGGCGTCCATTCGGCAAGGGCGTTGAGCGCGCTCTGGGCGTCGGTCTGCAGCGAGGTCAGCGCCGACTGGGTCGTGCTGAGCCTGGTGGCGACCACGGAATTCGTGGTGGTGTAGGTCTGCAGCAGGCCGTTCTCGTTCTGCAACGAGATTTCCTGACCCGCCTGGGCGCCGAGCTGCAGCCCGATATCGGCGTATTGACCGGTCGCGGATTCCGTCTGCGCGGTCGCGAGGCCCGACTGCATCTTCATGATCGACAGCGCGAGCGACGTCGACAGATAGTTCGTGGAGATCGACTCGGTCATGCCGCGGCCACGGCGGCTACGGCCGTCAACAGGGATGAGAACATGTTGTTCACCGTTGTCAGGAGCTTCGCGGACGTCTGGTAGGAATTCTCGAGGCTGAGCATCTGCGAGGTCTGGGCGTCGAGATTGACCCCGGTCGCGTTCGACAGCGCCTGGGACGCGGTCGTGGCGAGCGTGCTGGAATAATTGGCCTGATCGGTCGCCTGCTGATACTGCCCCTGCACCCAGCTCGCCGACGAAGCCGCATAGTCCGACAGGCCGTCGCTCGACCCGGCGCCCGCCGACGGGTCGAAGGACTGCGCCGCCGATATCTGCGTAATCATCTGCTGGATGCGCGTGGTGTAGCTCGCTGCGCCGCTCGCGTTGTAGGTGTAGCCGGCGCCGCCGCCCGAAATGTCGCCGTCCCGCAGGAGATTGACGTTGCCGCCCTGGCTGGGATCGACGGTCGGATTGACCTCGATCTGGCCGGCCAGACCGGCGGGAACGGCGGTGTCGGACGGCAGGCCGGTCGCTGCCGAAAAGGTCGCATAGGTAAACAATCCGGGCAGCGGATTCGGCGTCGCCGGCGTCGCCTGGTCGGTCTCGGCGAAGGCGCTGACGAGGCCGTTGGCGATCTGGTCGAGCTGGGCCTGGTACTGCGGCGCGGTCGTGTCGCGCAGGGTCGCCAGACCCGCCAGCGCGCCCGAGTGGATCGCCATCGGCGAGGTCGAGCCGGTGATCGGGATGCCGTCGACGGTCACGGCGTTGCCGCTCGCCCCGGCGACCAGGGTCGGGGTCGGCGTGAACGAGACGGTGCGTGCAATGTTCTGGAACAGCGTCACGCCGCTGTCGGTGTAGATCGATACCGAGCCGTTCGGACTGGTGATGGTCGAAACGCCGACCTGCTGGGACAGCTGGCTGAGGATATTGTCGCGGGTATCTTCCGCGCTCGTGACGTCGGCGCCGGTCTGCAGGCCGCCGACGACTGAATCGTTGGCCGTCTGAAACTGGCCGAGCAGCGAATTGATCGAGGCGACGGACTGGGCGATGGCTCCGTCCGCCTGCGAGCGCACCTGCTGCACGGTCGTCGTCGCGTCGTTGAGCGAGCCTGTCAGCTGCTGGGCCGCGGTGACCACGGATTCGGCGACCGCCG
>JBEKEI010000037.1:0-42390 GCA_050013915.1 Roseiarcus sp.
GGCGGCGCCGCCCGTCGCCGCCGGCGAACCGGCCGGCTCGGGGCCCGCCAAGCGCGCCTATCCGGCGCCTGCCGAACTGCCGACCCAAAAGGGCCCGAAGGGCCTCCTGTTCGATTTCAACGACGGCTGCCGCGTCGCGGCGCCGGAGAGCGACCATCCCTGGCGGGTCCGCCTCAGCGACATGGACACCGGCAACATCCTGTTCGAGACGACTCTGAAGGCGGGCCGGATCAACAGCTCCAAGCGCTACTTCGTCCGGGTGCGGCTCGAGGTCTGGCAAAACGGCGAGAGCCTGCTCGTCCACGACTATTCGGCGGCGGACCGGGAGGTGATGGTCCAGTTTCCGGTCGGCACGCTCGGCGATCCCTTGGGCTGGTTTCCCTATGCGGTGAAATTCCAGGAGCGCCACGGCTGCCGGCTGACCTGCGCGATGGGCGAGAAGATCATCCCGTTGTTTCGCGACGCCTATCCGCACATCGCCTTTCTTCCCCACGAGGAGGTCGACCCGAGGCGCTACTATGCGACCTATTCGATCGGCCTGTTCTTCGACGATCCCGACTTCGTCCATCAGCCCTGCGACTTCCGCCACGTCGGCCTGCACCGCACCGCCGGCTATATCCTGGGCGTCGACCCGACCGAAGCGCGACCGCGCCTTTCCATCGAGAACGGCGCCCGCCCGATTCCCGAGCCCTATGTGTGCATCGCCGTCCAGAGCACGACCCAGAGCAAATACTGGAACAATCCGACCGGCTGGCGGGAGATCGTCGCCTTCCTGAGGCAAGCCGGCTACCGCGTCGTCTGCATCGACCAGAAGGCGACCCATGGCCACGGCCTGGTCTGGAACCACATCCCCTATGGCGCGGAGGACCAGACCGGCGACCAGACGCTGCAGGAGCGCGCGCGCTGGCTCAAGCACTGCGCCTTC
Organism: Roseiarcus sp.; assembly: GCA_050013915.1. GTDB lineage: Bacteria > Pseudomonadota > Alphaproteobacteria > Rhizobiales > Beijerinckiaceae > Roseiarcus. The sequence continues at coordinate 926 of JBEKEI010000037.1, forward strand.
TTCATCGGCCTTTCGAGCGGCCTGTCCTGGCTCGCCTGGGCGGCGGGGACGCCGGTGGTGATGATCGCGGGCTTCACCCATCCGACCAATGAGTTTGAAACGCCGTACCGGGTCATCAACTACCACGCGTGCAACAGCTGCTGGAACGACGTACGCCACCGGTTCGACCACAAGGATTTCCTGTGGTGCCCGCGGCACAAGGACACGCCGCGCCAGTTCGAATGCACGCGGCTGATCACGGTCGAGCAGGTGAAGGCGACGATTCGGCAAATTCCTGGCTTCGGAGCGGCCAAGACGCCGTGAACGGCTCGCGCCGGCCGCAATTGGCGAGGCGGCGGCGATCGCGCGCCCGTCGTCCGCCGTCGGCCCGAGAGCCCTCTGGCGCGCCGGCGCGCAAGAGGCGAGAAGGAACCGATTGGGAGCGGGACGGGGCGGCTGGGGCAGGCCATGGCGGACGACATCGAGCAACTGATCGAGGCGGGCGTCGCCGCCCATTGCGCCGGCGACCATGTGGCGGCGGCCCTCGCCTATGCGCGCGTCCTGGCGCGGGCCCCGACCCACGCCGCCGCGAATTTCCTCGCGATGTCGCTCGCGCAGGATGCCGGCGACTGGACCGCAGCGCGCGATTTCGAGGGTCGCGCCGGGGCGAGGCCGGGCGGCCGGGGGCCTGTCTGGCCGCCCGCGGACATGATGCGGTTCGCCCGCTTCCTGCGCGCGCGCCAGCGCCCCGATCTGGCGATGGCGCTGGTCATCAATGTCGCGCTCCAGGTCGGGGGATCCGCCGTCGAGGCGCTGCGGGCGGAGATCGCCGCCGATCAGGCGAAGCTCGTCGGCCGCGCGCCGCCGCCCGCGGCGTTCACCCGCGATCTCCTGGTCGTCTGCCCGATCCACCTCGCCAAGCCGCGCGACCTCGAACTGCTCGCCCTCTGGCGGACCGCGATCGAACGATTCAACCCCGGGCTCGACTGGCTGATGGTCGACGACGGTTCGCCCGCCGAAATGATCGCCGCCGCCGGATTCGAGCCCGCGTTTGCGCGCGTCGCAATGCCGGGCGAGGATCCCGAGCCGATCCGGCTCGAGTCGGCGCGCACGCTCGCTCGATTCGAGTCCAATGCGGGCCATCTCAGGAGCAGCCGCGGCCTCGACGGCTGGTCGCGCTCGGTCGCTACCGGAATCGAGGCGGGCATCGCGAGCGGCTATCGTCATCTCGTGGTGGTCGAGATGGACCTCTACACGCGCCTCGATTTCCGGGCGATCGTCGGCCAGATGCGCGCGTCCGGCGCCAAGGCCGTAACCACGCGCGTGAAGCCCTGGATGTTCATCGAGACCGCGCTGATGGCGCTCGACGTCGCGCATCTCCAGACGATCCGCTTCACCGACCGCTACGACTGGAAGCGGCCATATCTGACGCCCAAGCCCGAATGGGTGTACGAGGCGATCCTCGGCGAGGTCGCGATCATGCCGTGGACGGGCGGGCGCAACGATTTCGGCAATTTCGACTCCGCAACCGTCGAGCGGCTCGACCTGCTGACCCATTGCAAAGACATCGCGTTCTATCGCCGCTTCATCGAAGCCGGGCCGCCCGCGGCCGGGCGGGGCGGCGCCGCGCCCAGCGAGCGTGCGCGGTCGCTGGCGGCGGAGAGGCGCTTCGACGAAGCTCTCGCGCTCTATGAGGAGGCGGTGCGACTGAAGCCGGACGACCTTGCGGCGCTCAACGGCCGCGGCCTGATGCTCGAGCGTCTCGAGCGCTTCGAGGAGGCGCTCGCCTGCTATGAGCGGGTCGCCGCGATCGACCCGGCAATTCCCGCGGCCCATTGCAACCGCGGCAACGTTCTCAGCCGGCTGCGGCGATTCGAGGAGGCGCTGGCGAGCTACGACCGCGCGCTTGCGATCCGGCCCGATTATCCGGCCGCGCTGAACAATCGCGCCTGGGCGCTTCAGGAGGCCTTCGACCTCGGCGGCCTCCGCACGGCGAAGCGACGCAGGCCCGCCGGGGCTGCGACCGGCTCGGAGCCAGGCGTCGGTCCGCCGCCCGATTGAGCAGAGCCTCGATGTATGAACCCGCGGCAGACCGTGATAGTTGAACGAGGCGAATTGCAGAGGGCGTCGCCGAACCCGGACAATTGATCCCATGCCGTGCCTCGAGATCACGACGATGGTCGGGTGCCCGCTCAAGTGCACCTTTTGTCCGCAGGATCAGCTCAAGGGCGGATACGGCAAGAACGAAAAATATCTCTCGCTCGACAATTTCAGATTCATCCTGGCCAAGGTTCCGAAATACGTCCGCATCGATTTCTCGGGGATGGCCGAGCCCTGGTCCAATCCGGCCGCCACGGCGATGCTGAGGCATGCCCTGGAGAGCGGCTATGCGGTCAGCGTCTATACGACGCTCTACGGCATGGCGGCGGACGATGCGCGCGAGGTTCTGGCGCTGCTGGCCGAGCACGCCGGCCAGGTCGAGGTCCTGTGTCTGCATCTGCCCGACAACAACGGCAACATGCGCGGGTTCCGCCATTCCTACGAATACGAGGCGGTCCTCGCCGCCTTCCTCGCCTTCGGGTCGGGCGGCGCAATCGGACGCTTCGAGACCATGACGATGGACCGCACCGGCATGGTCCATGAAAAACTGCGCCGGACGATCGGTGCGCTGGCGCCCTGGGTCGGCCACACCCGCGCCGACTCGCTCGATGTCGACCAGGTCGGCGGCCAGGCCGTCGAAGCGACCCCGCGCCACCGCGCCCCGGTGACCTGCGGGTTCACGCCATTCTACGATCACAACGTGCTGCTGCCCAACGGCGACGTCGTGCTCTGCTGCATGGACTATTCGCTCAAACACAAGGTCGGCAATCTCATCGAGGACGAATATTTCTCCATATTCGGCTCGCCCGGCATGGCGCGGCTCCACTCCGAGAACGCGAGGCCCGGTTACAGCGAGAAATCGATCTGCAAGAGCTGCAGCCGCGCGGTGCGCTACGAACTGGCCGACCAGCGACAGTTCTGGCGGGTCGCGCGCGGCTGATCGGCGCCGGCCTCGGGCTCAGATCACGACGATATCGTTCTCGACCGAAGTGGCGCCGGGCGCCGCCCATGCGGTCGTGGTCGCGAGTTCTCGCTCGTGCCAGGAATGCACGGTCCCGGTGAGACGGACCTTGCCGCCGACGGCGGTCACCTTGACCGCGTCGGGATCGAAATACCAGGAGCGATGCATGGCGCGCCTGATCGCGTCGTCGACATTCGCGGCGTCGACCCTCGGCTTGATCTCCATCTGGTTCGACACGCCGACGACCCCGTGGAGGCCGCGCACGTCCTGTTCGGCGGCCGCCCGCTGGTAGTGCCAGTCGACCGCGCCGGCGAGCGTGACCCAACCCTGTTCGACGCTGACCTTCACCGCATCGGCGGGAACCGAGACGTCCCATGAGAGACGCTCGATCGCCGCCGCCGCGATGTCGTCGTCGCCTCGCTTCCGGTCGAAGGACAGGCGCACCTCGATCTCCTCGGCGACCGCCTTGACGCCCTTGACGCGTCGCGCCGCGCTCTCGGCGGCGTGCTTCTCGACGAAGCTCTCGACATGGCCGGTGAGGGTGACCACGCCGGCCTTGGCCGTGACGCCGATATGCGCGGCGGTGACGCTCGGCTCCCAGGCCAGTTCGGAAAGGACGGCTTGTTGCAGATTGGCGTCTTGAGACATGAGATTCTCCGATCGTGGCGGCATGGCGGGCGGCGCTGCGCGAGTCGCCGTCCGCGCGGCCCCGGGACCCGGGGCCGGCGTGCGATGCGCCGTCCGGGCGGGTCCTGGCGTAGCGGCGACATTAGGCGGTCGCCACGCGTCCGGGCAGGGTCGGCAACTACTCACCGCCTGCCGCCCGCGCGGCCGCGGGACGGCGGGTCATGAGTAGTTCCCGGGCCTGTCGCCGGTCCTCCGCCATCGCCTAATCTGGCCCGGAAGAAAGTGCGCAGGCGACCGGAACCCCGTTCGCTTTTGCGCGTTCGCGACAGACGGCGTGCGCGAATCGGGTCGCGTGGCGCCGCTGTCGTCCCACAGGAGAATATGATGGCAAGCATCGACTCGGTCGTCGCGGTCTTTTCCGACCATGAGGCGGCGGAAGCGGCCGTGAAGAAATTGGCGGGCGCGGGCTTCGAGATGAAGAACCTAACCGTCGTCGGCAAGGGCTATCACACCGACGAAAAGGTCGTCGGATTCTACAATGCGGGCGACCGGGTAAAATTCTGGGGGTCGCGCGGCGCCTTCTGGGGCGGCTTCTGGGGGCTGTTCTTCGGCGGAATCTTCTTGACGATCCCGGTGGTGGGCCATGTAGTCGTCCTCGGCTACCTCACGGCGATGGTCGTTTCCGCCGTCGAGAGCGCCGTGCTCGTCGGCGGCCTCAGCGCACTCGGCGCCGCGCTCTACAGCATCGGAATCCCCAAGAACAGCGTGATCGCCTACGAGGCCGCGGTGAAGGCCGACGACTTCCTGGTGATGGCGCATGGCTCGGCCGAGGAGATGGCGCGCGCCAGGACGATCCTCGGCGCGTGCAGCGCCAAGAGCGTCGAGACGCATTCGGGCTCGACAGCTGCAGCGCCGGCTTCCAACGCCGTCCCGGTCGCTGGATGAGCCGGCGCGTCGCCTGAGAGAAGGCCGCCGCGAGGCCCCCTGGCGGCGGCCGGCTTCAGCGAGCCTTTCGGCCGCCTTTTGCGCCGGCGACGTCCCGGCCCCGCGCGAGCGCGAAGGCGTGGCGGGCGATCTGCTCGTCCTCGCGCGTCGTCAGGACCAGCGCCCGGACGCGCGAGCCCGCCGCGTTGATCGGGTTGTGCGCAGACCGGTTGCGAACCTCGTCGAGGCTCAGGCCGGTCCACGTCAGACCGGCGCAGATCGAGGCGCGCGCCTTGGCGTCGTGTTCGCCGATGCCGCCCGTGAACACGATTGCATCGACGCCCTCCAGCGCGGCGGCCATCGCGGCGATTTCCTTGCGTACGCTGAGGCAGAACATCTGGATCGCAAGGCGCGCGTCCGGCGCGGACGAAGCGGCCTCGCGGAGCCGGCGCATGTCGCCGCTGACGCCGGAGATTCCCCGCAGGCCGGAACGATGGTCGACGAGTTCCGCGAGCGCCGCCGCATCGAATTTCTTCTCGCGCATGAGGTAGAGCAGGACGCCCGGATCGAGGTCGCCGGTGCGGGTGCCCATGATGACGCCGCCGGTCGGCGTCAGGCCCATGCTGGTGTCGACCGATTTGCCGCCCCTGACCGCCGTGACGCTGGCGCCATTGCCGAGATGCGCGATCACGAGCCGTTCGGGCGGGGGATCGCCGAGTTGGCGCAGGATTGATTCGCAGGACAGGCCATGGAAGCCGTAGCGCTCGATGCCCTCCTGGCGCAATTCACGTGGGATCGGCAGCGCGCGCGCCGCCTCGGGCATTGCCGCGTGAAACGCGGTGTCGAAACAGGCGACCTCGGGAACGCCAGGAAAATGCCGCCGCGCGAAGCCGATCACAGCCAGCGCGGCCGGGGCGTGGAGCGGCGCGAAAGGCGCGGCCGCCTCGATCCGCGCGATGACCTCGTCGTCGATCAGGCAATGGCGCCGCAGCTTCGGTCCGCCATGTACGATGCGGTGTCCGATCGCGCCCGGCGCAGGCATGCGGAGGTCGTCGAGCAGCTTGGCGACGCGCGCCACCGCTTCCCGCTGGCTCGGGATGACCAGCAGCTCCGGCGGTAGGGCGGGGCCGCGCGCGTCGCGCGCGTGAAAGGCTCCCTGCGCCGCGCCGATCGATTCGGCCTCGCCGGACAGCATCACGTCGATCGTGGCGGGCCCTACCCGGTACATGCCGAATTTGAGCGACGAGGAGCCGCTGTTGAGCGTGAGGACGACCATGCCAGGATCGGGCGGAGCGGGCTCGGACCAGGGTGCGCGCGTCATCTTCAGGGTCTCCACCGCCAGTCGCGGACCTCCGGCATGTCGTCGCCGTGTTCGCTGATATGGAGCTTGTGCCGTTCCATCGTCGTCCAGTAGCGCGCGGTCTCCGCCTCGACGCGGTCGCTCAGCCGAGGGATCCGCCGGATCGCGTCGAGCGCGAGCTGGTAGCGGTCCAGATTGTTGATGACGACCATGTCGAACGGCGTCGTCGTCGTGCCTTCCTCCTTATAGCCGCGCACGTGGATGTTGTCGTGATTGGCGCGGCGGTAGGTCAGCTTGTGGATCATCGAGGGATAGCCATGGAAGGCGAAAATGACGGGCCGGTCGCGGGTGAACAATTCGTCGAAGTCCCGGTCCTCGAGCCCGTGAGGATGCTCGGACTGCGGCTGCAGCACCATGAGGTCGATGACGTTGACGAAGCGGATGCGGATGTCGGGGACGTAGGCGCGCAGAAGCGTCACCGCGGCGAGCGCCTCCAGCGTCGGCACATCGCCCGCGCAAGCGAGCACCACGTCGGGATCGCCGCCGTCGTTGCTCGCCCATGTCCAGATCCCGGCGCCGGCCGTGCAGTGGCGCGCCGCCGCGTCGATGTCGAGCCATTGGAAGCAAGGCTGCTTGCCCGCCACGATCACGTTGATGTAGTCGCGGCTGCGCAGGCAGTGATCGGCGACCGACAGCAGGCAATTGGCGTCCGGCGGCAGATAGATGCGGGCGACGTCGGACTTCTTGTTGGCGACGAGATCGATGAAGCCGGGGTCCTGGTGCGAGAAGCCGTTGTGATCCTGCCGCCAGACATGCGAGGTCAGGAGATAGTTGAGCGAGGCGATCGGCTTGCGCCATGGAATGTCCCTGCTCACCTTCAGCCATTTGGCGTGCTGGTTGACCATGGAGTCGACGATGTGGATGAACGCCTCGTAGCATGAGAAGAAGCCGTGGCGGCCGGTCAGCAGATAGCCCTCGAGCCAGCCCTGGCACAGGTGCTCGCTGAGGACCTCCATGACCCGGCCGGTCGGGCTCAGATCGACGTCGACCGCCTCGACCTCGGCCATCCATTCCTTGCCCGAGACTTCGTAGACCGCCTCGAGCCGGTTCGACGCGGTCTCGTCGGGGCCGAACAGCCGGAAATTCGCGTGCGCGAGGTTGAGCTTCATCACGTCGCGCAGGAAGCCCCCGAGCACCCGCGTCGCCTCCGCCTCGACGCAGCCGGGCCGGTCGACCTCGACGGCATAGTCGCGGAAGTGGGGCATGGACAACGGCTTCAGCAGTTCGCCACCGTTGGCGTGAGGGTTCGAGCCCATCCGGCGCCGGCCGGTCGGCGCGAGTTCGGCGAACTCCTCGCGCAGCTTGCCCTGCGCGTCGAACAATTCCTCCGACCGGTAGCTTTTCATCCAGTCTTCGAGCAGCCCGACATGGTCCGCGTTTTTGAAATCGGCGATCGGGACCTGATGGGCGCGCCAAGTGCCTTCGACCGGCTTGCCGTCGACGAATTTCGGCCCGGTCCAGCCCTTGGGCGTGCGCAGCACGATCATCGGCCAGCGCGGCCGCGCAGGCGGTGCGCCGCCCGGCGCCCGCGCGGCCCTCTGAATCTCGTGGATGCGCGCGAGAATGGCGTCAAGCGTCGCCGCGAGCGGCTGGTGGACCGTTTCCGGATCGTCGCCCTCGACGAAATGCGGCTCGTAGCCGTAGCCCTGCATCAGTGAAGTCAGCTCCGCGCGGCCGATCCGTGCGAGCACGGTCGGGTTGGCGATCTTGAAGCCGTTGAGATGCAGGATCGGCAGCACCGCGCCGTCGCGCGCGGGATTGAGGAACTTGTTGGCGTGCCAGCTCGTCGCGAGCGGACCCGTTTCCGCCTCGCCGTCGCCGACCACGCACGCGACGATGAGCCCGGGATTGTCGAAAGCGGCGCCATAGGCGTGGGCGAGCGAATAGCCGAGTTCGCCGCCCTCGTGGATCGAGCCCGGCGTCTCCGGCGAGACGTGGCTGGGAATGCCATAGGGCCACGAGAATTGCCGGAAAAGGCGCCGAAGGCCGCTCGTGCTGCGCTCGATCGCCGGATAGCGCTCGGTGTAGGAGCCTTCGAGATAGGCGTTCGCCACCAGCCCCGGGCCGCCATGGCCGGGACCGATGACGTAGATCATGTCGAGATCGTTGTCCTTGATCAACCGGTTGAGGTGGACGTAGAGCAGGTTCAGCCCCGGCGTGGTGCCCCAGTGGCCGAGCAGCCGGCGCTTGATGTGCGCCATCGCCAGCGGCGCCGTCAGCAGCGGATTGTCCTGCAGGTAGATCTGGCCGACCGAAAGATAGTTGGCGGCGCGCCAGTAGGCATGCATCCTCCGCAGCAGATCGGGCGACAGCGGCGTGGGCATCGGTCTCTCCGTGATCGGACGCGAAGCTCGGCGGGCGGACTCTGGTCGCCCTGGCGCATCGGCCGCCATGATCGAGATCAACGCGCTCGACGTCCGGCCGTTCGGAAGGCTCCAGCGCCGCGCGCCATTCTAGCCGACCGCGAGGTCGATGACCACGCGCGAGGCGACGTCGCCGTCCCCGAGCCGATCGCGGACCTCGTGGATCGACGACGGCGGCGGCGTCTCGGTCCGCATCGACCCGGCCTTGGACGCTCGTCCACGGCCGTCCCGGCCGGACGCAGATCGACGAAGGCTTCATCGGGCGTCCTCCTGGTCGTGGAGCGGGCGCACGGCGCGCGGCGCCGGGGTCGCGTCGCGACCCGCTCCGGGGGGCGTCCAAGCCGCTGACCGATCATTCGATCCTTTGCGGCCGCCGGCGGTGGGGCGATAGCTTCGGCTTCTACTTACGCCGCGCCGGCGCGATCCGCTCGAGCCGGAGGTCCGCCGAGCGCCGGCACAGTGTCCAGCGGCGGCGGAACCGAATAGGGTTGACGTTCGGTAGGCCGGAGGGAGCGCGCGATGCACGCCATGATGCTGAGGCGGATCGGGGCGCCGCTCGAATGGACCGAGCTTCCCGACCGCACGCCGGGACCCGGTGAGATCAGGGTGAATGTCGGCGCCTGCGGCGTCTGTCGCACCGACCTGCATGTCGTCGACGGCGAATTGCCCCAACGCAAGGTCCCGATCATCCCCGGCCACGAGATCGTCGGGCGAGTCGACGCAGTCGGCGCCGGCGTGGAGGGTATGCGGGTCGGTGAGCGCGTCGGCGTGCCCTGGCTCGGCCATACCTGCGGCGTCTGCCCCTATTGCGTGAGCGACCAGGAGAATCTCTGCGACGCGCCGCTGTTTACCGGCTACACCCGCGACGGCGGCTACGCGACCGCCGTGATCGCCGACGCGCGCTTTGCCTTTCCGCTCGGCGATGAAGGCTCCGATCGAGCCCTCGCGCCGCTGCTCTGCGCCGGCCTGATCGGCTGGCGGTCGCTCGTCATGGCAGGGGAGGGCAGGCGGATCGGGCTCTACGGATTCGGCGCCGCCGGCCATATCGTCGCCCAGGTCGCACGATGGCAGGGACGTTCCGTGTTCGCCTTCACCCGGCCGGGCGATGTCGGCACGCAGGCGTTCGCGCGCGAGCTCGGCGTGACCTGGGCGGGCGGCTCCGACGAACCGCCGCCAGAGCCGCTCGACGCCGCGATCATATATGCGACCGTGGGCGACCTCGTTCCCCTGGCGCTCGAGGCGGTGCGCAAGGGTGGCCGGGTGGTCTGCGCGGGCATCCACATGAGCGACATCCCGGCTTTCCGCTACGCCCTGCTGTGGGAGGAGCGGCGAATCATTTCGGTGGCCAATCTCACGCGGCGGGACGGGCTCGACTTTCTCGATCTCGCCCCGCGCATCGGCATCGTCACGAAGACGACGCCCTATCGGCTCGATCGGGCCAATGAGGCGCTCGCCGACTTGCGCGCGGGGCGATTCGACGGCGCCGCCGTCCTCACGCCCTAGCCGCGGCGCCGTCACAAATTCGCGCGCCGCGCCAACCTCCTTGCGTAAGGCCAACCAAAGTTGTGGTAATAGTTCATCGTCAATGGCGAGAGGAGGAGAGGCTCATAGCACCCATGAACGACGATCGGCGCCGCTTCGCACCAGGACATTGCGGGCGGGTCGCGTGCGGGTCGGCTCCCCATGCCGGGCCCTGATTCGCATTGGGACCCCAACGAATTTACCGTTGTCGCCATCGGCGCCTCGGCCGGCGGTCTCGATGCCTTCCGGCGGCTAGTGGCAGCGCTGCCAGCCGATGCCGGGATGGCTTACATCCTGGTCCAGCATCTCGATCCCAATCATGAGAGCATGATCGCCGAGCTTCTCGCCGGGCGCACGACGATGGTGGTGCGGCAGGCCGCCGACGGCCTCCCGATCGAGCGCGATCGCCTCTATGTCATTCCACCCGGCGCCTATCTCTCGGTCGGCGGCGGCGCCCTGCGGCTTTCCCAACCCGAAGCGCGACGCGGCGATCGCCTGCCCTTCGACTTCCTCCTGCGCTCGATGGCTCGGGACTATGGTTCGCGCGCCGTCTGCATCGTCCTGTCGGGAACCGGCGCGGACGGCAGCCTCGGCTTGTCGGCGGTCAAGGCGGCGGGCGGCCTGGTCATCGCCCAGGACCCCGACGAGGCGGCCTACGATGGCATGCCGCGCAGCGCGATCGCCACCGGCGACGTCGACCTCGTGCTCGGCATCGCAGAAATGCCCGCCGCGCTCGAAAACCATGTTCGGCGCGCCGGGCCGGACCTGCTTCCCGCCGCGCCGCGCCAAAGCGCCCAATCGGCGATCGTCGAACTCCTGCGCGCCCGGACGGCGCACGATTTCACCCTCTACAAGCCGGGCACGCTGCAACGGCGGATTGAGCGGCGCATGGCTCTCGGCGGCGTCGATGCGATGGAGCGCTATCTCGAAGTCCTGCGCGGCGACCCCGCCGAGATCGACCTGCTCGCCAAGGATCTGCTGATCAACGTCACAAGCTTCTTTCGCGATCGCGAGGTGTTCGAGCTTCTGGCCGAACGGATCGTTCCCGAGCTGGTGGCGGACCATGCCGCCGAAGGGCCCCTGCGCGTGTGGATCGCCGGCTGCAGCACCGGCGAGGAGACCTATTCGCTCGCGATCCTCTTTCGGGAGCGGATCGCTGTTGCGCAGCGCAACGTCAGACTGCAAATCTTCGCCTCCGACGTCGACGCCGATGCGGTGGCGCGCGCCCGCGATGGCCTCTATCCGCCGACCGTCGCGGCGGAGGTTTCGCCCGCACGGCTGGCGCGCTTCTTCTACCGGGAGGAACGAGGCTATCGGGTCTCGCCGGAATTGCGCGACTCGATCGTGTTCACCGTTCAGGACCTTCTCGCCGATCCGCCGTTCTCGCGCCTCGACATGGTCTCCTGCCGCAACCTGATGATGCGCCAGGGCGGTGTGCTGCTGCTCGGCGGCGCAGAAGCGGTCGCCGCCGACGACCCGCGGTTCGAGCCGATCGCCAAGTCGGAGCGGCTCTATCGGCACGTCACGCGCAGCCGGCCCGGGGATATCGGCTTGCTGCTGCGCGCCAGCGACAGCGCCCGCGCGCCCGCGCGCGCGCGGCCCGCCGCGGCTCATTCGCGCCAGGCCGCGCTGGCCGAGCTGTGCCGTCGCCTGGTTCTCGAGAACTATGCGCCCGCGGCAGTGCTGGTCGACGGCGAACTCGCCTGCCTCTATTCGCTGGGTCCGACCGACCGCTTCCTGAGCGTCGCCCCGGGCCAGCCGACGCATGATCTGCTCGCCATGGCGCGGCCCGAAATCCGCACGAGGCTGAGGTCGGCGATCCAGCAGGCCAGGCAGCTGAACGCGCGCGTCGTCGTCGCCGGCGGCGAAATGAGCCGCGCGGGCGACCCGGTTCCGTTCAGCATCGCCGCGCAGCCGGTCGTCAGCGACGGCGAAGCGCTGCTGTTCATCTGCTTTTCCGAGGAATCGAAACCCGAACCGAGGCTCGCGCTTTCCGGCCCGGCGCAGGAAAGCCATCGCGTTGCCGAACTCGAGCGCGAGCTGACGGCGATTCGTACGGAGCTCGAAGGCGCGATCCGCAACCTGGAAGTGGTGAGCCAGGAGCAGAGGGCGACCAACGAGGAGGCTCTTTCCGTAACCGAGGAATATCAATCGGCGAACGAGGAACTGCTGACGTCGAAGGAGGAGCTGCAGTCGCTCAATGAGGAGCTGACCGCCCTCAACGGTCAGCTGCAGGAGACGCTCGAGCGGCAGCGCACGACCGCCGACGATCTGCAGAACGTCCTCTTCAGCACCGAAGTCGCGACCATCTGCCTCGATGCCGAGCTCAACATCCGCTTCTTCACGCCCGCCGCCAAGGCGCTCTTCAACGTGATTCCGGGCGACGTCGGTCGGCCGCTCGCGGACCTGCGTGCGCTCGCCGCCGACGATGCTCTACTCGCCGACGCCCGGGAGGTTCTGCGCAATCCCGCGCCGGTCGAGCGCGAGATCGCCGGCGACGACGGGGCCCGCTACAACCGCCGGATTTCTCCGTATCGCGCCCAGGACAGGGCGGTGGCGGGCGTCGTCATCACCTTCGCGGACATCACCGAGCGCGCCCGGGCGTCCGAGGCGCTCGCGGCCGCCAACCGGCAGGCGCAGGTCGCCAACGCCGCGAAAGCCGGCTTCCTTGCCGCGGCGAGTCACGATCTGCGCCAGCCGATGCAGACGCTGGCCCTACTCCAGGGACTGCTCGCCAAAAAGGTCAGAGGGGAACGGGCGCAGCAACTGCTGGCGCGGATCGACGAAGCCGTCGGCGCCATGTCGGGCATGTTGAACACGCTGCTCGACATGAACCAGATCGAGGCGGGCGCGATCCACGCCCAAATCAAGATCTTCCCGATCGACGACATTCTCGAGCGGCTTCGGGGCGAGTTCGCCTATCAAGCGCAGGCGCAGGGGCTCGCGCTGCGTGTGGTTCCCTGCGGCGTCAGGATCGAGAGCGATCCTCGCCTGCTCGAACGGATGCTCCGCAACCTGCTTTCGAACGCGATGAAATACACCCGCCGAGGCAAGGTGCTATTCGGCTGCCGCAGACGCGGACGCAGCCTCAGCATCGAGGTGTGGGACACCGGCGCCGGCATTCCCGGCGACGAACTCCAGCATATATTCGAGGAATACCATCAGTTGGGCAACGCGGCGCGCGAGCAAGCCCACGGGCTCGGACTCGGCCTGGCGGTCGTGCAGCGGTTGGCGAAATTGCTGGATCATCCGATCCGCGTCCGCTCCCAGGCCGGCAGGGGCTCGGTTTTCGCGATCGAGGTCAGGACGCCGACGGGACGGACGGATTCGCCGGGCGCCCCGCCTCGGCCGGCTACGGGCGGTCGCGTCGAGAGAATCCGCCGCACGGGCGTCGTCCTGGTCGTCGAGGACGATCCCGAAATGCGCCAGCTGCTCGAAATTCTGCTCGAGGACGAAGGCCACCATGTCGAGGCCGTGCCTGACGGGGTCGCGGCGCTCGCCCTGGCGGAGAAGGGAAGGGTGCGGCCGGATCTGATCCTGGCCGACTACAATCTGCCCAACGGGATGGACGGGCTCCAGATCGCCGCCAGGCTGCGCGAGCGCCTGCAGAAGCCGATCCCGGTGATTGTTCTGACCGGCGACATTTCGACCGCTACCCTCAGCGATATCGCGCGTCACGACTGCGTCCAGTTCGCCAAACCGGTGAAGGCGCGGGAACTGACCGAGGCGGTCGCGCGGCTCCTCGCCGCGCCGCCACCCGAGCCGCGCGCGCGCGGCGCGTCGGCGGGAGTCGCGAACGATTCGGCGCCCGTCATATTCGTCGTCGACGACGACAGCCGCATTCGGGAGGGGGTGCGCGCGCTGCTGGAGGAGGAGGGGCGGATCGTCGAGGACTACGCGTCCGGCGAGGCCTTTCTCGAAGCCTGGCGGCCGGGCCGCGAGGCGTGCCTGTTGATCGACGCGGGTCTGCCCGGAATGAGCGGGCTCGACTTGCTGCGTCGGCTGCGCGACGCGGGCGGCGGGCCGCCGGCGATCATGATCACCGGCAACAGCGACGTGCCGATGGCGGTGCAGGCGATGAAGGCGGGCGCCCTGGATTTCATCGAAAAGCCGATCGGCGCCGCAGAACTGCTCGCCAGCGTCGCGCGCGCCCTCGAGGAGGCTCGCGATTCCGGGACGATGTCCGCATGGCGGGAGACCGCGGCCGCGCATTTGGCGGAACTGACCGCGCGCGAGCGCGAGATCATGGATCTTGTCGTCGCCGGCCATCCCAGCAAGAATATCGCGGCCGATCTCGGCATCAGTCAACGAACAGTCGAGAATCATCGCGCCGCCATCATGAAGAAAACCGGTTCGACTTCGCTCCCGGCGCTCGCCAGACTCGCGCTCACCGCAGCCTGGAAGCGCGCCGGACCGCCGGTTTAGCCGGCTCGCGGGCGGCGACTGGCCGGGCAGTCGATCGCGGCGTCGGGCTGCGCTATTCTGCCGAGTGCGCGCGCCGTTATTCCGCGAGCGGACGGCCGGACAGTCGCGGCGCCCCCCTGATCTGATCTGTCGCCAAGACCGTCCGGTCGAGGCGGCTGCTCTGTTCGCAGAGCCAGTCTATGACAGCTGTGTGAAACTCGAAATCGCCTCCCGCGCGCATGATTTTCTGCGTTCCTATGCGAACTCGACGTCCAGCGCAGCGCCGCTATGAGTATTTTCCGAGGCTAGCGTGCAAGATTTTCAGTGATACGCATACATTGCGGTGCGCTGATTCGATGGAGGAGGGCGGGGCCATGCGCTATGTGGTCGAACCGAAGTTCAGGCACAATGAGAATTCCGGGCATCGTCCGGAACTCGACGGGGCCGAATTTGCGAATCTGCACGCGGCGATCACCGAGACGCTCAGGCATTTCGACGACCAGATTCGCGCCGCCGAGCAGGAGTTGGAAATTCTTCGCGTCCTGCATACCGTCTCTGTCGCCGCGAGTTGTGCGAAGCAGGACGAGCCGCAGAACGACAATTGAGACCGCACGAGACTTTCGCAAGACCATGGAGCGGGCCGGGGTCGAGGAAATCTCTCGCCATCGTCTGAAGCCAAGCGGGGCCGAAGCCTGCGGCGCGGGACGGCGCTGACCAGGTCGCGCCAATGCGTCAGGGCGGGCAGGCGGCGCGCATATCGGTCATGGCTTCCTAGCAGCCCATTTTGTCGGCGGCGGCGAAGTCGGCAGCATGATCGGCTCGATCAGGACGGGCAACCTCGGGCTCGCCTCGCTCAGCCAGAACTTCCTGTCCTCGACGTGCGTCAAGGCGGGTTGGGCTCTCGGCGATATTCTCGCCCGCAGCACACTCGGCTGGGCTTCTCGACGGCGACCTATCGGAATCCCTCGGGGTCCGAGAATCGGACGACGAGCGGAACGGTCTTCGGCCTCGGCGCCGATATGCCTTCACCCGGGTGGTCTCGATCCGAGCCGAATACATGCGCTACGATTTCGGCGACGCGGGCTACGCAACGCCCCATTCGCCGAAGGATATTGCGACCGACACCATTCTATTGCGGGTCGGCGCGGGCGTGCAGGTCTGGCGCTTCGGGCGGCGGCGCGGCGATTTGGCGCCACGCCGGCGATCAAGGCGGCGAAAGCGCGCCGATGATTTCGGCGGTCGTCCGCACCCGCGCGATTCGGGGCAGGATCTTCTCGATCGCGAACCGGTGCATGTCCTCGGCGAGGCTCGTGACCGCGTCCTCGGCGACGACGACTGCGTAATTGTGCTGCCAGCCCTCGCGCGCGGTCGACTCGACGCCGAAATTGGTCGCGATGCCCGCCAATACGATGGTGCCGATCCCGCGTCGGCGTAGCTGGAGATCGAGTTCGGTGCCGTGGAATGCGCCCCATTGCCGCTTCTTGACGAGGATGTCGGCGCGAAGCGCGCCGATTTCGGGCGCGAAATCCGACCAATCGGCCGCGGGCGCGGGCTGACGCGCCGGCGGCGCGTCGACCGGCTGGCTCAGCCGATCAGCCCCGCCGTCGGAAAAGCCGACATTGACCAGCGCGACCGGTGCGCCGACCTCCTCGAAATGAAGGCCGAGCCGGGCGGCGTTCTGGACGATCTGCGCAGCGCCGTGCGGGGCGAGCGGCATCGCCAGAACGCCCTTCTGCACGTCGATCAGAACCAGGGCCGTGGTGCGGGGCTCGAGGGCCAGCATCGCGATATTCTCCTTGGAGGTGAAAGTTGATAGAGGCCTGGGTCAACGCCGCCTTCCGTCGCGCGCGGCCATTCTAGGCTCGCGAGGGGCGTCATTGTCCAGCCCGGCGCGACGCGTCGCCGCGGCGGCGGCAGGATGGGGAGGGAGGGCGGCGAGAACCAGACATGCGGACCGCCGACCTCGATCTCCTGTTCCTGGCCGGACTCGGCGGCTCTGGTCCTGATCACTTGCAGTCGCGCTGGCGCCCGCGGCTGACCACCGCCCGGCTGGTCGACGAGGCCGATTGGGACCGCCCCGATGCCGCCGGCCATGTCAACGTGGCGTGCGGCCACGGCCCCTGGCCGGAGGGGTTGCTGCAGCTCGCCGGCTTTCTCAGGACTCTATGAGGCCGTCTCGAAACTTGCTTCCAACTGCCTGTGGCGTCGCCCTGAATGGGCTTGGTCAGCTGACGCGGCCAGGGCAAGCGGCTTGAGGCGCTCCGCCTTCATCGCCACTGCCGCGCGCGAGAAGATCGAGCGTGCCGCTCGACGTTCTCTGCGTCCTCCTGCGCATCGGCCGCCGACCGACTCACCGCCAGCCACTGCGGCGATAAATGACTCGCGCTCGCTCGCTGGCCGTCGGGTTACGGCCGGCCGATGGCGCGGCGCCGAGGACGGGTCGTTTGGATGGTCGGCGCCGTGCTGACGTTGCTCGAGACCCGCCGAATAAAAAAGGCCGCCCCGACGGGCGGCCGGAGCTCATCCGTCGTCGCGAGGGTCAGCGCGAATAGAATTCGATGACGAGGTTGGGCTCCATGTGGGTGGGGTAGGGCACCTCGGACAAGCCGGGAACGCGGGTCATCTTGGCGGTCATCCTGGCATGGTCGACCTCGAGGAAGTCGGGGACGTCGCGCTCGGCGAGCGTCGTCGCCTCAAGCACGAAGGCGAGCTGCCGCGAGGATTCCTTGACTTCGATAAGGTCGCCGACCCTCACCTGATAGGAGGGAATATTGACCCGCCGGCCGTTCACCTTGACATGGCCGTGATTGACGAACTGGCGGGCGGCGAACACGGTCGCCACGAATTTGGCGCGGTAGACGACCGCGTCGAGCCGGCGCTCGAGCAGGCCGATCAGATTGGCGCTGGAATCGCCCTTCAGGCGCAGCGCCTCCTGGTAGTATTTGTGGAACTGACGCTCGGATATATTGCCGTAATAGCCCTTGACCTTCTGCTTGGCCTTGAGCTGGGTGCCGAAGTCGGTCGCCTTGCCCTTGCGGCGCTGGCCGTGCTGGCCGGGGCCGTATTCGCGCTTGTTGACCGGGCTCTTGGGCCGACCCCAGATATTCTCTCCCATGCGGCGGTCGATCTTGTACTTGGCTTCTGCGCGCTTCGTCATCGCGGTTCCTCTTCATTTGCGAACGTCAAGTCGAAGTGAGGAACGCGCCCTCCTGTGCTTCGGGAAATCCCTCCGCCGACAGGCCGTCGGCCAGCTAGGCGACGGCCGCGGGTGCGTCAAACGATAAACGCGCCCCTCAACAGGGCGCGCCCGACGCGGCCCATCTACGTCTTCGCGGCAGGCCTGTCAATTCGGCGCCGGCGGATTCCCGGCGAGACCACGGCCCGATCGGGGCGCGAATTGGCAGGTCGGAGTCCAGTCCGGTCTCGGGGGGACGGCGACGGCGCGGCGAATAGTCGCGGCGGGTCAGGCATGTCATGCGTAAAGCACATACATATGATCGATATTTCAGCCAAAATCAATCAAATGACCGCCACTGAAGGCTTCAATTGCCATATAACGCAATTCAGACATCGTTTTATCATGCGAATGTCACATGATATATCGCAGCGCACCCTTGACTTGTGCGACGCAACATAATAGCTGTTGATCAGTCTTGGAGATGGAACGCCCGGGAAATTCGAGCCGCCACGCCGTTCTTCGAGCGCGGGAGGCGGTCACCAGCGAGAAGGAGACACCATGAAGCTCTCGTTCATCACTCGTTTCCTGGAAGAGCGTCGTCGCTACTGGAGCGTACTGCACGAGCTTTCGAACTATACAGACCGCGAACTGCAGGACATCGGCATCGACCGCGCCGACATCCATCAGATCGCCCGGCAGGCCGCGCGCGGCTGAATCGCCGGGGCCGACGGGCCGCGCCGATCGCCGGCACGGCGGGATGGCAAAGGCCGCCGTCTCCCCAGGGAGGCGGCGGTTTTTTCTTGCCCCGGCGTCGCTTTGGCGCTCAGCCGCGGTTATAGACATCCTCGATGCGGATGATATCGTCCTCGCCGAGATAGGATCCGGTCTGCACCTCGATCAGCTCCAGCGCGATCCGGCCGGGATTGCCGAGGCGGTGCTCGCAGCCGATCGGCAGGTAGATCGATTCGTTCTCGTGGACATTGTGAACCTCGCCGTCGCGCGTGACCTCCGCCGTACCGCGAACGACGATCCAGTGTTCGGCGCGATGGAAGTGCTTCTGCAGCGACAGCCGTCCGCCCGGCTTCACCACGATGCGTTTGACCTGGTAGCGCGCGCCCTCGTCGACGCCCTGGTAATAGCCCCAGGGACGATAGGCGCGCTTGTGCGCGGTCGCCTCGGGCCGCTTGTCGAGCTTCAGCCGGTCGACGAGCTGCTTGATCTTGTCCGCCTGCGCGGCGTCGACGACGAGCACGGCGTCGGGGGTCGTCACCACGATGATGTTGTCGAGCCCGACGACTGCGGTCAACTGGTCGTCGGCGCGAATGAGGACGTTGTGCGAATCGAGCGCCACCGCCCTGCCGCGCAGGCTGTTGCCGTCGGCGTCGCGTTCGCTGAGCCGCCAGACCGTCGACCACAGGCCGACGTCCGACCAGCCGACGTCGGCGGCGATGACCGCGGCCTTTTCGGTGCGTTCCATCACCGCATAGTCGATCGATTTCTTTGGCGCCTTGGCGAAACTGTCGGCGTCGAGCAGCAGGAAGCCGAGGTCCGCGCGCGCCTTTTCCACCGCCTGGCCGGCGGCGGCGGCCATTTCGGGTTCGAACCGTTTGAGTTCGCCGAGCATCACGTCGGCGCGGAAGACGAAATTGCCGGAGTTCCAGAGGTAGCCCTCGGCCACGAAGCGTTTGGCGGTCTCCTGGTCGGGCTTTTCGACGAAGGCGGCGACCCTGCGCACGGCGCCTCCCCCGTCGATCGCGCCGCCCGGGCGGATATAGCCATAGCCGGTGGCGGGATGGTCGGGCGCGATGCCGAAGGTGACGATCGCGCCGTCGGCGGCGGCCAGGCCCGCCTCGCGGCATAGTCGGGCGAACAGGGCGCCGTCGCGGAAGACGTGGTCGGCCGCCAATACGGCCACGATCGCCTTGGGGTCGGATCGGGCCGCCAGAGCCGCGGCGACGGCCACCGCCGGCCCACTGTCGCGGCGCATCGGCTCCAACACGATCGTCGCCCTGGCGCCGATCTCCTCGAGCTGCTCGGCGGCGAGGAACCGATATTCGACATTGGTGACGACGACCGGCTCGGCGAATATCTCGCGATCGGCGAGCACGCCGACGATCGACTGGAAGGTCGAGCGCTCGCCGATCAGCGAAATGAACTGCTTTGGACGGCTCTCACGCGATTCCGGCCAGACGCGAGTGCCCGATCCGCCACACATGATCACCGGAACGATTTTTGACATGGATTCCCTCCGGTGCGAGCCTAGCAGCAAGCTCATTGACGAACTGTGAATTGCACCCGCCGGCGTCCACTTGTAAAGCCGCGCATGGAGGAAAGTCGGCGCGGCGCCTATTTCGCCGCCGCGTTCAGCCGCGCCAGCCAGCGGCGCGCCTGGCGGCGCACGCCGGCGGGCGCGGTGCCGCCGTAGCTTGTGCGGCTGCGCACCGATCGTTCGACGCCGAGCACGCCGAACACCTCCGCGCCGATGCGCGGCTCGATCGCCTGCATTTCGGCGAGCGGCAGCTCGTCCAGCCCGACATCGCGCGCCGCGGCGGCCGCGACGATCCGCCCCGTCGCATGATGGGCCTCCCGGAACGGCATCTGCAGCGTCCGCGCCAGCCAGTCCGCGAGGTCGGTGGCCGTGGAATACCCGGCGCCGGCCGAGGCCTTCATGCGCTCGAGGTCCGGCGTCAGGTCGCGCGCCATGCCGGCCGTCGCCGCGACCGTCAGCGAGAGCGTCTGCAGCGCGTCGAACGCGCCTTCCTTGTCCTCCTGCATGTCCTTGGAATAGGCGAGCGGCAGGCCCTTCATGACGCTGAACAGGGCGACCAGCGCGCCGACGACTCGGCCCGTCTTGCCGCGCACCAGTTCGGCGGCGTCCGGGTTGCGCTTCTGCGGCATGATCGAGGAGCCGGTCGAAAAGGCGTCGGACAGACGGACGAAGCCGAACTGCGGCGTCGCCCAAAGCACGATTTCCTCGGCGAAGCGCGACAGGTGCGTCGCGCAGATCGCGGCCGCCGCCAGCGTCTCCAGGACGAAGTCGCGGTCGGCGACGCTGTCGAGCGAATTGGCGGTCGGCCGGTCGAAACCCAGCGCCCGCGCCGTCATCGCGCGATCGATCGGAAAGCTCGTGCCGGCGAGCGCCGCGGCGCCGAGCGGACTCTCGTTGAGCCTTCGGCGCGCGTCGGCGAACCGGCCGCGATCGCGCGCGATCATCTCGACATAGGCGAGCAGATGATGGCCGAAGGTCACCGGCTGCGCCGATTGGAGATGGGTGAAGCCGGGCATCACCGCGCCCGCGTGGGCGAGCGCCTTTTCGGCCAGCGCACGCTGCAGATCGGCCAGTTGGGCGTCGAGCGCGTCGATCGTGTCGCGCACCCAGAGCTTGAAGTCGACCGCGACCTGGTCGTTGCGCGAGCGCGCGGTGTGCAGACGTCCGGCGACCGGGCCGATCAGCTCGGCGAGCCGTTGCTCGACATTCATGTGAATGTCCTCGAGCGCGCGCGAGAACGTGAAGGTTCCCGCCTCGATTTCGGCGCCGACCTCGTCTAGACCTCGACCTATGGCGTCGGCGTCGGCCGCCGATACGATCCCGGCATGGGCGAGCATGGCGACATGGGCCTTCGATGCCGCTATGTCCTGGGCGGCGAGCTTGCGGTCGAAGCCGATCGAGGCGTTGATCTCCTCCATGATGTCGGACGGACCGGCGGCGAAGCGCCCGCCCCACATTTTGTTGCTCATGAACCCCTCTCGGACGCCTGAATGACTGACGAAAAGCCCCCGCGCCGCTGGCGCCTGCCGATCGCCCTCGTCGCCGCCGCGCTCGCCGTCGCGCTGGCTGGCGTCCTATACGGGACCGGCGCTGGCGGGAGCAAGGAGGAGGCCGCGCTGTGTCCCGGCGCCAAGGCGGTCGCCGCCCGCCTCGCGCCGCTCGCGCAGGGCGAGGTCGCGGCGCTGAACGTCGACAAGGCCCCCAGGCCCGCGGTCGCCATCGCCTTCGACGGCGCCGACGGCAGGAAGCTGACGCTCGCCGATTTCAAGGGCCGCAGCGTCCTGCTCAACCTCTGGGCGACCTGGTGCGTGCCCTGCCGCGCGGAAATGCCCGCGCTCGATCGCCTGCAGGCGAAGGTCGGCGGGGCCGATTTCGAGGTGGTCGCGATCAACATCGACACCAGCCGTCTCGATCGCCCGCCGGCGTTCCTCGAGGCGGCGGGCGTGCGGACTCTGGCGCGCTACGCCGATTCCAGCGCCGATTCCTTCGAGGCGCTGAAAGTCGCTGGCAAGGCGCTCGGCCTGCCCACCTCCCTGCTGATCGGTCCCGACGGCTGCGAACTCGCCGTCATGGCGGGGCCGGCGCGCTGGGATTCCGACGATGCGCTCAAGCTCGTCGCGGCCATGACCCTTCGCGGCGCGCCCAAACCGGGGCTAAGTCCTTGATGCCGACGCCGGCCAAGAGTCATATGAAACCGCGAATCGTTTGAAATCAGGGGTTTGTCAGCATTTCGCGGCCGGAGGAGGGTTCCGAAGGTTGGCGTAGCGGTCTCGGGCGGTTTCCGGGGCTTGCCGTGAATCTCCTTGCCCTCGCCCGGCTTCGATCACTTTCGCATCGTAGACCAGGGAATGGCCCGACGTCAAGCAAAATTCTGTAAAAGCGAAATACACGGGGTCGGGCAGGGTTCCGAGGCCGGGGCTAATGGGCCCTTCTCCCGCAAGCGGGAGAAGGGGAGTCGGTTCTCCCCCGCAAGCTCCCCCGGCGCCAACGACGCCGCCAGTCGCTCGCAGTGCGCCAAACGCGGAACGTCATCGCCCAATCAGTTGAGCTTCAGCCAGCTCGAGTTTCCCCGGACAGCCCTGCGCAAGCGGGAGAAGGAAGGACTTCGCCTCACGCCTTGGCGGTCTGCTTCAGTTCGACGCCGGCCTCGGTCAGATGGGCGACGAGCTCGCCGGACTGGAACATTTCGCTGACGATGTCGCAGCCGCCGACGAATTCGCCCTTCACGTAGAGCTGCGGGATGGTCGGCCAGTTGGCGAATTGCTTGATGCCGTCGCGCAGTTCGGGGTCGGCGAGCACGTTGACGCCCTTGTAGGGCGCGCCGATGTAATCGAGGATCTGGACGACCCGGCCCGAAAAGCCGCATTGCGGAAAGTCCGGCGTGCCCTTCATGAAGAGGACGACCGGGTTCTGGGTGATTTCCTCAGTGATCTGCTCTTGAATGCTCGCCATGACGCTCAACCTTTCGACCGCGGGGGTCAAGGCCCCGCATCCACCGGCCTCATATAGAACGCCCGCGGCGGGCGCGCCAGTCGTCCGGAGGCGGGCCGGCGGCCCAAAATGGGCGAGCGGCGGCGCTATTCCGGCGCCGAGGTCTGGAGCGCGAGCGCGTGCAGGGCGCCGCCCATCTGGCCCTTCAGCGCGCCATAGACCATCTGGTGCTGCTGCACCCGGCTCTTGCCGCGGAACGCAGAGGACACCACGCTGGCCGAATAATGATCGCCATCGCCGGCCAGATCCGTGATTTCCACGCGCGCGTCGGGAAGCGCGGCGAGAATCAGGCGTTCGATTTCCGCGGCCGGCATAGCCATCCCTCTACCCCTCCTGCTTGCCCGAGGACGCGGCCTCGAGCTTGGCGATCACGTCCTTGGCCGGCTCCGAACAAGGCACGGTGATGCCCCCGGTCATGATGACCTGGCACTTCGTCTGATCCATCGCGGTGATCGCGATGACCTGGTCGACGCGTACGTGGTTGAACCCGGCGAGGGCCTTGAGCGCGACAAGCTGTATCATGAAAACTCCCGTCTGGGTCCGGCCATGAAGGAGGGAAACCAGGATTCGAACGCTAGCGCCAAATCCCTAACGAACAAGGGAGGCTCGCCGGGCAGCGCCAGCGCCTCGCCGCCGGTCGCCCCGAGACGAAGAACGGGGACGCCGGCGACCGCCGCGTGCGCGAGCATGGCTTCGAGTCCGGCGGCGCGGATCGTGACGACATAGCGGCCCTGGTCTTCGCCGAAGAAGAAACCATGGGCCGGGCTCGCGACCGCATCAGCCGCGATGGTTGCGCCGACGCCTCCGGCGACCGCCATTTCGGCCAGCGCCACGGCGAGGCCGCCATCGGAGAGGTCATGGACCGCGGTGAAGGCGCCGGCGCGAATCCCGGCCAGCACGAACTCGCCGTTGCGGCGCTCGCTTGCGAGGTCGACGGGCGGCGGCGCCCCCTCCTCGCGTCCGCACACGACTTCGAGCCAGATCGACCGGCCGAGCCATTGACCTGCGCCGCCAACCAACAGGACGATCTCGCCCGGCGCCTTGAAGGCGATCGTCGCCGCATTCGCGACGTCGTCGACGAGTCCGACTCCGCCGATCGCCGGCGTCGGCAGGATGCCCGAGCCCATCGTCTCGTTGTAGAGCGACACATTGCCCGACACGATCGGGAAATCCAGCGCGCGCGCCGCCTCGCCGATGCCGGCGAGGCAGCCGACCAATTGGCCCATGGCGTCGGGCTTCTGTGGATTGCCGAAATTCAGGTTGTCGGTCAGCGCGAGCGGCCGCGCGCCGGCCGAGACGAGGTTGCGCCAGGCCTCCGCGACCGCCTGTCTGCCGCCTTCGACCGGATCGGCCTCGCAATAGCGCGGCGTCGCGTCGGTGGTCAGAGCGAGCCCCCTGGGGCCGTCGCCGAGCCGCACGACCGCCGCGTCGCCGCCGGGGCCGGCGATCGTGTCGCCGAGGATCAGGGAGTCGTATTGTTCGTAGACCCAGCGCTTCGAGCAGAGGTCGGGCGAGGCGATCAGCTTCAACAGCGCCTTGCTGTTGGACATCGGCGCCGGCAGTTCCGCCGCCGTGAGAACCGGCTGCTTCGGCGTCGGCGTCCAGGGTCGGTCATAGGCCGGCGCATGGTCTCCGAGCTGCTTGATCGGCAGGTCGGCCATCACCCGGCCGTGGCGCCTGACGACGAAGCGCAGGTCGTCGGTCGTGCGGCCGATCGCGGCGAAGTCGAGGCCCCATTTGCGGAAGATCGCCGCAGCGACGGCCGCCTTGTCGGGATGCAGCACCATCAGCATCCGTTCCTGGCTCTCCGACAGCATCATTTCATAGGCCGTCATCCCGTCTTCGCGGCAGGGCACGGCGTCGAGGTCGAGTTCGACGCCGAGGTCGCCCTTGGCGCCCATCTCGACCGCCGAGGAGGTGAGCCCGGCCGCGCCCATGTCCTGGATCGCCACGACGGCGCCCGACGCCATCAGCTCGAGGCAGGCCTCGAGCAGCAGCTTCTCGGCGAAGGGATCGCCGACCTGCACGGTCGGGCGCTTCTCCTCGGCGTCGGCCTCGAAGGCGGCGGAGGCCATGGTCGCGCCGTGGATGCCGTCGCGACCCGTCTTGGAGCCGAGATAGACGATCGAATTGCCGATTCCGGTCGCCTTGGCGTAGAAAATCTGGTCGGCGCGCGCGATGCCGACCGCCATCGCATTGACCAGGATGTTGCCGTCATAGCGGCGGTGGAAGCCGACCGAGCCGCCGACGGTCGGCACGCCGAAGGCGTTGCCGTAGCCGCCGATCCCGGCGACGACCCCGGCGACCAGATGCCGGGTCTTGGGATGCTCGGGCGATCCAAACCGCAGGAAGTTGAGGCAGGCGATGGGCCTCGCGCCCATGGTGAACACGTCGCGCAGGATGCCGCCGACCCCGGTCGCCGCCCCCTGGTAGGGCTCGATGAACGAGGGGTGGTTGTGGCTCTCCATCTTGAACACGCAGGCGAGCCCGTCGCCGATGTCGATGACGCCCGCGTTCTCGCCGGGGCCCTGGATCACCCACGGCGCCGTGGTCGGCAGTTTGCGCAGATGGATGCGCGAAGACTTGTAGGAGCAGTGCTCGTTCCACATCGCCGAGACGATGCCGAGTTCGGTGAAGCTCGGCGCCCGCCCGAGCAGCGCGACGAACCGCGCATATTCCTCGGGCGTGAGTCCGTGGCTCGCGACCAGCGCGTCGGTAATCTCGGGTTCTTGCGCGCTCAAGCTCCGCTCGCCTCCACCGGCTTCCGCGCCCCCGATAGCCGCTCGGCTACTTCATCTGCGATTCGTCGTGGCAGGACTTGGAACCCCCCGTCCAGAAGTAATCGCCGCATTTGTCGCAGCCCGAGGTCAGCAGGGCGAGCGCGAGCGCGACGGGGACGAGGCGCCAGCCCCGCGCCGTGCTCGGGGTCGGCGTCTTCGGTCCCTCGATCTTCGGGTCGGTCATGCGGCATCCTGGCTGAGATGCGGCCCGGTCGGGCCGGTCCATTTCTTGAAGACTGGCTCCGGCGGGTCGAAATCCGGGTTGCGACGGGCCGGCGCCGCCCAACAGCGTATAGTCAAACGCGCCGTTGGAGAACCGCCAATCTGCGTCGCCGCCAACCGCATCGATGTCGTGCTCCCGCTCCGGCGCCGAAGCCCAGCCATCCCGATGCCAGGCGGCCTCCCTTTGACCGGCGGCGGTCGAGGGCCGTTTCGAGCCGCAACGCCCGCGCTAGGCCGGAACGATCGGCGCCTTGACCTTTCTCAGGGCGTCGGTCACCTGCCTGTCCAGATTCAGGTGCGCCTTCAGCAGCTCCGGCGGCGTCAGCGCCAGCCATTGATTCAACGACAGGTCGGCGTAGTAGCTGCTCTTGAACATCTCGAGGAAGCGCAAAGTCGAAGAACCGGTATTCTCCACATAATGGCCCATGGCGAACGGAACATAGCCGACGTCGCCACCCCGGAAATCGAACGTCCGCGCCTGGCCGGAAGCCGCGAAGACCCCCATCCGGGCCTCGCCGCTGATGTAGTACTGCCATTCATCGGTGTTGGGATGCCAGTGCAGCTCGCGCATTCCGCCCGGCTCGACTTCCACGAGCGCCGCCGCCATGTTCTTGGACGCCGGAAACACGCTGGAATCGGTGATCCGCACCGTTCCGCTCCTGGTTCGGATCGGCTCCTGGGCCAACATGCGGTGGCTGAAACTCTGCGGCGCGGGCTCCGCGCCCAGCAGTTTGTCGGGACCGAGCGGGCCCGGAACCGGCGCTTTGAAAATGTAGAGGTCGCGCGGATCGGTGGTATGTCCAAACAGGTTCGCCGGCACGCCGAAATTCTTGCCGAGAACCTCGGCAGGCACGTGCTTGAACCAGTCGCTCAACAGGAAAGTGCTGTCCTCGTCGAAGTCGCCGTCGTCGAAGACCAGCAGGAACTCGCATCCGTCGGGACCAAGACCCTGAATCGAATGGGGAATGCCGCCGGGGAAATACCAGAGATCGCCGATGCCGACCTCGTCGACGAAATTCCGCCCTTGCGCATCGATCGCGGTGATGCGGGCCGTTCCGTAGAGCATGTAGGCCCACTCCGCCTGCTTGTGCCAGTGCAGCTCCCGTACGCCGCCGGCGTTCAGCCGCATGTTCACCCCGGCGATCGATTTGGAAACGCCGAGCTCGCGAGCGGTGACCTGGCGGGTCCAGCCGCCGCTCGATTGCCGGACATGCGCGTCAGCGAAGGAGAACCGCAGATTGGGCGTGGTCCCGGAATCGGTCGCCGGAGGGTTGAGCATGTCCGGGTTCTGGCGTTCGCGGGCGATGTCGCCCGGGACCGGATCGGTTCCGCCGACGCCTGGCTCCCGGCTCGGATTGGGCGCCGGATCCGCGGTTTGCGCGATCGACGCCGATGCGGCGGTCAGCGCCCCGCCCGCGATCGCGGCGGCCGACAGGACGTCCCGTCGCGAGATCTCGCCCATCCCTTTGACCGTTTTCCCACCCGCCATGTCGCCCTCCCGTCATCTGCATGGTGTGAGCAGAATCGATTTCATCGCCACTGGCCGCGCTGCCGGCCGGCAGACTGGCGAGCGCCGTCCGATGCGAGCAGCAGAAACGGGTTGGGCGCGTGGCGGGCCCAGCCGGCCTCGCCGACGAGCAGATCCAGCCCGAGCGTGGCGAGGTCGTCCGCGAAGGGGTCCACTCTCACGTCGCGCGTCTGATACAGCATTTTCGCGTAGCTGTGGCACGCGTCGCAGGTCTCGGCTTTGATCGCGTCGGAATCGCCCTCGATCCCCTTCAACGACAGCGAACGGGTCTCGCCGCAGGTGATGCAGGTCGCGCGCACGTGATTCCATGCGGTGGCGCAGAGCGAGCAATGGAGATAGCGCGTTCCCGGCGTCTTGCCCGACGCCGTCACCACGCCCGAAACCGGGGTCGAACCGCAGCACGGGCACAGCCCGCGTTGCGGGAGCAGCCGCAAGGAGGCTGCCGGCAAATCCGCCGCCAGCCGGGTGAAATAGACTTGCAGCGCGGCCGCCACGTAAAGCGCCGCGCCTGCATCGGCCGAACCCACCGCGCCATGAAGAAAATCGTCGGCCAGAGCCTCGAGCGCGCCGGCGCCGCGATGGCGCAGGTCGGCGATGACCGCGCGCGCCGGCGCGGGCAGCGTCCCGCCGTCGACCTCGTCGAGCAGTGTCGCCACGCCGTCGCGCCAGGCGGGGTCCCGTCGATGTCCATCGGCCGCGAGCGGCGGCATGCGCGCCTCGACCGCATGACCCACCGCCGCCTGATCCGGACCGGCCAGAGGCGCGAGCGCGGCGGCGGCAACGTGTTGGGCTCGGGCGAGCCGCGCCAGGAATTGCAGCCATTCCATCATCGGATGCCCGGCCGACAAATCCTCCAACCGAGCCGCGCTGCGGGCGAACCTCGTCGCGGGATCGGGCAGGATCAGCGGCTCTGGCGCCTTCACGCCGCCGGTCGGATCCCCGGTCCACGCGCCCTTCGGCGCCGCCTCGCCCTGCCTCACGCGCCGTTCCTCAGCTCCGGCCGATCGCCGCCGTCGCCCGGCCTGGGTCCTCTGGAACCGGTGGCCGCGAGGCGCCGCAGCCATTTGCGATGATGCCGCCAGGCCCAGCCAGGCGTCACATAGCCCCGCGTCATCGCCCGAACCGAGCCTCGCACCCAGATCGCCGCGTAGACATGAATGATCCAGACTATTATCGCGGCGATGGCGGCCATGCTGTGGATGAGGATGGCGATTCGCTGCTGCTCGATCGTCGTGTAGGGCGAGAAATACACGTCCCAGATGACGATGCCGGTGACGAACAGCGCCGGGAGCAGCAGCGCCATCGACCAGAAGACGAATTTCTGGCCGGCGTTGAAGCGGGCGACTTCGGGGACGCGGGCCTCCTCATTCGCCAGGACGCGGTTGATCGCCAGCGTCCAGGCGACATCGTCCCGGCTCCACAGATTGTCGCGCCAGAACTGCACGATCAGCCCGGCATAGCTCACCAGCAGGACGATCCCGATCCAAGGATGAATCGCCCGCGCCGATTGGCCGCCGCCGAACAATCCCGACAGAAAGAACAGCATCGGGTCGAACATCGAAAGGCCCGACAGCACCAGCAGGACGAAACAGCCGCCGGTGATCCAATGATTGATCCGGGCCGCGGCCGTGTTGCGGATCAGCGTTCCCCTGGGGTAGGTCATGGCGGGTCGTCCGCGGCTCGCAGAAGGCGCTGCGCCTCCGCCTCGTCTTCCGGCTGCACCTCGTTCGGTCCGGCGACGACCCAGTGCAAGAACCCGGCGATCGCGGTGAACGCGATGCCGGCCAGGGCGACCGGCTTGATCACGCCCTTCCAGACATCGACGAAGGCGCTGATATGCGGCTTGTCCGGCAAACCCGCGTAGAGCGACGGCCGGTCGGCGTGGTGCAGAACATACATCACATGGGTGCCGCCGACGCCCGGCGGATCGTATAGCCCGGCATTGGCGAAGCCACGCGACTTGAGGTCGACGATCCGCTCGCCGGCCCAGGCGGTCATGTCGCTCTTCGAACCGAACATGATCGCCCCGGTCGGGCACGCCTTGACGCAGGCCGGCTCCAGCCCGACCCCGACGCGGTCCGAGCACAAAGTGCACTTGTACGATTTATGATCCACCTGGCTGATCCGCGGGATGTTGAACGGACAGCCTTTGACGCAATAGCCGCAGCCGATGCAGTTCTCGCTGATGAAGTCGACAATGCCGTTGGCGTATTGGACGATTGCGCCGGGCGCCGGGCAGGCCTTCAGGCAGCCCGGGTCCTCGCAGTGCATGCAGCCGTCCTTGCGGATCAGCCATTCCAGATCGCCCTTGTCGTTCTCCCACTCGGTGAAACGCATCAGGGTCCAGGCGCTCGGATCCAAATCCCGCGGATTGTCGTAGGATCCCTCGAAATGGCCGATCTCGGGTCGCAGGTTGTTCCACTCCATGCACGCCGCCTGGCAGGCCTTGCAGCCGATGCAGCGGGTGACGTCGATCAATTTCGCCACTTCCTGCTCATGATTGCGGATCGACGGCGGGGTCATCGTCGACGCCGATCGCCGTACGTAATCCTGCGACTGCAAATCCGCCATCGATCGCTCCTTCAGGCCAGCGGGGCGCCGGTCTTCTCGACATTGACCAGGAACGCCTTGAATTCGGGCGTCTGGGTATTGGCGTCGCCAACCGAAGGGGTCAGCGTGTTGGCGCCGTAACCCTTGCGCGCCTGGCCGGTGAACCCCCAGTGGATCGGCACGCCGATCACATGGGTGGGCTTGCCGTCGACCAGCAGGGGGCGAATCCGCTTGGTCACATAGGCCTTGCAGACGATCACGCCGCGTTTGGAGGTCAGGCGCACCCAACCGCCCTGGTCGATCCCCTTCTCGTTCGCCAGGACCTCGCCGATCTCGATGAATTCCTCCGGCTGCAAGATCGCGTTGATCAGCGCGTGCTTGGTCCAGTAGTGGAAATGCTCGGTCAGCCGATAGGTGGTCGCGACATAGGGGAAGTCCGGCGCCGTTCCGAACGCCGCCCGGTCGTCGGCGAACACCCGCGCCGCCGGGTTGGAGCGCACCTTGGGGTGCAGGACATTGGGCGAGGGCGATTCGAAGGGTTCGTAATGCTCGGGGAATGGCCCTTCGGCCATCTGGTCGCGGGCGAACAGGCGGCCGACACCCTCCGCATTCATGATGAACGGGCCAACGGCGTCGGATGGCTTGGTGGTCGGCCCATAATCGGGGACGTCGACGCCATCCCACCGGGCGCCGTTCCATTCGATGATCGGCTTGTTCGGGTTCCAGGCCTTGCCGGCGAGGTCGGCGCTGGCGCGATTGTAGAGAATCCGCCGATTGGCCGGCCAGGCCCAGGCCCAGTTCGGCGCGATGCCCTGCTCGCGGGGATCGGTGGCGTCGCGGCGGGCCATCTGGTTGCCCTTCTCGGTGTAGCAACCCGAGAATATCCAGCATCCCGACGCGGTCGCGCCGTCGTCGCGCAATTGGCCGAAGCCGTCGAGCAACTGGCCCGCGCGAAGCGTCGTCGATCCCGTCTGGTCCTTGACGTCAGTCAGAGCCCGGCCATTCATGTCCTTGGCCAGTTCTTCCGGATCGGGGTCGGTCGGGTTGGTGTAGTTCCAGGTCAGGTTCAGGATCGGGTCGGGGAAAGCCCCGCCATCCCTGCGGTACATCGCGCGCATCCGGTGGAAGATGCCGGACATGATCCAAATGTCCGATTGCGCCTCGCCCGGCGCATCGGCCGCCTTCCAATGCCATTGCAGCCAGCGGGCCGAATTGACCAGCGAACCGTTCTCCTCGGCAAAGCAGGTCGTCGGCAGCTGGAAGACCTCGGTCTGGATGCTCGCGGGATCGGACGGATTTTGCGGACCGAAATTCTCCCAGAAACGAGAAGTCTCCGTATCCAGGGGATCCATGACGACGAGGAATTTCAGCTTGCCGAGCGCCTTGCGGATCTTGCCTCTGTCCGGGAACGCCTGCATCGGGTTGAAGCCCTGGCAGATATAGCCGTTCATCTGGCCGTTCGCCATCATCTCGAAGGCGCGGATGATGTCATACAGGGGGACGTCGAGTTTCGGCAGCCAATCGTAGGCCCAGTCGTTGTCGGCGCGCGCGGCCTCGCCATAGATCGCCTTCTGGAAGCTGACGATGAACTTCCGATAGTTCTGCCAGTAGCTCGTCTGGCCCGGACGCAGCGGCTTGAACCCGCGCGTCTTCATATAGTCTTCGAAGGTCGCCTCGCGGTCGTTCGGCAGCGTGAGATAACCGGGGATCTGGTTCGAAAGCAGGCCGACGTCGGTCAGCCCCTGAATGTTCGAATGGCCGCGCAGGGCGTTCATCCCTCCCCCCGCCACGCCGATATTGCCCAGCAGCAACTGGACCATCGCCATCGTGCGGATGTTCTGGGCGCCGACCGAATGCTGCGTCCAGCCGAGCGCGAACAGGCTGGTCAGCGCCTTGTCGGGCGCCGCGGTGGTCGCGAACAGACCGCAGACCTCGAGGTATTTGTCCTGCGGCGTGCCGCAGATGCGCGACACCATCTCGGGCGTGTAGCGGTCGACATGTTTGCGAAGCAGGCTCATCACGCAGCGCGGGTGCCCCCACGTGTCGTCGATTTTCGCGAAGCCCTGGTCGTCGAGTTCGTAGTCCCAGGTCGACTTGTCGTAGCTGCCGGCATCCGCCTTATAGCCGGTGAACAGCCCATCCTCGAAGCCGAACCCCTCCTTCACGATCAAACTGGCGTTGGTGTAGGCCCTGACATAGTCGTGTTGAATCCTGTCGTTGTCCAGGAGATAGCGGATGACCCCGTTCAGGAACGCGATATCCGTCCCCGGACGGATGGGCGCATAGAGATCCGCCACCGAGGCGGTGCGGGTGAAGCGCGGGTCGATCACCACCAGCCTGGCGTTGTTTTCGAGCTTGGCTTCGATCACCCATTTGAAGCCGCAGGGATGGGCCTCGGCGGCATTGCCGCCCATGACCACCACCACATTGGCGTTCTTGATGTCCTGCCAGGTGTTGGTCATTGCGCCGCGACCGAATGTTGGGGCCAAACTGGCCACCGTCGGTCCGTGTCAAACGCGGGCCTGGTTGTCGAAGACCAGCATTCCGAACGAGCGGACGACCTTCCACGTGAGGTAGGCGGTCTCGCTCGACGAGGCGGACGCGGCCAGCATGCCGGTGGTGAGCCAGCGGTTGACCGTCGTCCCGGCCGCGTTCCTGGCGATGAAGTTCGCGTCCCGGTCCTGTTTCATCAGCGCCGCGATGCGGTCCAGCGCGAAATCCCAGGACACCTGCTTGAATTCATCGCTGCCGGGCGCACGATATTTGGGAAATTTCAATCGAGTCGGCGCATGCACGATGTCGAGGAGCGCCGACCCCTTCGGACACAGCGTGCCGCGGTTCACCGGATGATCCGGGTCGCCCTCGATATGGATGATGTCGGACCTGGCGTTCTTCGCGCGGTCGCCGAGGCTGTAGATGAGAATGCCGCAGGCGACTGAGCAATAGGTGCATGTGTTGCGGGTCTCGGTCGTGGCGGTCAGCTTGTACGGCCGGACAGAGGCGGCCAGCGCGACGCCGGCGTCGCCGAAGCCGAGCGCGCCCAGACTCGACAGGGCGAGCCCCGCGCCGGTGAGCTTGATGAATCCGCGACGGTTCAAATTCATTGCCACGTCCTCCCAAGCCTGGCTGGAGGCGAACCCTGTTTGCTGAGACACCGGCTCCGAGCATAGGCAAAACAGCCGAGGCCACAACCGAAAACTGAGGCCCCGACGTGACTCCCCGCCGAACAAAGCTCCCTCGTCCCGACATTTCCAATCCGCTCGCGCCCGATGGCCAGCCCCCCGAGGCCGCCCGGCGTTTCATTCGATCTCAAAATCCCAACCCGACCGCAATCAGACCGCCGATTACGCCAAACGCCGCGACTGACGCCGCCACCAGAACGAGCAGGCGCGGCGGAAACGAGCGCGCGAGCATTGCGAGCGAAGGCGCGCTGATCGGCGGCAGCGTCATCAGCAGCGCGCCCGCCGGCCCGGCGCCGACGCCCAGCGAAAGCATCGCCTGGACGATGGGCGCCTCGCCTGCGGTGGGGATTACGAATATCGCGCCGGCGATCGCGAATGCGACGATCCATCCCAGTTGATTGCCGATCTCGGGGCCGACGTGGGGGAACAGCCACGCCCGCGCGGCGCCGAGCAGCAGGACCAGCACGATATATTCGGGGATCAGCCGCACCGCCATGCGCCAGAAAATCTCGATCCAGCGCGCGAAGACGCCGGATTCGGGCGCGGTTTCGGCCAGTTGGGCGAGCCGCGCCTTCGCCGTTTCGACCTCCGCCGGCGTGACCATCCGGTTCGCGAGATAGCCGAGGCCAAACACCATCAGGAGCCCCAGCCCGAGGCGCAGGCCGGTCCAGTTCCAGCCGAGAACGAAGCCTATGAACACCAGCGTCGCCGGGTTCAACACCGAATTGCCGAGCCAGAATGCGATCGCGCCGCCGGGGGACGCCTGGCGTTCGCGCAGTCCGACGACGACGGGCGCTGCGCAGCACGTGCACATCATGCCGGGGATCGCCAGCAAGCCGCCGGCGGTCACACTGTCAAATCCAGTATTGCCGAGCGCTTTGGCGACCCAATTGACCGGCAGCAGCGCCTGTATCGCCGAACCGAGCAACAGACCGAGCGCCATCGCCTGCCAGATCGCCTTGCCGTAGGCCCATGCATAATCGAGCGCGGCGGCCAATGAAGGGGCTGGCGGATCCGCC
Source organism: Roseiarcus sp. (assembly GCA_050013915.1). GTDB lineage: Bacteria > Pseudomonadota > Alphaproteobacteria > Rhizobiales > Beijerinckiaceae > Roseiarcus. The sequence continues at coordinate 34,884 of JBEKEI010000037.1, forward strand.
GCGGCGCCCATCAGGATGGACTGGCCGATCGAATGGTTCGCCGCCGCCACGAACGCTCTGTTGTAGTAGGGGAACCACTTGACGTAGAAAAGACCGATGATCGCGATCGCGACAAACAGCGTCAAAGGCAGCGCCGGATTGGCCTGTCGCCTTGTAATCATCGATCTTCCAAGGCCCGTTTGCTGTGTCAAACGACTGCCCTCGAGCGCGCTCTCGACGACCGCGCGGATCGTCGAACCGGAGGCTGTTCCGACGGATCATCGTCGCCGAAATGCGTCGACGAGATCGGCTACCTGAGCAAGCGTCATCAACCTAATTCAAAAATGCGGGTCTGACAAAAGATGTCGGCTTGGGCTTTGCTAACTACAGGCGCATCACGTTATAGGGCGGGGCGAATATCGATCCACTGGTCAAAGAAGCTTGAACCGCCGAGACTGCAGACCGTACACTGACGGCTCGCGTGAGAAGGCGCTCCGATGCTCACATCTCCCCCGCGCTTGACGAGCTTGGCCCATGGCGGCGGCTGCGGATGCAAACTCGCGCCATCCGTCCTGCAACAGCTTCTGGCCGGCCAGCCGGAAACGGCGGCCTATGCGCAGCTGCTGGTCGGCACGGAAACCGGCGACGACGCGGCCGTCTGGCGGATCGACGATCGCCACTGCATCATCGCCACCACCGACTTCTTCATGCCCGTGGTCGACGACCCTCGCGATTTCGGCCGGATCGCCGCGGCCAACGCCTTATCGGACGTCTACGCCATGGGCGGAAGACCGATCATGGCGCTGGCGATACTGGGTATGCCGCTGGACCGACTGCCAGTGGAGACGGCGCGCGCGATCTTGCAGGGAGGCGCCTCGATCTGCGCGGAAGCGGGCATCCCGGTCGCAGGCGGTCATTCGATCGACGCGCCCGAGCCAATCTACGGCCTGGCAGTGATCGGGCTGTGCAGCCCCGGCGATGTCAGGCGCAATTCCGGCGCCCGTCCCGGCGATGCGCTGGTCCTGACCAAGGGCATCGGCGTCGGGGTCTATTCCGCGGCTTTCAAGAGGGAAGCGCTGCCCGAAGACGCCTATGCCGAGATGATCGCTTCGACGACTCTCCTGAACCGCGTCGGCGCTTCGCTCGCGCTGGACCTGGACGTTCACGCGATGACCGACGTGACCGGCTTCGGTCTGCTGGGCCACGGCCTCGAACTGGCGCGCGGCGGCGGCGTCAGCCTGGACATAGACTATGAACGCGTCCCGTTTCTCAGCCGAGCGGAGGCGCTGGCCGAGGCGGGCTACGCCACCGGCGCGTCCGGGCGCAACTGGAGCAGCTACGGCGACGGGGTCGTTCTGCCTCCCGGACTGCCGGCGTGGCGACGCACCCTGCTGACCGACCCGCAGACCTCCGGCGGACTCCTGGTCGCCTGCGCGGCGGCGCGCGCCGAGACCATCCGCACCGCCATCGAGGGCGCCGGCTACCCGCGCGCGAGCATCATCGGCTCGGTCGCTGCCGGCGACGCCGTCGTCCGGATCGTCTGACGAGATTCAGCGGTCGTCGATCGCTTCGATTTTCAGGCGCAACCCCCGAGCGTCGAAGAACTCGCCCTCACGGAGGATCGCGCGATCCTTTTCGAGCTGCCGCACCAGCGCTGCGAGACGCCGCTTGGCGGTGGCGTCGTCGACCAACCCCTTCCGATCGGCCTGGAAGAAGGCCGCGCCGTTCCAGGCCGCGCCGGAGCCGGCAAACAGCCGCGCCATCTCGGGCCACCGCGTCTCGTCGCCAATCGCATGGAGATAGGAAGAGCGGAGCAGGGCAACCGAAGTCTCGCCGATTGCGACGAGCACGATCAGCATGGTGAAGGCGCCGACCCGGCCGAAGGTCTCGACCAGCCAGTCGTCGAAATCGGTGGCGCGCACGGCGGGCGTCAAGAACCACCCCTGAATGGCGTCGGCGGAAGAGAGCGGGAGTCGAACCCACCTGAGGCAGGCTCGCTGCCCCATTCGGATTTGAAGTCCGAACGCCCCACCAGGGACGATTCTCCTCCATCTGCGTCGGCGGCGACCATGCGGGGGGCAAACAGGTCCAGCCGATGCTTGTTGATCTTGCGCAGGTCTCCTTTGCGCAAGGTTACGCCGTGGCGGTCAAAAAAGTCGAGGATCTGAATCGCGACCTTGCGGCCGTTGGCGACGCGGTCGCGAAACTGCGCCGCGGCGAATCCGTCGCCTTCCGCCCGAGCCGCCACTTCGGCGACAATCGCCGTCATTTCGCACACGCTGGCTCGCAGGAAGAAATGATCATGCGCGACTTCGTCGACCCACCCCATCCGCCCGGCCAGCTTTAGCACGCGCCGCACATCGGGCTCCTGCAATCTCGTCGCCTCCGCGACCTCGCGCACTCTGGGCGGCCGAAACCGCTCCGCGCCGCCGAGCAGCGGCGCAATCGCGCCCCAGGCCGCCTCGTCCTTCGGCGCGAGCCGAACGGCATGGCCGGCCAGGCGAACGAAGGAGCCGTCCAGAACCACTTCGCCGTTCCCGGCCGTCTTCTGCAGCGCGACGACGAAGACGGGCTGCGGCAGCCGCGGCTGCAGCAGCAGTCGCAACTTCTCCCGGCCGATGCCCTGCAGGTCGGGATTTTCGGCGTGATAGGCGGCGAGCTGGTCGACGAGGCCGGCGCCGAACATTCGCCAACGGTCCGGCGACACCGCGATCCGCGAGGCGCCCGACTCAAGAAGGACGAGGCCAAGTCTTTCCGCCAGCTGATCCGTCTGCGCGGCCGGCAGGGCCCGGTCCCGGGCGAAGGCCGCGAGATCCCAGGCGAACGGCGGCGCCGTCAACAGCGCCGCGAACGCGGCGGAAGCGTCGGCGATGGCCATCGCCTCGCGCTGCGCGCGCCGCTCCGGCGCACGCCTTCGCCGGGCCGGGGGGCGTAGATCGATGAACTGGCCGCCGCCGATCGTGCGTTGAGCGGACGCGTCCCGGATCACGTAACGATCCGGCAGCGCGGCGGCGATCGGTCGATCGAGCGCTAGTTGGACGTCGGCCGACTCGCTGGGCCGGATCGGGCTGTCGCCGAGCAGGACGATATGTGCGCCCACCTCGGCCGCGGCGTGATGCAGCCGCACCGGATGCCACTGACCGATCGGCTTCGCCTCGCCCGCCAGCAGGCGCAGCCGCGCGTCGATGCGGTCGGTCGGCGCGTGCAATTCGGGATCGAGCACCATGTCGCCTCGCCGGATCGCCTCCCTGGAGACGCCCTGATCCGCCAGATTGAGCGCGCAGCGGTCGCCCGCCCGCCCCTCCTGCGCCGGCCTGTTCTGAGCATGCAGCGAGCGCACCCGCGCCGGCAGGCCTGACGGACTGATCACGACCCGGTCGCCCGGCCGCACCGATCCGGACAGCACGGCCCCGGTCACCACGACGCCCGCGCCCGCAACCGTGAACACCCGATCGACGGCGAGACGGAAGCGGGCGTCCGCGGAGCGGCGCCCCCGAGCGGCGGCGTGAGCGACGAGGCGCGCGCGCAGTTCGTCCACCCCCTGTCCCGTCAGCGCCGAAACCGGCAGGATTTCGGCGCCTTCCAGCAACGTCCCGACGACTGCGGCCCTTATCTCGGCGGCGACCGCCGCCGTGCGCTCGGGTCCGACGACGTCGGTCTTCGTCAGGGCCACGAGTCCGCGCTCGACGCCGAGCAGGTCGATGATCGCGAGATGCTCCAGCGTCTGCGGCTTGATCCCGTCATCGGCGGCGACCGCCAGCAACGCGAAATCAATTCCGCTCGCTCCCGCAACCATCGTGTGAACGAAGCGCTCGTGGCCGGGCGCGTCGACGAAACCGAGCGCCGGACCGGCCTCGACCGGCAGATAGGCGAAGCCGAGGTCGATGGTGATGCCCCGGGCCTTCTCCTCCTTCAGCCGGTCGCCGTCGACCCCGGTCAGCGCCTTGATCAACGCGGTCTTGCCGTGGTCGACATGGCCGGCGGCGCCGACGATCATTGCCTCAGGCCCGAGAGCGCCTGTTGCGCCTGCCGCTCGGCCTCCGCGATCTCCTCCGGCGACAGCGCGGCGCGGACCGGACCAAGGAACGGCGCCGCCAGGGCGCTGCCGCCGGCCTCAGCCCGCAGCAGCCAGACCAGCGCCGCCCGCCGGTCGAGGGCGACGCCGCTGCCCAGATGGTGCGCGGCCCCGAGCATCGCCTGCGCGTCGGCGTCGCCCTGCTCGGCTCCGCGTCGCCACCATTGGGCGGCGGCGGCAGGATCGCGCTCCACCCCGATCGCGCCATGATAGAGCATGCCCAACCGGGTCATGGCGGCCGCGACGCCGTTCTCGGCCGCCGCGAGCGCCCAGCGATGCGCCGCTCCGCGGTCGGCCGGAATCAGTCGACCCTCCAGCAGCATCCAGCTCAGCATGTCCTGGGCCGGGCCGTCGCCCTGCTGCGCGGCGGCCCGGTAGAGCTCGGCGGCGCGCGTGCCATCGCTGACGACGCCCCAGCCGTTGAAATAGGCCGTGGCGAGGTTGCGCTGTCCCAACGGATCGCCCGCTTCGGCGGCGAGCGACAGCCATTTCACGGCTAGGACTGGATCGCGCTCGACTCCCAGCCCCTCGAGGAAGCAGGCGCCGATGTTGTTCTGGGCGCGCGCCAGGCCGGCGCGGGCGAGCGGTTCCCAAAGGGCGAGCGCAGCGGCGTAGTCGCCCGCCGCAGCGGCCGCGCTCGCCTGATCCATCGGGTTCCCGGTCGGCGAGCGCGCACCGGAGAGGCGTTCAAGCCAGAGCATGATCGTCAAGTCCCGACAGGACCGACAGAAAAGCCGCTTCGTCGGTCAGGCATCGCAGATCGAGCGTCAGCCCGCCATCCTCGATCCGCCCGATCACCGGCCGGGCCAGGCCGCGCAGGGCCGCCGCCAGCCGATCGAGCGCGCGGCCTCCCGCGTGCGACCGGATGAGGAGGCCGGCGCTGGGAATCGTATCGAGCGGCAATGCGCCGGACCCGATCTGGCTGCGACATTCGCATAGCGTCACCGTGAAAGCTGCGCCGACCGCTCTCGCGACGGGCGCGAGCAGACGGTGCGCCTGGGCCTCGATCTCATCGCGGGGCCGGATCAGGAGCCGCAGTGTCGGCAAACGCTCGGCGAGGCGATCGGGGTCGCGATAGAGCTTCAACGTCGCCACGATCGCCGCCAGCCGGATCTTGTCGACGCGCAACGCGCGCTTCATCGGATTGCGGTTGATCGCTTCGATCAGCGCGCGCTTGCCGACGATGAAGCCGGCTTGCGGTCCCCCGAGCAGCTTGTCGCCGGAAAACGTGACCAGTCCGGCGCCGTCCGCCACGGCTTCGCGCACGGTCGGCTCTTTCTTCAACCCGTGGCGCGAAAGATCCACGAGCGTGCCGGAACCCAGGTCGTTGATCAGCGGCACGTTCGCTTCGTCGGCGATCGCGGCCAGTTCCGCAGCGCCGACTTCGGCGGTGAAGCCCTGAATCCGATAGTTGGAGGGATGAACCTTGAGGATGGCCCCGGTCTGCGGTCCGAGCGCGCCGCGATAGTCTCCCGGGCGCGTGCGGTTGGTCGTGCCGACCTCGATGAGCCGAGCGCCCGCCCGCGCCATGATGTCCGGCATGCGGAACGCGCCGCCAATCTCGATCAATTCGCCGCGCGATACGATGACCTCGCGGCCGTTTGCCAAAGCGTTGAGGGCGAGCAGCACCGCCCCGGCGTTGTTGTTCACCAGCGTCGCATCTTCCGCGCCGGTCAGGGCGCACAGCAGCGCCCGCGCATGATCGTCCCGCTCGCCCCTGCCGCCCGCCGACAAGTCGAACTCCAGAGCCGTCGGCTCGCGCATGACCGCCACCGCCGCCTCGATCGCCGCCTCGGCGAGGACCGCGCGGCCGAGATTGGTGTGCAGCACTGTGCCGGTCAGGTTGAAGAGCGGGCGCAGTCCCGAGCGATCCTGCTCCTCCAGGCTGACGAGCGCCCGGTGCGCTATGTCGTCGGCGCTGGGGACGGAGGAAGCGCCGGCCCGCAACGCCGCCCGCGCTTCGGCGACTGCGGAGCGAACTGCGCCGGTGGACGCCACGCGACCGAAACGTTCGATCAGCGCGGACGCTGCATCGGCGGCGAGGACGCCGTCGACCGATGGCAGCTCGCGCAGACGGGCGGATCCCGAACCTTCCATCGCCGCCTCACCCCAGACGCCGGCGCCGGCCACGCCGCGCACGCGCAGCGGCGTCAAAAAAACTGATCCGACATCGCCGAGCCGTCAAGCGCAAAGACGCTGACGCGCTGCAACAGTGTTTGAGCGCCGACTCGGGACCCCCAACGCAATCGCATCCACTGTTTGACATGACGTGGGAAACGCGAGTGGCGGCGGCGCCCTGATCGGGACCTCGCCGCTCCGGCTGATTGCCCGGCAACAGTTGCATCGGCTCGTCGGCGCAGGACCGGGATGATTTCCATCGGAGCGCGCTCGCCGAAGTCGCCCGGGGCCGGTCTGGGCGGAGCGGGCAGGGCGCATGCGCCGGGAAACCCTCAGCGCGAACGCCATTCGCCGCTCATCGAGCAGGCTTGCTTGCGTCGCCAGTCGCCGCCGGCAGGGCGAACTGGAAGACGGCGCCGTTCGGCTGATTCGCCGACGCCCATAGTCGGCCGCCATGCGCATCGACGATCGAGCGACAGATCGACAAACCCATCCCCATGCCGCCCGGCTTGGCGGTGAAGAACGCCTCGAACAGCCGGTCCGTCTGCGCCGCGTCGATCCCGGGGCCCGAATCCCCGATCGCGACGAGCGCACCGCCGGATGCGTCATTCCCGGATCTGATCTGCAGCCGCCGCCGCCCATCCACGCAATCCGCCATCGCCTCGATGCCGTTCATGATCAAATTCAGCACCACCTGCTGAAGCTGGACCCGATCGCCATTCACGGGATCGAGATCGGGCTGTAGCGAGGTCTCGACCCGCACGCCATGACGGCGGAACTCGGCGCCCATGAAGACGATCACCTCCCGGATCACCTCGTTGATATCGAGTGGGACCATCTCGGCGGCCGACTTCCGCGTCAGGGCCCGCACGCTCCTGATGATATCGCCGGCGCGATGGGCGTTTCCGACGACGCGCCTCGCGGCCTGCCGAGCTTCGTCGAGATCGGGGGGTTGCGCGTCGAGCCAAAGCAGGCAGGCGTCCGCGTTGGTGGCGATCGCGGCGAGCGGTTGATTGATCTCGTGCGCGATCGAGGCCGTGAGCTGGCCCATCGTACTCAAACGCGCCGCCCGTTCGAGGTCAGCCACCGCGCTACGCAGGGCCTCCTCCGCGAGCCGGCGCTCGGTGACGTCGATGACCGTGCCGATGAATTCGGAATCTCTGGCGCCGTCGGCGGTCAAATGCCCCAGGCTGTGCAGATATTTCGTCGCACCGTCCGGCGTCACGATGCGAAAGTCGCATCGGAACTCGCCGCCGTGGCGAGCGGCTTTCGCGAGCATTTCTTCGAAGCCGGGTCGATCCTCGGGATGGATCCGGTCCACGAACGCGCGATATG
>JBEKEI010000038.1:0-30141 GCA_050013915.1 Roseiarcus sp.
CGGCCGGGCTCAGACATATGCAATGGATCCTCGAATGCACCGCCGCTATGGGCGCCCGCGTGGTCGGTGGACCGCTTCATTCGACGCTCGGCCATTTCTCCGGCGAGGCGCCGACCGAGCAGGAGCGCCGGCGCGGCGTCGACTTTCATCGCGCGGCGGGCGAGATCGCCAAGAAGCTCGACGTAACGATCACACTCGAAGCGCTCAACCGGTTCGAGTGCTATTTCCTCAACACGATGACCGATCTGGCGCGCCACCTCGAGGCGGTCGACCATCCCAATGTATCGGGCATGTACGATACGTTCCACGCGAATATCGAGGAGAAGCACCCGGTCGAGTCGATCGGCGCCCTTGGCCGGCATCTGTCGCACGTCCATATTTCCGAGAACGATCGCGGCACGCCCGGCAGGGGCCACATCGACTTCGCCGCCGTCTTCGCGGCGTTGAAGAGGGCGCGCTACGACGGCTGGCTGACGATCGAAGCCTTCGGTCGCGCGCTTCCTCCCCTGGCCGCGGCGACGCGGGTGTGGCGCGACTTCTTTCCCTCGCCGACCGAAGTCTACCGCGAGGGCTTCAAGCTCATCCGCGCCGGCTGGGACGCCGCGTAGCGGCCACCATCGCTTTCACCGCGGCACGGTGCCGAACGTCGCGCCGCGCAGCAATTGCCCCTGCAGGAAAAACGCGATCAGCAACACCGGCAAGAGATAGATTGTTCCGATCGCGGCGAACACGCCCCAGTCGACGCCGACGTCGGCGCCGACCACCCGCGTCATCGCGACCGGGACGGTCCGGGTATCGACGCTGGTCAGCAGAAGACTGAACAGAAAATCGTTCCATGTGAAGACGAAGGCGATGATCGCGGTGGCGGCGAATCCGGCTCCCATTTGCGGCGCGCAGATCGCCCAGAGAATCTTCCATTCCGAACTGCCGTCGAGCCTGGCCGCCTCTTCGATCGGCTTGTGCAACTCGTCGATGAAACTGTGCAGCATCCAGATCGCGAACGGCAGATTGAACGCGGTGTAGACGAGGATGATCGCCGCATACGTGCCCCCGAGGCCGGTCACCCGGAACAGGAAATAGAGCGGCACGATTGCGGTGATCGGCGGCACCATGCGCAACACCAGAATGTAGAACATGTAATGCTCGCGCCCCGCGAGGCGCAGCCGCGCGAAGCCGTAGGCCGCGAGGGCGCCGATCGCCAGCGCAAGGCCGACGCTGACGAAGGAGATGCCGAGGCTGTTGGCGAAATTTCGGCCGAGGCCGGTTTCGAAAACCTGCGTCCCGTCCGTCGACAATCGATGAAACGACGCCCAGAAATGTTCGAGCGTCGGCGCGAAGATCAGTTTGGGCGGCGTCGCCATCTGGTCCTGCCGGGTCTTGAAAGCCGCCAGGATCATCCAGACGACCGGGAAGAAATAGACCAGGCCGAACAGCGTCGCGCCGATCGCGCGGCTCAAGTCGGCGCGTCGGCGGAAAGCGGTCGGCGCTTCGGCGGTCATGATCAACTCGTCTCCCGGCGTATCTGAATCGCCTTGAAATAGAGGCGCGCCAGCACGATCACGACGAAGACGCTGATATTGCCCAGAGCCGACGCGCGCCCGGATTCGAACAGGACGAAGGCGGTGTCGTAAATCTCCGTCGATACGCTCTCGGTCGCGTCGCCCGGCCCGCCGTTCGTGATCGTGTAGATGAGATCGAACATGTTGAAGGATTCGATCGTGCGGAACAGCAGCGCCAGCAGGAGCACCCCGCGGATCGCCGGGAAGACCACGGTCCAGAATCGCCGCCAGACCGACGCGCGGTCGATCTCCGCTGCTTCGTAAAGATATTTCGGAACCCCCGCCAGGCCGGCGAGCAGCATCATCATGACGAAGGGCGACCACATCCAGGCGTCGGCGACGACGAGGCTCAGCCGCGCGGCGAAAGGCGTGCCGAGCGGAGCGAACGGCGCGCCGATGATCGGGCGGACCAAGGCGCTGACGATGCCGAAGGTCGGGTCGTAGAACAGACCAAAAAAGGTGCCGACTGCGACGGTCGACAGGAGCATCGGCGTCAGCACCAGCATCAGCACCGCGCGCCGGGCGGGAAACGGTCGGAAGAACAGGAAGGCCAGCAGCGCGCCGACGACCAGCTGAATCGCGACGCTGGCCGCGATCATCATCCCCGTGTTGAGAAAATGTTCCCAGACGTCGGGGTCGGTCATCAGGTCGAGATAGTTCGCCAGACCGAGAAACCGAGGAGGGGCGGTGGGATGATCGGCGCGGAAATGGAAGAACGAAACGCCGATCGACCAGAGCAGCGGCAAGACGTTCGCCACGCAGAGAATCGCCAATGCGGGCGCGATGAACGGCGCGGCGCTCGCGCCGATCGAAACCGCCCTCTGGCGCTCCACTCCCGTCGACGCGTCGGCGCGCGCCACACCGCTTGAAACGCTCATTTTCAAGCCGACCCTTGACACTGGGTTTACTGGCATGTCAGCATAGCTTGTTTACTAGACGATGTCCATGCGGGTGATGGCGTTCATGTGGCGGGCGCGTAAACTACCAAGCAAATGAGGGATGAGCACGCAGTACGGCGAACAGAGCGCGCCGCTTATATGTTTAGAACTAAGCAGTTTAGTGAACAGATCGATCGGAGCGGCACGCCGCGTTCCGATGCGATCCGAAACTCCGGCGAACTCGCCTCGACTTCGGACGCGAAATGGGAGGAAGAGACACAGCGGGATGCAGCTCACGGTCAGAGATTTGCATAAGCGGTTCGGCGCGGTGGAAGCTTTGCGCGGGGCGGAGTTCGTCGCCGAGCCTGGCGAGTTCTTTGCGATTCTCGGCCCCAGCGGGGCCGGCAAGACGACCCTGCTGCGCATCGTCGCGGGCATTGAACAGGCCGACCGCGGACGCGTTCTGCTCGACGGCCGCGACGTAGCCGACATCCCGGTCCGGGCGCGCGACACCGCGATGGTGTTCCAGACGTTCGCACTCTATCCGCATCTCTCCACCTTCGAGAACCTCGCCTATCCCCTGCGAGAATCGCGTGCGTCCGCCGACGAGATCAACAAGCGCGTCGGAGAAATCGCCGAGCTGTTGCGCCTGACCCATACGCTGCGCCGCAAGCCTAGCACGCTTAGCGGCGGGGAGCAGCAGCGGTGCGCGATCGGCCGCGCCCTGATCCGCCGGCCCAAGCTGCTTCTGCTCGACGAGCCCTTGACCAATCTCGACGCCAAACTTCGCCACGACACGCGCGCCGAATTCAAGCGACTGCATCGCGAACTGCGCGACACGACGATTCTCTACGCCACCCCCGATCAGATCGAGGCGCTCAGCATGGGGCATCGCATCGGCGTCCTCCGAGAGGGTCGCATCGTGCAGATCGCCGACCCGAAAAGCCTCTATCTCGAGCCGAGCGACGACTTCGTCGCATCGCTGGTGGGCGATCCGCCGATCAATCTCGTGCCGGCGACGTTGAAGGAAGTCTCCGGCAGGCGGGCAATCGCAATGCCCTTCCTCGATATCGACGCCGCGCCATGGAAGACAGCCCTTGCCGATTTCCCGATTGGCTCCAGATTGACGGTCGGGGTGCGTCCGCAGGCGCTTGCGCCGGTTGCCCAGGGATCGGCGGCCGCCGGCGCGCAATTCGCCGCGCGCGTGTTTCTCACCGAGCCGCTCGGGGACGTGACGATCCTCAACATCGTCGCGGGCGCCGATCAGCGCTTGAAGATGGCGCTTCCGCAAGAGCGCGCCTACGGCATCGCCGAGGACGCCTCGATCGATTGCACGCTGAGCGCCGAAGAAATCTGCCTATTCGCCCAGGAGACCGGTACGGCCATTCGTCGCAGCGGGGCGAGCGCGGCGACCTGAGGCGACAAAGAGCGCTCAGGATCGGCTTTTGTGAAGTCGCAATGAGGAAACGGGGAGGATATGGCAAATGGGTAGGCTCAAAACATCGATGGCGGCGCTGGCGGCGGCCGGCGCCTTGGTCAGCGCCGCGCTCGCGCCGGCGCCTGCGGGCGCCAAAGACATCATCATCAACATGGCGGCGCCTGACTGGCTGCCGACCCGCTTCATGCAGGAGGAGTTCGACAAGACCTACAAGGCGAAATCGGGCAACAACGTCAAGCTGGTCATCGACTTCATCCCGTGGGGCAGCTTCTATCAGCGCGTCGCGGCTTCGCTCTCGTCGGGGGAGAAAAAATACCAGATGATCGTGACCGACAGCCAATGGCTCGGCGACTTCGTCGAGGGCGGCCACTATCTGAAGCTCAATAAATATATCGACGCTGATCCGGAATTGCAGGCCGTCATCGCCGATCTGCACCCCGTGCTGCTGTCCACTTCGTCGTCCTACCCCTACAAGTCGACCAACTACTACGGCTTCCCGCAGTTTCCCGACAATCTGGTGACGGCGTACCGGAAGGACCTGTTCTGCAACGCCACGGAACGGGCCAATTTCAAGAAGCAGTTCAATCAGGTGCTGCCCTGCTACTATAACGAATGGGAGGACGTCGACTGGCAGCGCTACGAGAACATCGGCAAGTTCTTCCAGCGCAAGAAGGGCGACAAGCTCGGCGATGGCGTGGCCGACGACGATTTCTATGGCATCGCCTATCAGATGGGCAAACCGTACGACTTCTCCTCGATGCAGGCCAACGGCTTCATCTGGCAGGCAGGCGGCGACATCTGGGACGAAACTTCGACCAAGCCGGCGTTGGGCGTCGTCAATTCCGACAAGGCGGTCGCGGCGTTCGATCACTATCTCAGCCTCGAAAAGTACATGCCTCCCGTCGCCAAGACCGGGCAGATGGACATTTTCGTCGTCCAGGACCTCTACATGCAAGGCAAGGTTGCGGCGATCGTCGACTGGGTGGGCGTGATGGGTCCGGTCATCAATCCGAAACTGTCGAAAGTGGCGACGACATCGGACTTCGCTGAACCGCCGGGCACCCGCTTGCCCGACGGTTCGATCAGCCGCTGGTCGAACATCGGCGGTCAGCCGTTCGTCCTGACGACCTGGAACAGCGACGAGGTCATTAAGGAGGCCCTCGACATCGTCAAATGGTGGGAGTCGAAGCCGGTCCAGATCAATTTCGTCAAGGCCGGCGGCCAATCCGGCCTGTTGAGCGTCATGGGCGATCCCGCCTATGCGACATGGGCGCCGTACAACCGCGCCTATCTCGACAATTACCGGTGGCAGAAGGACGTCTGGCACATTCCGGAATTCTTCCCGCTGCTGACCGAGCAGCAGGAGCAGATCGACAAGGCGATCACCGGCCAGGTTTCCGCCAAGCAGGCGCTCGATACGGTCGCCGCGTTCCAGGACAAGCTCCTGCGTGAGGCTGGCCGCATCAAGTAGACCTTCGTCGAAGTCGGGAGCCGCTCGCACGCCGGGCGGCTCCTCCAAAGGCCGCCCGATTCAGCATCGGCGACCCAATCTCGCAAGGCTCGGTCCGGTCCGGTGGCGCGAATGACCTCAACCGTATCTTCCGCGACCGCATTGGAGGCGGACGATCGTCCTCCGCGCAAGGCCGCCGGATTCATCGCGTGGATCCTCAGCCCCGAGCGCCGCGGCCCGTTGCTCGTCGCCCCTGCGATCATAACGCTGTTCGTCGTCAACATCTTTCCGCTGATGTGGTCGTTCGGCCTCAGCTTCTATGAATACAAGGCCAATCGCCTTGCGCCGCCCGTGTTCAAGGGCTTGACCAACTATGCAGACGTGCTAACGGATCCGGAGATATGGGCGCGCTTCCAGAACACCGCGATCATCGTCGTCGGCAGCGTCACGCTCCAACTCGTCGCCGGCTTCCTGCTGGCGTTGTTGTTTGCCCGGGAATTTCCGCTGCGTCGCTATCTGCTGATGCTCGTCTTGTCGCCGATGATGCTATCGCTCAGCGCCGTAGGCGTGTTTTTCAAACTATTTTATGATCCGACTCTCGGCTTCATCAGCCGCTTCATTTCGATGTTCACGACCGATACGTTCGTCATACTGTCGACGCCGACGCGGGCGATCATCGCGGTCGTAATCGCCGACGCCTGGATGTGGTCGCCGTTCGTCATGCTGCTGGTGCTGGCGGGCCTCGTGAGCGTACCGAAATATCTCTACGAGGCCGCCGAGATCGATCGGGCGGGTTGGTGGCGTCGATTCACGACCATCACGTTCCCCTACATCCGGAGCCTCCTGCTGCTCGCGCTGCTGTTTCGCACCATCGAAACGTTCAAGATTTTCGATATCGTCTACATCCTCACCGAAGGCGGTCCGGGTTCGTCGACGGAGACGGCGTCCGTCTATGTCTATCGCCTTGCATTCCAGTTCTTCCGCACGAGCCAGGCCTCGGCGATGGGCTATATCATGGTGTTCGCGGTGATCGTGCTGACCAGCCTCTACCTCTACGCAATCCAGTCGCGCCGGGCGGAGCCGTAAATGAGCCGGGGACGGGAAGTCAGGGCTATAGGGCAGGCGGGGTGGCGCCGCACCTTGGGCGCCGGCGTCGTCAGCCTCGCCTATTTCTTCCCGGTCTTCTATATCATCATGACGGCGTTCAAGACGCGGCCGGACGCGCTCGCGATGCCGATAAAATTCTTCTTTACGCCGACTCTGGAGAATTTCTATTCGGTTTTTGTCCGCGCCAATATCCAAGGCGGCGGGGGCACGGATTCCGGTTTCAGCCTTTATTTCTTCAACAGCGTGTTCATCGGCGGCGCGAGTGTCTTTCTGGCGCTGGTGATCGGCACGTCGGCGGCCTACGGCTTCTCCCGCTTTCCCTTGCGCGGCAACGAAACCTACCTGTTCGTCATCCTGACGACCCGCATGCTGCCGCCGATCATCGCGATAATTCCGGTGTTCGTGCTGTTCCGCATATTCGGATTGAGCGGCTCATATACCGGCATCATCGCGCTCTATACGGCGTTCAACCTGCCGTTCTCGATCTGGATGGCGAAGAGCTTCTTCGACGATCTCGATCGCGATATCGAGGACGCCGCCCGCATGGACGGCAGCTCCGAATGGAGCGTGTTCCGCAAAATCTGCCTGCCGCAGGTTTATGGCGGCCTCGCCGCTACTTTTGTCTTCGCAGTGATACTCACCTGGAACGAGTTTCTGTTCGCGTTGATGCTGACCGGCACCGAGACGCGCACGGTGCCGGTCGCCATCGCGCGCACGATCGGCGGCCAGGTCGGCGTCGACTGGGGTCTTTTGTCGGCGATTGAAACGCTGTTCATCATTCCCGTGGTCGTCGTCACCTTCCTGCTGCAGAGCCAGCTTCTGCGCGGCGTGACCTTCGGCACCATCAGAAAGTGAAGGGGCCGGAATGTACGAGATCCGACTCGATAAGCTGACCAAGAATTTCGGCGGTCTCCTGGCGGTCGACCGCGCGGACCTGACGGTTGGCCGGGGCGAGGTCATGTGCCTGTTGGGCCCATCGGGCTGCGGCAAGACCACGATGTTGCGCATGATCGCCGGCCTCGAATCGGCGACCTCGGGCGACATCACGATCGCCGGCAAGCGCGTCAACGAACTGCCCGCACGCGACCGCAACGTGGCGATGGCGTTTCAGTTCTACGCGCTCTACCCGAGTCTGTCCGTGGAAGACAATCTCGCCTACCCGCTTCATGCGGAGAAGATCGGCAAGGCTGAAATCGCCGCGCGAATCGCGCGCGTCAGCGAGGCGCTCGATCTCAAATCGATTCTCAAGCGTCGGCCCCATCAGCTCGGCGAAGGCGAGAAGCAGCGCGTCGCCGTCGGCCGCTCGATCGTGCGCGAACCGACCTGCTTTCTGTTCGACGAGCCCCTGAGCCGGCTCGACATCCAGTTGCGCCAGACCATGCGCACGCAGATCAAGGAAATCCTCGCCAAGCTCGACAAGCCGACCGTCATCGTCACCCACGATCAGATCGAAGCCTTGACGATGGCGGACCGCATCGCGGTGATGCAGCAGGGCAAGGTCGAGCAGGTCGCGTCGCCGCATGAGCTTTTCTCCAAGCCGATCAACCTGTTCGTCGCGAGCTTCATCGGCACGCCTCAAATGAACTTGATCCCTGCCGTTCTGGCCGGGGTCGCGCCGAAGGATTCCGACGGCGCAGTCAAAGCGCATTTCTCGATTTTGGGCGAACGGATCTCAGCGCCGGTCGCGGGCGGCGTCGTCAATCTGCCGCCCGGCGCGACGGTGACGCTCGGCATCCGGCCGCGCAGCTTCGAATTCGTCGAGGCGAATGCTGCCGACGCGCTCCACGCCGACGTCGATCTGCTCGAGCCGATGGGCGCGGAGACGCTCGTCCATCTCGTCGAACAAGGCGCCGATCTGCGTTGCGTCGTGGCTAGAGCGACCCGTCTGGCGGTGGGCGATCGCGTCTCGGTGCGTTGCAAGACCGGCCAGCTCCATGTCTTCGACAGCGCCGGCAACCTCGTGAGATAGAGCATGCGGAATCCTTCAGTCGCCTCGCCCGCGGCGGGCATGACGGCAAGACAGGCCAAGACGATCGAATATTCAATCGTCGGCCTCAGCGTCTTGTCGCTGGTGCTGCTGTTCCAGCCGTTCGCGCTGGCGCTCTATTCGGTCGGCGCCGGCCTCGTGGTGCTCGCGGGATTGGCGTTCAATCTCGTGCCCCTCTGCACGCCGGGGCGGACGTTCCGTTCATTGCTGAAGGCAGCGGCGATCATCGCGATCATCTTCGTCGTCGTCACGGCGCTCGCGCTCGGCTCCGCCGAACTCTACGCCGTCTATCTGACCATGAGGTGAGCCGGACGGGCTCGCGGGTGGGGACCTCGCCATGGATGGCGCGCGGGAGATCGGAACAGGCGAAAGCGACGGAGGCGTCCAATTCGACGCGCACCGCAAGCGGCGACTCGTGACGGCGGTCGCTCGGGCCATCATTGACGCGACCGAGGAATTGACGGCGCTCGACGCCGCGATCGGCGACGGCGACCACGGACATAATCTGAAGCGCGGCTTCGAGACGGTGCTGGGGGACGTCGATGCGCTGTCCGCGATGAGCCTGCCTGATCTTCTCAAGGCGGTTGGAACCACGCTCGTGATGAAGATCGGCGGCGCGTCAGGGCCTCTTTACGGCACATTGTTCCTCGCGCTCGCGAAGGAACTTCCCGACGCGCCATCGCGCCCCGCCGCCGCGGCGGCCTTCGGCGCGGCGATCGCCGCGGTGCGAGCGCGCGGTAGAAGCGAGGTTGGACAAAAGACTATGCTCGACGTGCTGACGCCCGCTCTGGGAGCCTTTCTCGCCGGCGGCGACGCCCGCGCCGTCAAGCAGGCGGCGCAAACGGCGGCCGAGCTCACAATTCCGATGCGCGCGACGCGCGGTCGCGCCTCGTTCCTCGGCGAACGTTCGATCGGCCATATGGATCCAGGCGCACGGTCCTCGGCCTTGATGATCGCAGCCTTGTGCGACGAGTTTTGGGGGCTCTGATGGCCAATGTCGGCATCGTCATCGTGTCGCACTCGCCTAAGGTCGCCGAGGGCGCGGCCGACATGGTGCGCCAGATGGTCGGCGAAGAGGTGCCTCTCGCCTGGACGGGCGGCAATCCTTCCGGCGGATTGGGCACAAGTTTCGAAGCGATCGGGCAGGCGATCGACCGCGCGTGGTCGGAAGCCGGGGTGGCGATCCTCGTCGATCTCGGGGGCGCCGAAACCAACAGCGAGATGGCGGTTGAAATGCTGCCTCCGGAACGGCGCAAGCGCGTGGTCGTCTGCAACGCCCCGGTCGTCGAAGGCGCCGTGATCGCGGCTACCGAAGCCTCGGGCGGCGCGGACCTCGAAACGGTGCGACGCACCGCGGAGGAGCTCTCCCCATGAAGAAACGAGGCGACGCGCCTCGGCGGGCCGATTCGAGACGCGAGCATGGATGATTTCACCGCGGTTTCATCGGTTACGCTGGTCAATCCGCTGGGGCTTCACGCGCGCCCATCGGTCAAGCTGACCAAGCTCGCCAGGACTTTCGCCTCGCTGATCGAGATCGCGTCCGCGGTCGACGGGCCGTGGGTGGACGCAAAGAGCATCGTGAAGGTCATGGCCGTGAAGGCGGTGACGGGAACAACCTTGCAGCTCCGCGCCAAAGGACCGGACGCGAGCGCCGCGCTCACCGCGCTCGAGGCGCTCGTCGTCGATGGATTCCCCGATGACACGACGCCGCGAGGCGAAGCGGAGCCGTCGCATGGCTGAACAGCGGCTGGTCGGCAAGGCGGTCTCGGGCGGCCATGCCGCGGGTCCGCTGGCGATTGTCTCGAACGTCGCCGTCGGTAGCCGCCACGGCGGGGATGCGCGAGCCGAGGCCGACGCGTTGAGGAACGCGGTGTTGGCGGGCATCGAACAGCTCTCCGAGCTCGCGGCGCACGCCGAAGCTGACGGCGCCGAAATCATCGCCTTCCAGATCGCGATGCTGGAGGACGACGCACTCGCCGCGCCCGCGTTCGTCGCGATCGAAGGCGGGGCGAGCGCGCACGAAGCCTGGCGCAGCGCGCTCGATCGCGAGGTCGCGGGATACGAGGCGGCGCAGGATGAATATTTCCGCGCTCGCGCCAGCGATCTCGAGGACATTCGCGACCGCGTGCTCGACACGCTGTCGGGAGCGGTGGCGCAGGCCCCGGCGCCCGCCGGCGCAATTCTGATTGGCGAAGACCTGACGCCGTCCCGTTTTCTTTCGACCGACTGGACCCGGGGCGGCGGCATCGCACTGACGCGCGGCAGCGCTTCCAGCCATGTCGCGACGCTCGCCAGGGCGCGCGGCGTCCCGATGATCGTCGGGGTTCCCATCGATCTTTCCGGCGTCGGCGCAGTGAGCGAGGCGTGGATCGATGGCGAAAGCGCGATCCTGTGGCTCGATCCCGCGCCGGCGACTCGCAAGACCCTCGCCGCGCTCGAGGGGACGGCCGCGAAATTGCGCGCCGAGGCGGACGAGCTGCGGCTCCGGCCGGCGGTCACCGCCGATGGTCAGGCTATCGCGATTCATGTCAACATTGCTGATCTCGATGAAACCGAGCATATCGATATTGCCGGCTTCGACGGCGTCGGCCTCGTGCGCACGGAATTCCTGTTCGGCAGGGGCGCCCGATTGCCGAACGAGCAAGAGCAATATCTCGCCTATCGCCGCCTCGCCGAATGGGCGCGCGGCAAGCCGGTCACGATCCGCACCCTCGACGCCGGCGCCGACAAGCCGATTCCCGGCCTGACGCTCGCTCACGAGAACAATCCCTTCCTGGGGGTGCGGGGCATCCGCCTTTCGCTCGCGCGACCCGAAGTGTTTCGCACTCAATTGAGGGCGCTTTGCCGCGCGGCTGCGCATGGCGACATCGAGATCATGCTGCCGATGGTGTCAATTCCGGCGGAACTCGAGCGCGCGCGCGGGCTTCTCCACGAGGAGCTTGCCGGCCTGCGGGCGGCTGGCGTCGCGTGCCGCGAGCCGAAGCTCGGAATCATGGTCGAAGTTCCCGCGGCGGCGATTGCAATCGAACGATTCGGCGCGGACTTCTATTCGATCGGCTCGAACGATCTTACGCAATATGTGATGGCGGCGGCGAGGGATTGCGAAGCGGTCGCCGAACTGAACGATCCAGTCGATCCTGCGATGCTTCGGCTCATCGGCCAGGTGGCGACCCACGCCGTGGCGACCGGGCGCAAGGCGAGTCTGTGCGGCGACGCGGGCGCCGAACCGAAATTCGTCGCCGCTCTCCTGCGCGCGGGGCTGCGCGCCCTGTCGATCGCGCCGCCCGCGCTCGGCCGCGTGAAGGCGGCGATTGCGCAGGTCGATCTTTCGAGGAGCGCGTCGTGAGCGTCGCTTCAGACCGGAGCGACAAGGCCGCCAACGTCGAATCCTATAAGATCATTCTGCGTGGCATTCTCGATCGAAGGCCGTCGGGCACACGGCAACGGCTCGCAACTGCGCTCGGCAAGAACCGCAGCTTCATCTCGTTGATCTCAAACCCGGCCTATCCCGTGCCGATCCCGGCGACCCATCTCGAAATCATTTTCGACATCTGTCATTTCTCCCCGGCCGACAAGCGCGCGTTCCTCGATTCGTTCGAGCGCGCGCATCCGAATCGCGCGCGTTGGAGGCGCAGCGACCCCAGCCTGCGCAGTTTGCGCCTCGAAGTGTTCGATCTCGGCGACGCCAAGAGAAATCGCGAATTCGACGATCTCGTGCGCGAGGTGGCGCGCCGTCTCGTCAGGTTGACGCCGCGCCGCGATTGAACGAGCGGGGCCGCAGGAGCCGGGAGGAAGCAATGAAGAAGTTTCTCAATTCGCCGAACACTTTGCTCGAAGAAAGCCTCGACGGCTTTGTCTCCGCGCATGCCGATATTGTCGTCGCCGGCGAGGAGCGCAAATTCATCCGGCGGAAGAATCTGACGCCTGGCAAGGTCGCGCTGATCTCGGGCGGCGGCTCCGGCCATGAGCCCTTGCACGCGGGCTTCGTCGGCCTCGGCATGCTCGACGCCGCCTGCCCGGGACAGGTCTTCACTTCGCCGACCCCGGACCAGATCATTGCCGCGGTCGAGGCCGTCGATCAGGGATCGGGCGTGGTTCTGATCGTCAAGAATTACGAGGGCGACGTGATGAACTTCGAAATGGCGGCGGAGACGACCGATGGCCGATGCGTCGCGGTCATCGCCGATGACGACGTCGCCGTCGAGCGATCGACCTATTCGACGGGAAGGCGCGGCGTCGCCGGAACGCTCATCATCGAGAAAATGCTCGGCGCCGCCGCCGAGCAGGGCATGGCGCGCGACGAACTCAAGACGCTCGGCGACGCGATCAACCGGCGCACCCGCTCGATGGGCGTCGCGTTGACGTCCTGCACCGTTCCGGCGGCGGGCAAGCCCAATTTCGCCCTCGGCGAAAACGAAATGGAAATGGGCGTCGGCATTCATGGCGAGCCGGGTCGTCGGCGCGAGGCGCTGGCTCCGGCGCGGGCGATCGTCGAGGAAATGCTCGCCGCGATCCTCGGCGATCTCGCGCCGAAGCGGGGGAGCGAGGCGATTCTGTTCGTCAACGGATTCGGCGCCACCCCGCTGATCGAACTCTATCTGCTCTATCACGAGGCGGCGCGCATCCTGGGGACCGGCGGCCTGAGACCGGTCCGCGCGCTCGTCGGCTCCTATGTCACCTCGCTCGACATGGCGGGGGCCTCGATCACGGTGTCCTTGCTCGAAGGCGAGGCGGCGCGGCTGTGGGACGCGCCGGTCCACACGGCCGCGCTGCGCTGGGGCGCGTGAGCGGGACTATCTCGCGATCTCGAGAAAATTCCCGACGATCGCCTCGGCGAATGCGGCGTCGTTGATGTGGAGGGGCAATCGCGACAGTCGCCGCCGATCAGTCTGCCGAAGACGACCCTCCAGCGCCTCGAAAAGCGCGGCGTCGGCCTCCTCGTCAAAGAAGGCGCCACCCTCGACATCGAGCGCGGAGACGCCCCGCTCCGGGATGAGAAATCGCACCGGGCCCTCGCAGAGATTGAGCTTTTCGGCGATCCAGGCGCCGATCTCGCGGCATTCCGCGGGCGTGGTGCGCATCAGCGTCACCTGCGGATTGTGGGCGTAGAGATTGCGGGCGCGATAGCGCTCGGGCACGGTGGCGATCGCGCCGAAATTGATCATGTCGAGCGCGCCGACCGAGCCGACGTAGGGGAGCCGGGTGCGATGCGCGGCGCCGAGCCGGTCCGGCCCGGCGCTGAGGACTCCGCCGAACAACAGATCGCAGATCTCGGTGGTGGTCACGTCGACGAACCCGTCGAGAGCCCCGCTGTCGGCGAGTTTCTCCATCGCCCGGCCGCCAGTCCCCGTCGCATGGAAGACGAGGCAATCATAGCGATCGCGCAGCCCCGCGACGACCTTCGTCACACAGGGCGTGGTGACGCCGAACATGGTCAGCCCGAGCGACGGCCGGTCGCTCGCTTGCGGCGCGCCGGCCGCGGCCATGCCGACGATGGCGTAGGCCGCGTTGCGCAGCACGGTCCGGCTCACCCGGTTGAGGCCGGCGAGATCGGTGACGGAGGGCATCATCACGATGTCGGTGATGTCGACATAAGGCGCGACATCGCCGGAGGCGAGCGTCGAAACCATGATCTTCGGCAGGCCGATCGGCAGCGCGCGCATCCCGCGCGTCACGATCGAAGTGCCGCCGCCGCCGCCGATGCCGAGGACGGCGTCGAAAGGACCGAACGAGGCGAGAAAGGTCGCGAAGGCTTCGCCCATGCCTGCGACCGCGGCGCCGCGATCGCGCCCGGTCAGGATCGACGGGTTGGAATTGGCGACCCGACGGCGCGAGACGTCGACCGCGCAGCCGGGCTCGCCGATGCCGACATCGACGAGGAGCGGCGCGGCGCCGGCCTCGGCGATCACCGACCGCAGATAGGCGAGCTCCTCGCCCTTCGTGTCCGCGCAGCCGGCGACGAGGACGCGCTTCACGGATCGCGGTTCATCGATTCACGTGCTCCCAGCGTCCCGATCGCGCCGATTGCAGCACGGCGTCGGTGACATAGTCCGTGGCCAGCGCCTCGCGAAAAGTCGGGCTCGCGGCCTTGCCGCCCGACAGCGCTTCGAGGAAATCGGCCGCCTGATGGACGAACGTATGCTCATAGCCGATCTGCAATCCCGGGACCCACCAATGCTTCATGTAAGGATGGTCGCCGTCGGTGACATGCAGCGCTCGCCAGCCGCGCACGCGGCCTTCGTCGCCGTGATCGAAATACTGCAGCCGATGCAGGTCATGCAGGTCCCACTGGATCGAGGCGTTCTCGCCGTTGATTTCGAGGGTGTAGAGCGCCTTGTGGCCGCGCGCGTAGCGCGTCGCCTCGAACGTGGCGAGCGAGCCGTTGTGAAAGCGGGCGAGAAACGCGCTCGCGTCGTCGATCGAGACTTTTTCCACCCTGCCGGTGAGATTGTGCTTGCGCTCTTTGATGAAGGTCTCGGTCATTGCGGTGACCGTGTCGATCGGGCCGTTGAGCCACATCGCGGTGTCTATGCAATGGGCGAGCAGGTCGCCGGTGACGCCGCTGCCGGCGACGCTGGCGTCGAGCCGCCAGAGGCCGGTTCCGCCCTGCGGAAGATCGGCCGAAATCGTCCAGTCCTGCAGGAATTTTGCGCGATAATGGAAGATCCGCCCGAGCCGCCCCTCGTCGATCAGCTGCTTGGCGAGCGTCACGGCCGGGACGCGCCGGTAGTTGTACCACACCATGTTCGGCGTCTTCGCCGCTTCGACCGCGGCGGTCATTTTCTCCGCTTCGTCCGCATTGCGGCCGAGCGGCTTCTCGCACATCACCATCTTGCCCGCCGCCGCGGCGGCGATCGCGATTTCGGCGTGGGTGTCGTTGGGGCTCGCGATGTCGACGAGATCGATGTCCTTGCGCGCGACCAGCGCCCGCCAGTCGGTCTCGAACGACGCGTAGCCCCAGTTATTCGCGAAGGCTTCGGCGCCGGCCGCGTTGCGCGTGCAGACCGCCTCCAGCACGGGTTCATAGTCGATATCGAAGAACTGATTGACCTTGGCGAAGGCATTGGAATGGGTGCGTCCCATGAAGCCGCCGCCGACCATGCCGACGCGAAGTTTCTTCCTGGCGCTCATGACATGTCTCCCCAGCCCGCCCTCACTGACGCCATCCGTGCGCTTCGCGCACCTTGATCATGGCGCCCAGCACTTCGTTCCATGTCCGCTGGCGCGTCATCGTCTCGTTCGGGAACATGCAGCCGTCCCAGCAAATATGCTCGAACGCCTTGGTCAGGGCTCCATTTTCGTCCCGCAGCCAATAGCCTGCGTCTTCGACGATATCCAATTTGCCGTTGGCATCGTCGACGGTGCAATGCCGGCCGGTCTTGTCGTGCGAGCCCGATCCGCGCACCGTCGCGTCGTTCTGCGCGACGTGAAAATCGATCGTCCAGGGACGCAACGCCTTTGTCATCTGCTTCAGCGCGGCGTGGAAGACCTCCCTGCTCTTCCAATCGAAGCTCTCGGGAAGGATGCGCTGCTCGGGGGCGTTGTAGCCGAGCATGTAGAGCAGCGTATGGGCCATGTCCGCCTGGAAGCCGAGCGTTTTCGGACGCCCGACCATTTCGAGCAGTTCGACCATGCTCTTCCAGCCGTGCATGCCGCCCCAGCAGATTTCGCCCTCGGCGGCGAGCCGCTCGCCGTGCGATTCCGCGATGTCGCAGGCCTCGCTGAAAGTCTGGGCGATCAGCCTGGTATTGCCCTGGGGGTCAGCCGCCCACGCCTCCACGCCCGTCGCCGAATCGATGCGGACGACGCCATAGGGCCGAATGCCGAGATCGCGCAGCTTCCTTCCGATTCGGCAGGCCTTCTCGACCATCGACAGGAACTGCTTGCGCTCGCTCGCATCGCCCATCGCCGAACCTCCGCCGACGGGCGGCCAGACTGGCGCGACGAGCGAACCGATCGCCAAGCCCCTCGACCCGACCGCATCGGCGAGGCGCTTGATGTCATCGTCGCTGGAGTCGATGCTGGTATGGGGGGCGGCGAGGAACAGGTCGACGCCGTCGAATTTGACGCCGTCGACATCAGCCTTGGCCGTCAAATCGAGCAGGGTCTCGAGCGAAATCGGCGGCTCGGCGTCGCCTCCCTTGCCCACCACCCCCGGCCACATGGCGTTGTGCAGCTTCGGCCAATTGTCGTCCCTCGCCATGAAGCGGCTCCTCCGTGTCGACGGCGTCCCTTGGTAGACGCTTTCAATGCCGGCCATCTTAATGCTATCTTTCCCGCATGCAAGAACGTCAGTCACGCGCGGCGTCATGAAAGACGCCCGGGCGGCGGGCGAATCGGGACGGAACCAAGGGAGGGGTCGAGAATGACGGCGGTCGATGTCGACAAGCTCGCCACGCACAGCTTCGACTGGGGCGTCATCAAATGGCTGGTCAGCCCCGAGCAGAATCCGGGCGCGAGGATCACGTTCGGCGAGGTGATTCTGCTGCCGGGACAGGGGCACGTCCGCCACAACCACCCGGCGTCGGAAGAGATTCTCTACATTCTTTCCGGAATTGGCGAGCAGATGGTCGACGACCGGCCGCCGTTCGCCGTGCGGCCCGGGGATGCGATCTACATCCCGACGGCGATCTATCATTCGACGATCAACACGGGCTGGGAGCCGCTCCGGTTATTGGCGCTCTACAATCCCGGCGGCGCGGAACGCGCGCTCGTCGATCTGCCGGATTATCGCTCGACGCCGGCGGGCCGCGTCCTGGGATTGCGACGCGACGCGCAGTGAGCGGGGCAGGCGCATTCGACGAATATGGGCTCGCCGCGCGAACACGGCGCAGCGTGAACCAGGGGGGACGAGGTGACAGGCAAGAAAATACTCATGCTCGCGGGCGAATATA
Source organism: Roseiarcus sp. (assembly GCA_050013915.1). GTDB lineage: Bacteria > Pseudomonadota > Alphaproteobacteria > Rhizobiales > Beijerinckiaceae > Roseiarcus. Next base: position 17,314 of record JBEKEI010000038.1, read on the forward strand.
GCGAGGAATACGAAATTTTCGTGTTCGAGCAGGCGATGACGGCGGTCGGACACACGGTCCACGTCGTCTGCCCGGACCGGAAGGCCGGCGACAAGATCCAGACGTCGCTGCATGATTTCGAAGGCGGGCTCACCTACACCGAGAAGCCGGGGCATTTTCAGACGCTCAACGCGACATTTGCCGAGGTGAGGCCGGAAGACTATGACGCCGTCTATGTCGCAGGCGGGCGCGGTCCCGAATACATTCGCATCAACAAGCAGGTGCAGAAGATCATCAAGCATTTCCACGATGCGCGTAAACCCATCTTCACCATCTGCCATGGCGTGCAGGTGCTGATGGCGGTCAAGGGCGTGATCGAGGGCAGGCGCGTGGCGGCGCTCGAATATTGCGAGCCTGAAGTCACCGCCGTCGGCGGCATTTACGTCGACGTCGCGCCGACCGGCGCGCATGTCGACGGCAATCTCGTTTCGGCCAAAGGGTGGCCCGGGCTTGCGGCCTTCATGCGCGAATGCCTCGCCGTGCTCGGCACGAGGATCACGCATACGTGACGGGCGAGCGCGGGATCCGCGCGCCTCGCCGACGCGCGGCCGAGCGCATCGTGCCTTTCGCCCGTCGCCATGGCGCGTCGACGTTTCGAAGCCGACCCGACGCGCCCGACGTCACGACGCGCCCCGCCAATCCGGGCCGGAACGGCGAGGCGAGCCGCACGGCGTCACATCGTCGCCTGCGCCCATACCACGATATCGCGGGCGACCGTCTGATACGCGGCGTTGAGCGCCACGGCCGCCGCGGGGCCTTCGACGCCCGTCGCGGGCGCCGTGGCGCGGAAGCTGTGTTCGGTCGCGATCTTGCCGTCGGCGCCGAGGAGCTTGGCCGCTATCTCGATTTGCGCCGAAGGCGGCTCAGCGAGCGAAACCTGAAAGGATCTGATCTCGAGCAGAAGCTGAACGTCGGGCGTGAACCCGTCCATCGCCTTGCTGACATGCGCAAAGCCCGCATTCTCGAAGCTCGCCACCATGTTGGTCTGCACGAGCCTGGGAATGCTGTCGGCCCATTGGCCGTCTTCCAACGGCTGCAGTTCGCCGGGGCGCGGCGCGACCAGCACCTTCTGGGTCTCGAGCGCGACGAGCGCGGTCGGTTCGGGCAGCGCGATCTGCAAAGCCAGCGCCTTGCTCGGCGGCTGCTGAGACGCCGGGAATTCGGCGGCGCTCAGATTGTAGGAGACCGGGGGCGGCTTGGGCGCGCCGCCGCCCGTCATCTTCTCGAGGCCCGCCAATATGCCGTCGACCCGCCCTGAATTGCGCGCCAAAGCGCTCGAGAACGAACTCAGATTTGCGATCATGCCATGCAGCGGCTCGGCGTTGTCGCTGAGTATGCCGTCGATTTGCGCCAGGGCCGTCTTGGCGGTGCGAGTCAAACTTTGCGTTTCATCGGCGGTGGCGATCAGCAGCGGCGGCTCGCCGTCGTCGCCGGGCTTCAGAATCGCCGTCGAGACGCCGCCGGTCAGCGAGACGGTCGCGCCGCCCATCAGGCCCTGTGCGTCGATGCCGACTTGCGTGTCCTGCCGAACCGGCGTCGTCGCATCGACGGCGATTTGCGCCATCAGTATTCTGGGCGCCCCGGAGTCGAAACGCACCGAGGTCACTTCGCCCACTCGCAGTCCATTGAAGAGCACGGCGACGCCCGGCCTCAACCCGATGACGGGCGCCTCGAAACGGATGCGGTAATGCGCCGACGCGCCCGCATCGGCGAAGCCGTGCAGCCAATAGACGAAAACGAATCCGGCGGCGACGATCACGACCGTGAACAGCCCGACGATGGTGTAGCGCGCGTGTGTTTCCATGAGTTCGGCCTCGGCTCAGGGGATCGTCGGTGCGCTCGAAGGAGCACTCCCGACGCCGCGAAAATAGGATTTGACCCAGGCGTCTTCGGTTTCGAGCACCTGCGCCATCGACCCGATCGCGACGATCTTGCCCGACGCCAGGGCCGCGATGCGGTCGCAGATCGTTCGCAACGCCTCGGGGTCGTGGGTGACCATGAACACCGTGAGCCCGAGCGTGCGCTGCATCGTGCGGATGAGCACCCCGAATTCGCGGGCCGCGATCGGGTCGAGCCCGGAGGTCGGCTCGTCGAGGAAGACGATCGCGGGATCGAGCGCAAGGGCGCGGGCGAGCGCGACGCGCTTGGTCATGCCGCCCGACAGTTCCGCAGGATGCTTGTCGCCGTCCTCGGGCATCAATCCCACCATTTCCAGCTTGGCGGTCGCGATCTCGCGCATCAGCCGTTGCGGCATCGCCAGATATTCCCGGATCGGGAATTCGATGTTCTGAAACACGGTCAGCGACGAGAACAGCGCGCCCTGCTGGTAGAGAACGCCCCATCGCCGCTCCAGCAGTCTCAGCTGCTCGGGCGTCGCCACGTCGCGATCCAGACCGAAGATGGCGATCCGTCCCTGTCGTTTGGACGTGAGCCCCAGCATCGTGCGCAGGAGCACCGATTTGCCGCCGCCGGATGCGCCGACCAGGCCGAGGATCTCCCCGGTTCGGACATCGAGGGACAGATGATCGAGCACTCTCCTGCGGCCGAACTCGACGACGAGATCGGCGACCTCGACGGCTTTGGCCGCGCCCGCGTCCGCCATCGCTCACATGCCGATCGAGGAAAAGAACATCGCGAAAATTCCGTCGAGAACGATGACCAGAAAAATCGCCTTCACGACCGAGGCCGTGGTTCGCGCGCCGAGCGATTCCGAGCTGCCGCGCACCTGAAACCCTTCCGTGCACGCCACCAGGCCGATCACCAGCGCCATGAAGGGGGCCTTGATCATGCCGACCTCGAAATCGGAGATCGACACCGCCTCCCCGAGGCGGGCGATGAAGAGGCTCGGCTCCATGCCATAGATCGACGCCACGATTCCGCCGCCGACCAGCGCGGCGATCGAGCCGATCAAGGCCAACAGGGGAAGCGCGATGACCAATGCGACGACGCGAGGCAGAACCAGCACTTCGAGCGGGTCGCGGCCCATGGTTCGCAACGCGTCGATTTCCTCCCGCATCTTCATCGCGCCCAGTTCGGCGGTATAGGAGCTGCCCGATCGACCCGCGACCATGATCGACACGATCAGCACGCCGATTTCGCGAAGGGTCAATATGCCGACGAGATCGACGACATAGTCGTCCGCGCCGAACTGGCGAAAGTGAAAAAAGCCCTGTTGCGCGATGATGGCGCCGATCAGCAACGTGATGAGGACGATGATCGGCACGGAGCGCAGACCCACGCGATCGAGCTGATTGACGATCGAGGTCGCCCGAAATCGCCTGGGCGCCACGAGGGCGGCGCCCAGGAGGACGACGAGCGCGCCGACCATGGCGGCCAACCGGAGCGAGGCCGCGCCGGCCTCCTCGACCCCTCGACCGATGCCCGCCAGACGGGTGAGCGGCCACGCGATCCGCTTGGGCGGCGTCGGGACGCGCCGGTTGGTCCGGCCCACGTCCTCGACGAGGCCCCGGAAGTGTTCCGGCAGGCGAACCAGCGACGCCTGACGCGCACGCCCGTCGCCGCGCATCAGGCGCTCCAGAATCCAGGCGCCGAACGTATCGAATTCCTTTACGTCGCCCATGTCGACCTGGAGTCGCGGCGCCTCATCGGGACGCATCTGGTCGATGCAGGACTCGAGGCGCGCGGCATTGTCCGCGGTCCAGGCGCCGGACGCTGCGATCGTCAGCAGCCCCTCGCGGGCTGTGCAAACGACGAAATCCTGTGAGCCCATGCTCTTACGTCCGCTCTGAACGACTCGAAGATACCGGTTGAGCCGCAGCCGCGATCGACTCTGCCTCCCGAGACGTCAGCGCGCGTGGTGAAGCGTGATCTTGACCTGTGAGAGGTCGCCGCTCTGCGCGCGAATCTCGACCGATTGCTCGGTCCCGTGCGTGGCGACCGTCACGGCGGCGTTGAGGTTCTGACCCCTCACCGTGACCTGGATGAGACCTTTCGAATTGCGTCCGGAAATCCCGCCCTGAACGTCCTTGCCGAGTTCGTTCCAGTTTCCCAGGATCGCGCCCGCCTTGTCGACAAGGCTGATCCGCAGATCGAATTTATAGCTGTCGCTGGCGCAGCGAAGCGTCTGATCGAGATTGTCGCCGCCACCGCTCACGGCGTAGGTCGCGTCGCAGCGCAGCCGTTCGGTCGTCCCATTGGTCAGCGCGATGGAGCCGTCCCCGGACCATTTCCCCTCGAGCCCCGAGAACGGCGACGGCGTCTGCGCCTGCGCCCGATCGATCGCAGGCGTGGACAGACCCGCGCCGAGCAGCGCGAGGACGAAAAGAACCGAACTGTTCAACTTCGACTTCACATCGAGCATGTTCCGGTTTCCGTTCCATCGTCAGGTGGATCCCAGGCAAGGCTGTCGACCGGGAGGTCGCCCATCCCTCCGGCTGTTATCAAGCACAACTTCGAGCTCCGAGCCGAGTTCCGGATTCTTCGCATCTATGCACACCGGCGAGCCCGCGGGAGGGTCGGAAACTACTCAGTGGGCGGCGGAGTCCGGGCGAGTTCCGACGGCTGTCCCGCATGTCCTTCGTCCGCGCCCAGCGGGCCGAAACCTCGGGGTCACGGGGAGCCGCGCAGCCAGGACCACGCCCGCAGCGCGCGAGCGTCGAGACGGGCGCTGTGGACGCGTCGCTCGGCGTGCGCGAAGCGAACAGCGGCAGGTCAGAGCTCGCGCGCGAGGGCGGTCGAGATCGGCGCGATCGACGATCGACCGGCCGCCCTCCGTCGATGACCAGGCCGGCCAATTTCGCCGGCGGCGACGCCGTCGGACCCGCGGGCGACCAGCAGTCCAAACGCGTCCAACCGCGTCGGCTGCGCGAGCGCGGCGAGAGCGGCGATCGCCGCTGATTTATCCATGAATCCAGGGTAGTCGATTCGGCGATGCGCCGCGAACATATCCGCGCGAACGATTTTCCGACGCTGGCGACGCTGTCGGGAAAAATCCCGTCGGCGAAACAACGCGCCCATGAATTCAACGGCTTGGAAGGAGATGGGCGAGCCGGTCGGCGCGCGGCGCGAACTGCGTCGCAAAACCGTCATCCAATCGTCGTAAAAGCCTTGCCGCGCAGCGGTAACGGCATGCGGCGCATGCACCTCGCACATCGCTCGCACGAGGTTGTGGCGATTTCACCCCAGCGCTAGAGAGGCGTTCAATGAAACCTTCCAATCTCGTTCGAGTCGCAGCGGTCGCGATTTGCGCGTCGACCGCGACAGTCGCCTTGGCCGTCGACATTTCGGGCGCCGGCGCGACCTTTCCCTATCCGATCTACGCCAAGTGGGCGGACACGTACAAGAAGGAGACCGGCAACGGCTTGAACTACCAATCGATCGGTTCGGGGGGCGGCATCAAGCAGATCAAGGCGAAGACGGTCACGTTCGGCGCCTCGGATATGCCGCTCACTCCCAAGGACGTGAACGAGGCGGGCCTGGTTCAATTCCCGACGGTCGTCGGCGGAGACGTGCCGGTGGTCAATCTGGACGGCGTCAAGGCGGGCGATCTCGTGCTCGACGGCCCGACGCTCGCGAATATCTTCCTTGGCGCGATCGCCAAATGGGATGATCCAGCGATCAAGAAGCTCAACCCGAACGTCAAGCTTCCCTCGGACGCGATCGTGGTCGCGCATCGCTCGGACGGATCCGGGACCACTTTCATCTTCACCGACTACCTCTCCAAAGTCAGTCCGGATTGGAAGGCCAAGGTCGGCGAAAGCACCGCCGTCGAATGGCCGGTCGGCATCGGCGCCAAGGGAAACGAAGGCGTCGCCAACAATGTGACCCAGACCAAGGGCGCCATTGGCTACGTGGAATATGCCTATGCCAAGCAGAACAAGATGGCGTCGGTCGACATGATCAATCTCGACGGCAAGGCGGTAGCGCCCAACGCCAAGGCTTTCCAAGCGGCCGCCGCCAACGCCGATTGGGCGAAGTCCGAGAATTACTACGTGATTCTGACAAATCAGCCTGGCCCCGACACCTGGCCGATCGCCGGCGCGACGTTCATCCTGATGCACAAGCAGCCCGTCGACGCCGCCGCTTCGGCGGCAGCCCTGAAGTTCTTCGACTGGGCCTATTCCAAGGGCGGCCCGGCGGCGGAAGAACTCGACTACGTGCCCCTGCCCGCGGCGGTCGTTCAACAGATTCAGGAGACGTGGTCCTCGGAAATCAAGACCGCCGACGGCAAGGCCATATATCCGTCGAAGTGATTCCACCGGCACAGGTCATCGGGGCATTCGGCGAACGCCCCGATGATTGTCGGGCGCGATCATTTCGGCGGCGCAGACCGGATTCCCATCGGAGAGCGGCGTCCATGTCAGAGATCGCGATGCCACAGTTGAGCACGGCGGGATCCGAGACCGCCCGGCAGCGCAGCCGGGCGATAAAGGGCTTCGCCTCCAGCGACGCCTTCTTCCGCCGGCTGACCCAGAGCGCCGCGCTTGTCGTAATGCTGATCCTGGGCGGCGTCATCGCCTCGCTGATCCAGGGTTCGATCCCGGCCTTTCGAGAGTTCGGCTTTGGGTTCTTTACGACCGAGGTCTGGAACCCCGTCTCTGAGAAATTCGGCGCCGCCGCGGCGATTTTTGGCACGTTGGTCACTTCCAGCATCGCAATGGTCATAGCTGTCCCCGTCGGAATCGGGATCGCGATATTCCTCACGGAACTGTGTCCGCCGTCGCTCCGCCGCCCGATCGGGATCGCCATCGAGCTTCTCGCGGGCATCCCGAGCATAATCTACGGCATCTGGGGCCTGTTTGTGCTGGCGCCGTTTCTCCAGCAACATGTCCAACCCGGCCTGATCGCGGTTTTTGGGGACTTGCCGTTGCTCTCATCGATCTTCGCCGGGCCGCCCTACGGCATCGGCGTGCTGACGGCCTCGCTCATCCTGGCGATCATGGTGCTGCCGTTCGTGGCGTCGATCACTCGCGATGTGTTCGAATCCGTGCCGCCGATGTTGAAGGAATCGGCCTATGGGATCGGCTGCACGACATGGGAGGTCGTGCGCAATATCGAGATACCCTATACCCGGGTCGGCATGATCGGCGCCGCCATGCTCGGGCTCGGCCGGGCCCTCGGCGAAACCATGGCCGTAACCTTCGTGATCGGCAATGCGCACAAGATCTCCGCCTCGTTGTTCGCGCCTGGAACGACGATCTCCGCGACGATCGCCAACGAATTCACCGAGGCGGTCGGCGATCTCTACACCTCTGCGCTGATCGCTCTCGGCCTGATCCTGTTCATGATCACCTTCGTCGTCCTCGCCATTGCCCGCCTCATGCTGATGCGGCTCGAAGTGCGAGCAGGAAGATAGCCATGTCCCCCTACCCCGCGCGCCGTCGACGAAACGCACTGTGGATGGGTCTCAGCGTCGCGGCCGCCGCCTTTGGCCTCGTCTGGCTGTTTCTCATTCTGGCGGTGCTTTTCTGGCAAGGCTGCAGCGGCCTGTCGCCGTCGGTATTCACTGAGATGACGCCACCCCCCGGGAGCGCCGGCGGGCTGCTGAACGCGATCGCCGGAAGTTTGCTGATGACGGTGCTCGGGGTGGCGATCGGCGCCCCGCTTGGAATGCTCGCGGGCACCTATCTGGCCGAATACGGGCGCCACTCGAGACTCGCCATTGTCGTCCGGTTCATCAACGACATTCTGCTGAGCGCGCCGTCGATCGTGATCGGACTGTTCGTCTACGAGGTCGTCGTGGCGCCGATGGGCCATTTTTCCGGCCTCGCGGGTTGCGTCGCGTTGGCGGTCCTGGTCGTTCCCGTCGTCGTGCGGACCACGGAGGACATGCTCAACCTCGTCCCCAACACGTTGCGTGAGGCCGGCGCCGCGCTCGGGATGCCGCGCTCGGTGGTCATTCAGCGAATTGGCTATCGCGCCGCAAGGGCCGGCCTGTTGACCGGGGTCCTGCTCGCGATCGCGCGGGTCAGCGGCGAGACGGCGCCGCTCTTGTTCACTGCCCTGAACAACCAGTTCTGGAGCCTGAATCTCAATGCGCCGATGTCGAGTCTGCCGGCCGTGATCTTTCAGTTCGCGCTGAGTCCCTACAAGGAATGGCAACAGCTGGCCTGGACGGGCGCCTTGATCATCACGCTCGCCGTGCTGGCCTTGAGCATCGTCGCGCGCGCGCTGGCTGGAAGAGGAACCACAAAATGAACGTGAACGCTGCCCCCGTCGGCGCCGCGGTCGAAAAGGTGTCGGTGCGGAATTTGAACTTCTACTACGGCGAGTCTCGCGCGCTGAAGAATATTACGCTGCCGTTGTACGACCGCAAGGTCACTTCATTCATCGGACCGTCGGGCTGCGGAAAGTCCACCCTGTTGCGGGTCCTGAATCGGATGTATGACCTGTATCCGGGCCAGCGTGCGGAGGGCGAGGTGCTGCTCGACGGCGCCAATCTCCTGGACCCCGCGCTGGACCTGAACCTGCTTCGCTCCCGAATTGGCATGGTCTTTCAGAAGCCGACGCCGTTTCCGATGTCGATCTACGAGAATATCGCCTTCGGCATTCAGCTCTACGAAAATCTGCCGAAGAGCGAGATCGACGACCGGGTCGAGCAATCGCTGAGGATGGCCGCCTTGTGGGCGGAGGTGAAGGACAAGCTGAAAGCAAGCGGGCTTTCTCTTTCGGGCGGTCAACAGCAAAGGCTGTGCATCGCTCGATCGGTTGCGATCCATCCTGAAATCATCCTGTTCGACGAGCCTTGTTCGGCGCTCGATCCGATCTCGACCGCCAAAATCGAGGAGTTGATCGACGAGCTGACCGAAAATTATACGATCGCGATCGTTACTCACAACATGCAGCAGGCCGCGCGCGTGTCGCAATTCACCGCGTTCATGTATCTGGGCGAGCTGGTCGAGTTCGAGGAGACGAGCAAGGTATTCACTTCGCCGCGCGAAAAGCGCACTCAGGACTATATCACCGGCCGCTTCGGCTGAGTGGAGACAATTGATGAGCGAACATACTGTCAAGGCCTATGACAAGGAACTCGACGAACTTGGACGGCAGATCGCCGAGATGGGCGGCATCGCCGAGAAAATGGTCGTCGACGCGATGGATGCGTTGATCAATGTCGATCTTCGGCTCGCCCAGCACGTCATCGTCACCGATCCGCGCCTCGATGCGATTCAGCGCGAAATCGAGGAACAGGCGATCCTGACGATCGCGCGGCGCCAGCCGATGGCGATCGACCTGCGCGAGATCATCGGGGCGATCCGCATCGCCGGGGATCTCGAACGGGTCGGCGATCTCGCCAAGAACATCGCCAAGCGAACGGTCACCATCGGCGCGGAGGCGCGGCTGCCGCGGGCGCTGATCGGGCTCAAGCACATGAACGAACTTGCGACCGAACTGATGAAGGACGTGCTCGACGCCTATGCGCAGCGCGACGCCGACCGCGCGCTCGCGGTCTGGACGCGCGACGCCGAACTCGACGCGCTCGAGGACTCGATCTTCCGCGACCTGCTGACCCACATGATGGAGGACCCGCGCAACATCTCGTTCTGCGCGCATCTCCTGTTCTGCTCCAAGAACATCGAACGCATCGGCGACCACGCGACGAACATCGCCGAGACGGTCCACTATCTCGTCACCGGCGGCACGCTTCCAGCCGATCGTCCGAAGGGACGCCCCGACCTCTCCGCCGCTTCGTTCGGGACGCTCGCCAAATGAACGAAGTCCGGAAGGAGGCCGCGCGCACGGTGGCTTCGACCCTGCCGCGCATTCTCGTCGTCGAGGACGAATCCGACCTGGCCTTGCTGCTCGCGTACAATCTGGAGGCCGAAGGCTACGCCGCCGAATGCGTCGAGCGCGGCGACGAGGCCGAATTGCGGCTCGCCGAGAATCCGCCCGACCTGCTCATCCTCGACTGGATGCTGCCGGGCGTTTCGGGCCTGGAAATATGTCGGCGTCTGCGCGCCCGCGAGGGCACCCGCACCCTGCCCGTCATCATGCTGACGGCACGCGGCGAGGAGGGCGAGCGGGTGCGCGGGCTGTCGGTCGGCGCCGACGATTACGTCGTCAAACCCTTTTCCGTGCCCGAACTGATGGCCAGGGTGCGCGCGCTGCTGCGGCGCAGCCGGCCCGAACGGATCGCCGACAAACTGTCGGCCGGCGATCTCGATCTCGATCGGGAGACGCGGCGCGTTCGGCGCGGCGCGCGCGACGTCCATCTGGGGCCGACCGAATTCCGGCTGCTCGAATATCTCCTGGAGAAACCCGGCCGCGTCTTTTCGCGCGCGCAATTGCTCGACGGCGTCTGGGGGTTTTCGGTCGAAATCGACGAGCGGACCGTCGATGTCCATGTCGGCCGGCTGCGCAAGGCGTTGTCGCGCGGCCGGGAACGCGACCCGATCCGAACCGTGCGGGGCGCCGGCTATTCCTTCGACGAGACCTTCGGCAAGGGATAGGGCGGCGGAAACGACCGGAATCGATCGATGCGAGCGTTGCGGGCGTCGGGATCGCGGGCGCGACTTCGCGCGGCGGGGCGCCGTCGGCGCCCGCCGCCTCGAGGGCTGCGCGCCTGACGCGTCCCGCGCCCGGCGCCCCGACCGGGGGACGATCGGCCGATCCCCCTCGTCGATCTTGCCCATGGGTCGGGCTCCCGCGGGAGGTCCGGGACGATCGACGCCGGCGGTCCCGAGGGCTCCCGCCGCGGCTGCGCGCGGAACCGACGCACAGCGGCGAGGTTTTGTGTGGATGCCGCCAACGGGCGCAAGGCCCGCGGGCGGCGGGTCCGGAGGGCGCGATGACGAAGGCGAGAGAGCCGGAGAAAGCGGACGGCGCGCAGCAGCGGCGATTGGACGAGGCGCTCGAAATGACGTTTCCGGCGAGCGACCCGCCGGAACTGACCGAGCCCGGCGCCGGCGTCACGGGACCGGAGGCGCGCCGATCCGGGTCGGCGCCGGCTCCGGGAAGGCGACGCCGTCACCCGGCGAAGTAAGAGGCCTCACGGCCGGAGCGCCGCCGACGCGGGCCGCGGGAGCGGCCGGCGCCGGACCGAGCGATCCCGGGACTTCAGTAGCTGCAGCGAAGGTGGCCCCAGGGGTTGCGCCAGCAATGGGGTCCCCATCCGCCGCCGTAGCCATAGGCCCACGGACGGCCCCAGAAATGGTGATGCCAGTGATGCCAGCCGCCCCACCAGACCTTGTCGATCTGCGCGGCGGCGACCGGCGCTTCGAGAGAGGGCGCCGAGAGCGTGAATGCGGAAGCCGGGCTCAGGGTGAGCGCCAGCATCGTCGCGCCGCCAGCGGCGGCGATGGCGTATTTTGCAACGGTTCTGATGGTCATGTTCCTATCCTCGCCTGTCGCGACCGGCGCCTGGCTGGTCGCGGATGAACCCCCGAACGGGCCCTTGCGCCCGTCGCCGGACGCTTACGGTCTGCGGTTCGTCCGCGGCGCGGCGAGGGCGAATGACCGCCGAAACGGTCAGAGCAGGCCGTCCGCGCGCAGGGCGCGCGCCAATTGCAGCCCGGCGTCGTGGATGGGATCCTGCCGGCTGCGGTACGCGGCCTTCATCAGGGCCTCCGCCGCCTCCTGCCAATAGGGATTGGTCTGGTGTTCGTGCGGCAGCGTCAGCATCACGTCGCGCGCCTGAGCGAGGGTCACGATCGCGCGACCGTCGGCCAGATGGATGGGCTTGGGAAGTTTCCGCGACCACGTCATGCGGCCGACCCCTTGCGCGCTAAACGTCCGGGGAACGTCGCGGCCGCGGAATTGGTTGCAGCGGACGGGCGTGCGCATGCGTTTTTCGGCAGTCGCAACCATCGGTCGGGGCCGGGCGTTCGATGTCCGGGCTCGTTCCGATCGGGCCGAGGCGCGCGCGCTCCCGAGGGGGCGCGCCTTGTTGGATGAGAGTCGAAAATGAGCCTGCTTCTGATCGTCATCGTTCTCGTGCTGCTGTTCGGCGGCGGCGGCGGCTATTACGCGCATCGCAATTATGGCGGATCGGGCCTCGGCGGCGTGCTCGGCCTCGTGCTCGTCGTCATCGTCGTGATCTGGCTGCTCAACCGGGCGAGCCTCGGCGTCTGAGCGACGGCGGGCGATCGATCGGCGCGGCGCCGACGCCTCGCGCCGGCCGTCGCGAGCATCTTCTTTGACCATTCGCGGCAAGGCGGCGGGCGCCGCCTCGCCTGCTCGCTCGCCTAAGACGAGCGCAAAATCTGGGCGACCGCTCGTCCGACGCCGCGATCGCGCAGGCGGTCGCCGCGCTGGTCGAGACCCATGGCCGCTTGGCGCCGGCGCCCGCCGGGCAGCTCGCCGCGACCGTGCGGTCCGCGGGGCGCCGGCCTCATGTCGCGCCGACCGGGCGAGGAACGCGATGCGGAAATGCAGCGTCGCTGCGCCGAGGCGCGCCTGGTCGACCGGATCGACGAGCCGACCTTTCGGCCGCGCTGGTATCCGGGCTTTCCCGAGCGGCTGATGGCCGCCACGCCGACCTGCGCGCCCTGGACCTGGGTTCTGGTCGCGCCTTGCGACCAGGCGCCGAAGGGGCAGACCGGGGAGGCGCCCAAGGCGGTGTGGCGAGGGGCCGCCGCGCGCGAGATCGGCATGAAGGCCTGGAGCCTGCGCGCGGCGTTTCTCGTGCGAGTCAGCGGCGCTTCAGCACCGTCGCATCGAGGCTCCATGGTCCCGGCCCTGCGAAGACGAAGTAGAGGAACACGAAGCAATAGAGGATCGCGCCGTCGCCCTGGTTGACGGCGGGATAGAATGAGCGCGGGAAATGGGCGATGAAATAGGCGACCGCCATGTCGCCCGACAGGATGAAGGCGACGGGTCGGGTGAAGGCGC